>NZ_JAWVZL010000013.1:0-54821 GCF_033722195.1 Marinobacter sp.
CAGAGCGTGTTCGGTGCCATCCAGCAGCGGCTGGAGAAAATGCGTGAACAGGAGCGCCAGGAGCACCAGCAGGGTGACAAGGATCCCTCCATCCACTAACCAACCGCAGGGCGAGTCCGTTCCATGAGCAGAAGCATTGCAGTGTTTGTGCTGGGCCTGGTGATACTGGGCGCCAGCGCCGCCAGCCAGGCCCTGGAGCTGACCGGGCCGCTGTCCCAGGGCGCACTGGTGCGAGGCCAGGTGGCGCCCGGCAGTGAAGTCCGGCTCAACGGCGATCCTGTGCGGGTCACCGATGATGGCCGCTTCGTGCTGGGCTTTGACCGCAACGCTGAGCTTCGCCAGCAGCTTACGGTGCTGGCACCGGATGGCAGCCGCCGGCAGAAGACCCTGACCCTGGCCGAGCGCGACTACCGCGTCCAGCGTATCGACGGCGTGCCTGGCCGCACGGTGACGCCGTCGGAGGAGCACCTGGCGAGGATCCGCCAGGAGGCGTCGCAGGTTCGGGAGGTTCGTGACACCGACTCCAGCCTGACAGGCTTTCTGGGGGATTTCATCTGGCCGGCGTCCGGTCGCATTACCGGGGTCTACGGCAGTCAGCGGATCTACAACGGCGAGCCCCGGTCGCCCCATTACGGTATTGATATCGCGGCGCCGGCCGGGGCCCCGGTGGTGGCGCCGGCGGACGGTGTGGTAACACTGGCAGAGCCGGATTTGTTCTATTCCGGCGGAACCCTCATTATTGACCATGGCTTTGGCGTCAGCTCCACCTTCCTGCACCTGTCGGGCTTCGAGGTGACGGTGGGCCAGCGGGTGCGCCAGGGGGATCGGGTGGCGCGGGTGGGCAGCTCCGGACGGTCCACCGGGCCGCACCTGGACTGGCGTATGAACTGGTACCAGGTGCGGGTGGATCCCAACACGGTGGCACCGGCCCCGACGGCCGGGCACACACCCTGAGCCGCGGGCGCAGGTCCTGCCCGGCGCCTCAGGCCAAACGAAGAACAACACGAGTAAGGGGAGACGAGAACCGATGACCGACATCCATCAGACCGTGTATGTGGTGGAAGACGACGAGGCGGTAAGGGATTCATTGGAGCTGCTGCTCAAGTCCGCCAAGAAGTCCGTCAAGACCTACCCCACGGCCAACGCCTTTCTCAGCGACTATTCCGACCGCATGGCAGGCTGCATCGTGCTGGACATCCGCATGCCGGGCATGGACGGTCTGGAACTTCAGAAGAAGCTCAACGAGCGTCATTCGATCCTGCCCATCATCTTTGTCACCGGCCACGGTGATGTGCCCATGGCGGTGGACGCCATGAAAGAGGGTGCGGTGGACTTCATCCAGAAGCCCTATCGTGAAGAAGCCCTGCTGGAGAAGATCGAGGCCGCCCTGGAACAGGACCGTGAGCAGCGCAGGACGCTTGGGGAGAAGCAGGAAATCGTCCGCCGTATCAAGACCCTGACGCCCCGGGAAAAGGAGATCATGGATCGCATGATCGCCGGCCAGGCCAACAAGGTCATCGCCATCGAGCTGGACATCAGCCAGCGCACCGTGGAGATCCACCGCTCCCGGGTCATGCACAAGATGGGCACCCACTCCCTGGCACACCTGGTGCGCATGGTGCTGTCAGTAAAGGACCGTATCGACGCCGGCTGAATTGACGGCCAAGATACGGGCACTCCCTGAACCGGCCAGACTCTATGACTGAAACCGTCAACGGCTACTCGGAAGCCACCGTGCTTCTGGTGGATGACAATGCCCAGAATCTCAAAGTCCTCTACGAAACGCTGAAAGACCGCGGCTACAAGCTGCTGATCGCGAACGACGGTCACAAGGCCCTGAACCTGGCCCAGCGCCACCTGCCGGAAGTGATCCTGCTGGATATCATGATGCCGGACATCGACGGCTACGAAGTCTGCCAGCGGCTCAAGACCGATCCGGTCACTGCCGACAGCGCCATTGTCTTCCTGTCCGCCCTCGACGATGTGGATGCCAAGGTCAAGGGCTTCGCCCTCGGTGGCGCCGACTACATCGCCAAGCCGTTTCAGGCCCAGGAAGTCATCGCCCGGGTGCGCACCCACGCCCAGGTCATCCGGCTGGAGCGGGAACTGCAGGCCCGTAACCGCCAGCTCGAGAACGACCAGACCCGTATCCTCAATGCCATCAACGAGGGCATCTACGGGCTGGATTCCGCCGGCACCATCGAATTCGCCAATCCGGCCGCCGCCATGATCACCGGCTGCTCCACCGACGAGCTGATCGGTCGCAACTTCTTCGAACTGCATTTTGGTCGCCGCTGTGGCCCGGAAGACGAGCCCTCGGCGCAGGTGTTGCCGGTGCAGACCACCTGTGCCCAGGGGATCGCCGAGCACCAGCGCGATGTCCGCATGCGCCGCCTCAATGGCGTGGATTTTCCCGCCGAATACCGGGCCACGCCGAAACTGGAAGGCGGGCAACTGGTGGGGGCCGTCGTGGTGTTCCGCGACATCAGTCCGGAGCTTGCCAACGAGCAGGCCCTGGAGGAGGCCCGGTCACTGGTGCAGGAACAGCGCGACCAGCTGGCCCATGCCTCCCGCATGTCCACCATGGGGGAAATGGCGGCCGGCTTTGCCCACGAGGTCAACCAGCCGCTGACCGCCATCACCAACTACGCCCGCGTGGCCTTGCGGATGATGGCGGACGATCCGCTGGACCGGGAGCTGATCCAGCAGACACTGAGCAAGATTGAGGCCCAGTCCCATCGCGCCAGTGAGGTGATCCGTCGCATTCGCCGTTTCGTCAAGAAGCCGGCCGCCGGCAAGGAAGTGCTGTCGCTCTCGCAGTTGCTGGAGGAGACCCGGCAGTTCGCCGAGGTGGACGCCCGGCACAATGAAGGGGACGTGTTGGTGGAGGTGGCCGAGGATGTGCCGGAAGTGGTGGCGGATCCGGTCCAGGTCCAGCAGGTGGCCCTGAACCTGATCCGCAATGCCCTGGAATCCACCCGCAGTGCCGGTCGCCATGCGCCGGTTGTGGTCAGCGCCGAGCTGCGCGGGCCCGAGTGTGTGCGGATCAGCGTGACTGATCAGGGCCTGGGGGTCTCCGACGAGGCAGAAGAGCAGCTTTTCCTGCCGTTCTTCACCACCAAGGCCGAGGGCATGGGCATCGGCCTGGCCCTGTGTCGTTCCCTGATCCAGGCCCAGGGCGGTGATATCGGTTTCGAGCGGCCACCTGAAGGGGGTGCCCGCTTCTTCTTCACCCTGCCGGTGGCGCCCGCCGCCAACGCCTGAAGCGGCCTCAGCGCCAGTGCACCTGACCGGTCAGGTGGGGCGCATCACCGGCCGCATTCAGCAGCTGGAAATCCCATGCCTTATTGCCTTCCCGCCAGTTCAGGGCGGCCCGACCCGGCAGGAACAGGGGCTTCTTGAACTGGCAGTCGACGGTCACCCCCGTGTCAGACCAGCCGGTCTGCTGGCTCAGCAGGGCCAGGCAATGGGCCTTGCTCCACATGCCATGGGCGATCGCGCGGGGAAAACCAAAGGCCTTGGCGGTCAGCGCATGCATGTGGATCGGGTTCATGTCGCCCGAGAGCCGGCCGTAGCGCCGTCCCAGGGACTCCGGTGCCGTCACCTCCAGCCGATTGGGGTAGCTGGCCAGGGTCGGCTTTTTTGCTTTCGCCTGGCTTTTGCCGCCGGCCTGCTTCTGCCGGAACAAGGTGGTGCTGGCCTCCTCCCACACCAGGGAGCCGCCGGACCAGGCCCTGGTGACCAGATCGAATTCCAGGCCCTTGTCCGTGCGCTGGTCGTTGGCCACAGTGACGGTCAGGTCCAGGCGCTCGGCGACGCCGATGGGGCGGTGCTGGGTGATGCTGTTGCGCAGGTGCACCAGGCCCAGCAGCGGGAGGGGAAAACGCTTGTCGGTCAGTAGCTTGAGGTGCAGCGGGAAGGCCAGAATGTGGGGCCAGGTGAGCGGCACGCTGGTGCGCACAGGAAAGCCGCAAAGGCTCCGGTAGCGCGCCAGCTCGGCGCCCCCGGTCGACACCCCCACCAATTCGGCAGACAGTTCGGGCAGGCGGGTGTCTTCGCCGGCCCCGGATTTCGGCAACAAGGCGCGACCGTACAGGGATAGGAGTCCAGGACCCTGGTTACGATAGGACATTGTCTGTTGCATGGTTTTACATCTCCCGTCTTGAGCGGCGCTGGAATCGCTCTACTATAAGTCAAATGGGGCCAAACGGTGCTTGCCGGAACGGTTCCGTGGATTTCTGCGTCTGACCTTCATGCCCGTGAACAAGGCGCTGGCGGTCGATTGCCGGCGGAGGGGTCTGGATCCGGTTCGCCGATCATCGTCGCCAGGTGTGCGCTTACCGGTGGCAGTGGGATACCATAAGCGGTAGACAGTCTGCCAGTCTGGCAAAGTCCGGCGGTGGCGGCATTGACTCCAGCCACCAGGGGGCCGGTCGAGTAGGCCAACGCAGGCCGTAAGGTTTCAATAACCCGATAACTATAAATGGTGCGTTATGCAGGAACTTCGTGATGCTGGCGTGATGCTTCGCCTGATTTACCAGGCGATGAAAACCAAGGGTATCGACACTGACGCCATTTTTTCCCGTTTGGGCGTCAACACGGATTACGTCTACACCGAGCAGTTGCGCACACCCCACAGTGCCCAGCTCTATTTCTGGCAGGCCGTGGAGGACGTCTCCGGCGACCGCAACATCGGCCTGCACCTGGGCCAGGTCCTGCCGGTCTACAAGGGCCAGGTGCTGGAGTATCTTTTCCTCAGCAGCCCCACCTTCGGCGAAGGCCTGCGCCGGGCCCAGAACTACCAGCGCCTGCTCAGTGACGCCGCCCGCACCGATTTCCTGATCGAGGGTGACGAAGCCTGCATGGTGCTGGACGCCGCCTCCGAGGAGGTCAGCCGGCTGCGGCATTTCAACGAATGCTTCGTCCAGGGCCTGATGATCTTCTTCAAGTCCATCACTGATGGCGAGTTCCATCCCTCCCGCATCGAATTCGAGCATGACCGGGACCACAGCCAGGACCACGTCCGCGAGGTGCTGGGCTGCGAGGTAGTCTTCGGTGCCCGCGAGAACCGGATGTATTTCCCCGCCAGCTTGCTGGCCCACCCGTCGCCCCATGCCGAGCCGGAGCTGCTGGACCTGCACGAGCGTTTTGCCAGCGAGCAGGTGGCCAGGCTGGAGAAGAAGGACATCGTGGGCCAGGTGGAGCGCATCGTCGCCGAACTGCTGGACAGCGGCGAGGTGACCCTGGACGGTGTCGCAGAGCGCCTGGGTATCAAGCCGAGGACCCTGCGGACCCGGCTCACCGAGGCCGAGACCAGCTTCAACCAGGTGCTGGCGGATTTCCGTTACCGCCTGGCCCGGCAGCTGCTGGCCACCACCGACGAATCCATTGACGAGATCGTCTACCTCACCGGATTTTCCGAGCCCAGCACCTTCTATCGGGCCTTCAAGCGCTGGTCCGGCATGACCCCCATCGAATATCGCAAAACCGCCCAGGGCAAGGATGTCATGGTGGATGCCATGTAGCCTGAGAGGCCCGGTGGTGAATTCCGCCGGGAATCTTTCGGAAAACCGTTGACATGCGGGGCGCCCTCTTTATAATGCGCCCTCGTTGTCACCGAGCGAGCCCTTCCGGAAAGCTCGACAACACCGCGCGGAGCGGTAGTTCAGTTGGTTAGAATACCGGCCTGTCACGCCGGGGGTCGCGGGTTCGAGTCCCGTCCGCTCCGCCATTTTTCCCCTCTCTATGACGTACACTTTCTTCATTTTTCTGTCTCATCTGTCACGGCACAGTCCCGTCCGTTCGTTAACCGTCAGGCTATGCCTTTGGCTTTCTGCTCTTCACTGAACGCCCGCCGATGCTGCCCGGGGCTCCGCCCGAACCAGCGCTGGTAGGCCTTGTGAAAGGCCGCCGGACCGGAAAACCCCAGCAGCCAGGCAATCTCAGAGAACGCCAGCCGCGTTTCCCGGATGTAGTCCAGGGCCAGGTCCTGTCGCGTGCGATCCACCAGCTCCCGGAAACCGGTGCCGGCTTCCGTGAGGCGACGCTGCAGACTCCAGGGCGTGATTCCGAGTTCCATGGCCACCTGTTCCAGTCGCGGCGCCTCGCCTTCCAGCAGTGGCGTCAGCTTCTCCCGTACCTGATCCCGGACACCCCATCCCGAACGCAGCCGGGCCAGGGCCTGCTCGCAATCCTCACGCAACTGGCGGTGAACCGCCGGCTGGGCGTCGCGGCAGGCCATGCGCATCACCTCCGGTCGCGGGTAGATCCGGTTGTGACCCGCGCCGAACACCACCGGGCAGCCGAACCAGTGCTCGAAGGCCTCGGCAACGCCCCGGTCCGGGTACTCGATGCTAACCCGGGCCAGCACCTGCTGCTGGCCGGTGACGGTGCGAAGCAGCTGGGTCCAGGCCGCCAGCACCGAATCCACCACAAAGTGATTGAAGGCGTTGTAGGGCTTGATGGAGTAGAACTCGGCGGCGGCAGGTTCGGTCAGCATCCGGGGCTGGCCGCGACTGTTCTGGCTGGTGAGCAGGTCATACCGGATCTGGGTTGCAAGGGCCTCGCCCGCAACAGCGGCGGTCTGGGCGGCGAGTCCGGCGCGGCCGGCATCCACCGGGCGCGTGAGCTGCCCCATGGTCAGGCCCAGGGCCGGATTACCGGTCAGGGCCGTGGCGGCATGGCCCAGGCGCATGAAGCGGGGGATGCTGATACGGGCATCCGGCACCGCCAGCAGCTGGGGCTCGATACCGAACTGGGCCAGCAGCGGGCCGGAGTCGAGGTCGTGGGCATCGACGGCCCGGGCGATCACCGCCACGTAGAGCAGGCTGATGTCGCCCAGGGTGTTGCTTCTCTGGAGAGAACCGGGTGCGGGCATATTGTCGGACAAGTAATCTGGAGATAATAAAATGTTATTTGAGGATATTGTTCCACGCAAGGCAGCAGGCTAATTTGTGCTCATTCCCGGCCGCCGGCGTAAAGATCGGCACCGGACGACCGAAGTGATGAGGAGAACACCATGACCGTTACCGCTACCAGCCCCGGCGTTGCCAAATACCCGCACCTGCTCGAGCCGCTGGATCTGGGTTTCACGCGCCTGCGCAACCGCACCCTGATGGGCTCCATGCATACCGGCCTCGAGGAAGCCCCCGACGGCTTCAACCGCCTGGCGGCCTTCTATGCCGAGCGGGCCCGGGGCGGTGCCGGCCTGATTGTCACCGGCGGTATCGGTCCCAACGCCGAAGGCGCGGTTTTCCAGCACGCCGCCAAGATGGACACCGAGGAAGAGTCCGACCGCCACAAGGTGATCACCCAGGCGGTGCACGAGGCCGACGGCAAGATCTGCATGCAGATCCTCCACGCCGGTCGCTACGCCTACTCCCCGACGCTGGTGGCGCCATCCGCGATCCAGGCGCCCATCAATCCGTTCACTCCCAAAGAGCTGGACGAAGCGGGTATCGAGAAGCAGATCCAGGCCTATGTGGACTGCGCCGCCCTGGCCCAGCGTGCCGGCTACGACGGCGTCGAGATCATGGGCTCGGAAGGTTACTTCATCAACCAGTTCATCGTGTCCCATACCAACCATCGTACCGACCGCTGGGGCGGCAGCTACGAGAACCGAATCCGCCTGCCCCTGGAGATCGTGCGCCGGGTCCGCGAGCGGGTGGGGGCGGAGTTTATCATTATCTACCGGCTGTCAATGCTGGACCTGATCGAGGACGGCAGCACCTGGGACGAAGTGGTGCACCTGGCCAAGGCCATCGAAGCGGCCGGCGCCACCATCATCAACACCGGTATCGGCTGGCATGAGGCGCGAGTGCCCACCATCGCCACCTCGGTACCCCGCGGCGCCTTCACCAAGGTGACCGCCCGTCTCAAGGAGCATGTCAGCATCCCTCTGGTGACCACCAACCGCATCAACATGCCGGACGTGGCGGAGAAGATCCTGGCGGAAGGCGACGCCGACATGGTGTCCATGGCGCGGCCTTTCCTGGCGGACGCCGACCTGGTGGCCAAGGCCGCCGCTGACCGGGCGGAGGAAATCAACACCTGCATCGGCTGTAACCAGGCCTGCCTGGACCACACCTTCAGCGGCAAACTGACCTCCTGTCTGGTGAACCCGCGGGCCTGTCACGAGACCGAACTCACTTACGTCCGGACCGCCAACCCCAAGCGCATTGCCGTGGTGGGCGCCGGCCCCGCCGGCCTGGCAGCGGCCACCGTGGCGGCCGAACGCGGCCACCAGGTGACCCTGTTCGACTCGGCGTCGGAAGTGGGCGGTCAGTTCAATGTGGCCAAGCGGATCCCTGGCAAGGAGGAGTTCTACGAGACCCTGCGCTATTTCCGGGTGATGCTGGACAAGCACGGCGTCGAGGTGAAGCTCAATACCCGGGTCAGCGCCGAGGACCTGGTGGCGGCCGGTTTTGACGAAGTGCTGCTGGCCACCGGCGTAGCACCCCGGGTGCCAGAGATCGAGGGTATCAATCACCCCAAGGTCATGGGCTACCTGGATGCGCTGCTGGAGCGTAAGCCGGTGGGCCAGCGGGTCGCCGTGATCGGTGCCGGCGGCATCGGTTTCGATGTCTCCGAGTTCATCGTCCACAAGGGCACCTCGGCGGCGCTGGATCCCGAGCATTTCATGCGGGAGTGGGGCGTGGACCTCACTGTCGAGCACCGGGGCGGCATCCAGGGCGTCAAGCCGGAGCTGCCGGAGCCGGCGCGGGAGGTCTACCTGTTGCAGCGCAAGACCTCCAAAGTGGGCAAGAACCTGGGCAAGACCACCGGCTGGATCCACCGCACCTCCCTCAAGCATCGCCAGGTGCAGATGATCCCCGGCGTCAGCTACCGCAAGATCGATGACGAGGGTCTGCACATCACCATCACGCCCAAAGGCGCCAGCCAGGGTGAGGATCGGGTGCTGCCGGTGGACAGCATCATCATCTGTGCCGGCCAGGAGCCGCTGCGGGAGCTGCAGCAGGGTCTGGAGCAGGCGGGTGTGCCGGTACACCTGATTGGCGGTGCCGATGTCGCGGCGGAACTGGACGCCAAGCGGGCCATCAACCAGGGCAGCCGGCTGGCGGCGCAGCTCTGAGTTCCGGGCGGGCCCGGTGGCATTCACCGCACCGGGTCCAACAACAAAACTTTTCAGTTTTCATCCTGCCTGTTCCTCGGACACTCGCTACAATGTGATCAATCGGGCTTTAGCGGAACGTTTGGCCCAGTGCCGGCGTGTGTCCGGTAGCTTTTTGTTCAGGGGAGTGTTGGATGGCTTCTGCCAATCAGGCCGCCGAAGGCTACTCGGCGGTCTTGTTCATGGACGGCGCCCAGGTGTCCCGCCAGATGCGGGCGTCCGAGTTTGGCGCCTTCCTGGATGGGTATGTGGGTCTGTCGGATCTCGCGGACACGGACGTGCGTGCGGTGCATGTGGTGCTGGGCGGTGATCTGCTGATCCGCTCGCTGGTATTTTTCCGAATCTATTTTGATGAGGAAGGCCGTGCCGACAGCCACTGGAACCTGCCGGTGGAGCAGCTTGCCCAGGACGGCGCCAAGGGTCCCGACCTGGGCGGCGGCGCCATCCGGCTGGTATGCCGCAGCCAGTGCCCGGCGCCCAATCTGGCGGACGAGCTCTGGGACCCGGACATGACGCCGGGCAGTAACCACTTCCAGGCCATTCGCAAGGCCATTGACGCCAACAGTCTCAAGTTCCAGCGCCAGGCCGCCCAGGAAACCGAGCCGGAGATTCCGGTGCTGCGTTCGGCCCTTACCAAGGGCGGCGGAGCCGCCGACGATCCGGAGACCGGCGCCCAGCGTTCCCGCCTGGCCCAGACGATCCGCGAGCAGCGGCTGCGCATCAAGACCCTGCAGAGTGTACACCGGGATGCCCTGTCGGACCTGCAGCGGGAGCATCGGCTGGAGATGCAGGCCCTGCGCAGTGAAATGGCGGACCTGGAGCAGAAGTACGAGCGCCAGCGTCTGACCAACGAGCAGCTCAAGAAACGTCTGGCGGATCGCAACGAGCAGTACCTCTCGATCCAGGAGCGGATGGGCCAGGAGGCCGACAGCCGCAACCAGGAGAACCAGACCAATCACGCCGAGGTGGTACTGCTGCGGGAGCAGCTGGAGCGCAAGCAGCGCGAGCTGGAGATGCGCAACGACAAGATCATACTGCTCGAGCAGGAGAACCACGACCTCCGGCACCGGGAGCCGGTGGAAGATTCACTGATGCGGCAACTCCAGGTCCAGAGCGTGTTTCTGGTGGCCTATCACGCCGGTGTCGGTCACCTGACGCTGCCGTACTCCGAGATTGACCGCTACTTCGAGAATCCCAC
Source organism: Marinobacter sp. (assembly GCF_033722195.1). Taxonomy (GTDB): domain Bacteria; phylum Pseudomonadota; class Gammaproteobacteria; order Pseudomonadales; family Oleiphilaceae; genus Marinobacter. The sequence goes on from NZ_JAWVZL010000013.1 coordinate 10,329, forward strand.
CGCCTACGCCGCCGCCAAGTGCGGTCTCAACGAGCCCGCCTACCGGGAATGGCTGGCCCACTACGAGGCCCCCACCTGCCACCACAAGCTGAAGAACGGCAAACTCTGTGGCGAGCCCATCCTGCGGGTCAGCCAGCCCGGCGACTTCCAGCCCGGCCGGGACGACCGCTGCGAGGCGCACCAGGTGGCCGAGCACCAGACCGTCTAGGACACCGGGCGTTCAGTGGACCGTTCAGGCCATGGCCCGGGCCTCTTCCCCAGGCCAGCTGTCCGGCACCACGAAATATCGGTCCTTCTCGTCATAGCCCTGGCCATCCGGCCTGGGCGCCATGCGCGCAAACAGTCCCGCGGTCCGGTCCCGTGCGATCCGCTGAAGCTGGTCGGCCACTGCCTGCGGGCAGGGCGGCTGGCGGCATTGGAAGGGGCCGAGCCAGTCCGGCTTGTGCAGGGGCACCCAATGGTCGTGATCCAGCCCCGGTAACTCCGATAGCGCCAGCCAGTAGCCCCGCTCATGGTGTGGGTTGACCCAGTCCGGGGCCCGGGGGCAGGGTGGTTGCAAGGGGTAGAACAGGTTGCCCGGCATCACGATGCGGGCGGTCAGCGGGCCCGCCAGGTCCTGGGCGGCCAGCAGACTCAGGGTTTCGGGCCGCTCGGTCATGCGGCTCTGGTGGTTCAGCAGCCGGTCCCGTTTCAGGTCCAGGCGGTCCCGGGCATTGGGACCGTACCATCGCACCCGGTCCGGCTCCGGCAGGCCAAGGTAGTATTTCACCGCCAGTTCATGGTGCTCGGCCGCCGCGGTCACCGGGTTGCAGACGATGAAATCCAGCTCCCCCAGGGTTCGGCCGCGGGTGTCCCTGACCGGCTGGTTCTGCAGCAGCACCGGCCAGCCCAGCAACTGCTCCAGCAGGTAGGCGTACAGGCGCTCGAAATAGTGCCCGAGGCGGCGGGAGGGGGCCTGCTCCAGCCAGGCCAGAAGGGGTCCGGGCGCGGCATCCAGCAGCGCCAGGCGGGTCATCCAGTCTTCGGGCAGCCAATCGGCGGGCCGGAACAGCGGCTGGTCGTCAAGCAGCGGTGGCGCCTGGCACAGCCAGGCCAGGTGCCGCACGGCGGGAGTCTGCCAGAGTGGGCTGGCGGTGTGGTTCATGGTGTGGCTCCACTGCTCTGTTGCTGCCCGGAGAACTTTTTCAGAATCACGCCGTAATTCGGTAAGATGGTGCGATTCAATTCCCGCACCACCGGTGGCGGCGCGTCACTGGATCTCACTCTACAGGATGTCGCATGGATCAGTTCAGGAACATAGGTGTCATTGGCCGCATGGGCAGCGTCAAGGTGGTGGAGTCCCTGCGCCAGCTGCGCAATTACCTGGTCAATGAGAACTACCATGTGATTCTGGAGTCCGACACTGCCAACATGCTCCCGGGCCATGGCCTGCAGGTGGCCAGCAAGAAACTGTTGGGGGAAATCTGCGACCTGGTGATCGTGGTGGGTGGCGACGGAAGCCTGCTGGGAGCGGCGCGGGAGCTGGCCAAGTCCAAGATCCCGCTGCTGGGAGTCAACCGGGGCCGCCTGGGCTTTCTGACCGATATTGCCCCGGCTGAGCTGGAAAAGCGCCTGAGCCGTGTGCTGCAGGGCGAATACATCGAGGAGAACCGCTTCCTGCTGGACGCCCACGTGGAGCGCAAGGGCCAGCCCCTGGGGTTTGGCTCGGCCCTGAACGATGTGGTGCTGCACCCCGGCCGTTCCACCCGGATGATCGGTTTCGACCTCTACATTGATGGCCATTTTGTCTATTCCCAGCGCTCGGACGGCCTGATCGTGGCCACCCCCACCGGCTCCACGGCCTATTCCCTGTCCGCCGGTGGCCCCATCATGCATCCCAAACTGGATGCCATTGTGCTGGTGCCCATGTTCCCCCATACCCTCAGTAGCCGGCCGATCGTGGTGGACGGCAAGAGCGAGATCAAGCTGGTGATCGGCGAGACCAACGAGACTTACCCCCAGGTCAGCTGCGACGGCCAGATGAACGTGGCCTGCGCCCCGGGGGATGTCATCCGCATCACCAAGAAGCCCTTCAAGATCCGGCTGATCCACCCCACCGACCACAATTTCTACGCCACCTGCCGGGACAAGTTGGGCTGGGCCAGCGAGATAGCAGCGAGTTGATCATGGCAGTCAGGAAATCCGCCAGTCGCGGCTACGATATCATTGGTGACATCCATGGCTGCGCCAACACCCTGGAGCGCCTGCTGGGCCAGATGGGCTATCGCAAGATCAACGGGATCTACCAGCACCCGCGCCGGCAGGCCATCTTCATCGGCGACATCATCGACCGTGGCCCCCGCATCCGGGAGGCCCTGCATCTGGTGCGGGACATGGTGGATCACGGCTCCGCCCGTATCGTCATGGGCAACCACGAATACAATGCCCTGGGCTACTGCACCCTGGCCCGGGCCGGCAGCGGCCGCAAGTGGCTGCGGGAGCACAACCCCCGCCATGACCGTCTGATCCGGGAAACCCTGGAGCAGTTTGCCCATTATCCCCATGAGTGGAACGAGTTCCTGGAGTGGTTCTACACCCTGCCGCTGTTCATCGAGGAGGACCACTTCCGGGTTGTGCACGCCTGCTGGGATCACGAGCTGATCGAGAAGTTCAGGCAGGTCCAGGGGGGCAGCTGCATTGACGAGGACTTCCTCCATGCCTCCTCGGTGATCGACTCCTTCGCCGGCCAGGTCATGGACAACCTGCTGCGGGGCACGGATCTGCGCCTGCCGGAAGGGCTCTCCATCACCAGCCGGGACGGCTTCAAGCGGCACTTCTTCCGCACCAAGTTCTGGGCCGACAACCCCCAGACCTACGCCGACGTGGTGTTCCAGCCCGACCCGCTGCCGGATGCGATCGCCCAGCGGACCCTCACCGACGACGAGCGCCGGCAGTTGCGGAGCTACCCGCTGTCGGAGCCGCCGGTGTTCGTGGGTCACTACTGGATGGAGGGCGAGCCTGCGCCCCTCAAGCCCAATGTGGCCTGCCTGGACTACAGCGCAGTCAAGTACGGCAAGCTGGTGGCCTACCGTCTGGACGACGAACGGGAACTTAGCCGCGATAAATTCGTCTCTGTGGAAGTGGAGCGGCCGGAGCTCAGCGACGATCCACAAACCGAAGACAGTCTGTCGAGGTGACCCCTTGTATCGAGTGAAGCAGCTGGCAACGGATGTGGACCTGTCGGATTTCAGCGCCTGGCTGCGGGCGCAGGGCGTCGAGCACCGGATTGCCGAGGAGGGTGGCCAGCAGGTGCTCTGGCTGGCAGAACCCGAGCATGCCGAGGCGGTTTTGAATGCGCTGGATCAGTACCTCAACCGGCCGGCAGTGCGGGCGGCGGTGAAGGAAACCCGCCACTCACCGGTGTTCGTGGGCGGGCGCTGGCAACCCTCGCCGGGGCATGCCCCGGTGGTGCTTGCGGTGGTGATTGTGGCGGCCCTGCTGGCCTGGGCAACGGGCCTTGGCCGCAGCCAGCTGTCGGCCTGGCTGATGTTTGTGGACCCCCAGCAGTTTGGCTGGGCGACCATGGACCAGCGCCTGGCGGCCCTCAGCCAGACCCTCACCTCCGGTGAGCTCTGGCGCTTGGTGACGCCGGCTTTTCTGCATTTCTCCTGGACCCACATCATTTTCAACGCGGTGATGCTCTGGTTCCTCGGCAGCCAGGTGGAGTGGTTCGACGGCAAGGGCCGGTTGCTGGCGCTTTTTCTGGTGACGGCGGTGGTTTCCAATGGCCTGCAGTTCGTGGTGTCCGGGCCGCTGTTCGGTGGCCTGTCCGGGGTGGTCTACGGCGCCCTGGGTTATTGCTGGTTGAGCCAGCAGCGCCGGGCCCGGTTCCAGTTTCCGCCGGCGCTGATCCTGTTTGCAGTGGGCTGGATGGTGGTGGGTTTCACCCCGCTGCCGGCGCTCCTGGGCATGGGGCCGATGGCGAACGAGGCCCACCTGGGCGGTCTGTTGGCGGGTCTGACGATGGCGCTGCTGGTGGCACCGCCAAAAAAAAGCCCCGCATGATGCGGGGCGTTAAAAGAGCCTAAGCTCCTGATGAGAGAGACCAAATGGCAAACGACCGTTGTCATCTGGTTTAATAATGATAATCGTTATCATTTATTGCGGTCAACCTCTGTGGGGGAAAAATTTTCATGACTTACGACGAATTAATAGAGCGCCTGGATCCGGCGGTCTATCAGAGCCTGAAAAGGGGCATCGAACTGGGCAAATGGCCCGACGGTCGCCCGGTCACCAAGGAGCAGCGTGCCATCTGCATGGAAGCCGTGCTCTATTATGAGCGCAAGCATGATATTCCGGAGGAGCAGCGGGTGGGCTACATCGACCGTCGCAGGGCCGACGGCAGTCAGGCCGGCCCGAAGGGCGACACTGACCGAATCCGCATCCTGAACTGAGGTAGGCCCTTGAGCACTGGAATTGACGTCGCTGGCCGATTGACCAAGATGGGCGTGGCAGCCGGTGACCCGGTCAGCTACACCCTGAAAGTGGGGGACACCCGTCTGCCCCTCAATGATCTGATCGGCAGCCGGGTGCAGATCGATTTCGACGGCAGGATTCGCTGTATTAACTGCGACCGCAACACCAGCAAGAGTTTCAATCAGGGCTACTGTTACCCCTGCTTCAAGCGCCTGGCGGCCTGCGACAGCTGCATCATGAGCCCGGAGAAGTGCCACTACCACCTGGGGACCTGCCGGGAACCGGAATGGGGCGAGACCCACTGCATGACCGGGCATGTGGTCTACCTGGCCAACTCTTCCGGCCTGAAGGTGGGGATCACCCGGGCGTCCCAGGTGCCGACCCGCTGGATCGACCAGGGCGCAGTGGCGGCGCTGCCCATGCTTCGGGTCGCCACCCGGCGCCTCGCGGGTCTTGTAGAGGTGGCCTGCAAGGCCCATGTTGCGGACCGCACCAACTGGCGGGCCATGCTCAAGGGCGATGTGCCAGAGGTTGACCTGGCTCAGGAGCGCCGCAGCCTGCTGGCCCGAATCGAGCCGGAACTGGCCGCGCTGCGGGCCGAGCACGGTGACAACGCCCTGCAGACTGTGGACGATGACGGCCTCAGCCTGGGCTATCCGGTGGACGTCTGGCCCGCCAAGATCGCCACCCACAACCTGGACAAGACGCCGTCCGTGTCGGGCATCCTCCAGGGCATCAAGGGCCAGTATCTGATACTGGACACCGGGGTGATCAACATTCGCAAGTACACCGCCTATCAGGTACGGTTCCGGGCCGGACGGGACGCGGCCTGAACCGCGCACCGGCTGACCAGCCAACTGCCTGTGCCATGATCGACAGCTTCGGAGAGACTCAGTATGCGTACCAGCCAGCCCACCACCATTTACCTCAGTGAGTATCAGGTTCCGGCCTTTCTGGTGGATCATGTCGACCTGCGGTTCGAGCTGTTCGAGGACGGCGCCCGGGTTCACAGTGTGCTGGACATCCGGCGCAACACCGAAGCCGGCCGCGACCAGGCGGCCCTAGAGCTGGATGGTGACAGCCTGACCCTGGAGCGGCTTCAGCTGGACGGCCGGACCCTGGGCGAGGACGAGTACGACAACCAGGGTGAGCGACTGGTCATAGCCCGGGTGCCCGATCAGTTCCAGCTCACGGTGGTGACCTGGATCGAGCCCCAGAACAACACCCGCCTGGAAGGCCTCTACAAATCCTCCGGCATGTTCTGCACCCAGTGCGAGGCCGAGGGCTTCCGCTGCATCACCTACTATCCCGACCGGCCCGACGTCATGGCCAGGTTCCGCACCCGCGTGGAGGCCGACAAACACCACTACCCGGTACTGCTGTCCAACGGCAACGACGTGGAGCGGGGCGACCTGGCGGACGGCCGTCATTTTGTGACCTGGGAAGACCCCTTTCCCAAACCCTGCTACCTGTTCGCCCTGGTGGCCGGGGACCTGACCGAGAAGCGTGACCACTACACCACCCAGTCCGGCCGCGGTATCGATCTGCGGATGTATGTGGAGCCCCGCAACGCCGACAAGTGCGACCATGCCATGGACTCCCTGAAGCGCGCCATGCGCTGGGACGAGGAGGTTTACGGCCGCGAATACGACCTGGACATCTTCATGATCGTGGCGGTGGACGATTTCAATATGGGGGCCATGGAGAACAAGGGCCTGAATATCTTCAACTCCTCCTGTGTGCTGGCCAGCCCCGACACCGCCACCGATGTGGCCTTCGAGCGCATCGAGTCCATCGTTGCCCACGAGTATTTCCACAACTGGTCCGGCAACCGTGTGACCTGCCGGGACTGGTTCCAGCTCAGCCTGAAAGAGGGCTTCACGGTGTTCCGGGACTCCGAGTTCTCCTCCGACATGGGCTCGGCCACCGTCAAGCGCATCGAGGACGCGACCCTGCTGCGCACCGCCCAGTTCGCCGAAGACGCCGGGCCCATGGCGCATCCGGTGCGCCCGGCCTCCTACATGGAGATCTCCAACTTCTACACCCTGACCATCTACGAGAAAGGCTCGGAAGTGGTGAGGATGATCCGTACCCTGCTGGGGCCGGAGCTGTTCCGCAAAGGCAGCGATCTCTACTTCGAGCGCCACGATGGCCAGGCGGTGACCACGGACGATTTCGTCCAGGCCATGGAGGACGCCAGCGGCCGCGACCTCGGCCAGTTCCGGTTATGGTACGAGCAGGCGGGCACCCCGGAACTTACCGTCCGTGACGATTACGACGCCGGCCGGCAGGTCTACTCCCTGACCATCGAGCAGCGTATTCCGGATACCCCGGGCCAGCGCAATAAGAAGCCCCAGCACATTCCGTTTGGCATCGGTCTGCTGGACAGCAACGGCAAAGACCTGTCCTTGCGGCTGTCCGCCGGGGACCACAGCCACCTCACCGAGCGGGTGCTTGAACTGACCGGTGAACTCCAGACCTTCGAGTTCCACGGCCTGGCGGAGCGGCCGGTACCGTCCCTGCTGCGGGGATTCTCGGCGCCGGTACGGGTGTTCTACCCCTGGACCCGCGACCAGCTGATGTTCCTGATGAGCCACGATTCCGACGGCTTCAACCGCTGGGATGCCGGCCAGCGCCTGGCGGTGGATGTGATCAGCTCGCTGGTGGGTGCCCCGGCTGAGGCCGAAGTCGAGCCCCGGCTGCTGACCGCCTACCGCCACCTGGTTTCCGACACCGAACTGGACCAGGCCCTGGTGGCGAAGATGCTGCAGTTGCCCAGCGAGGCCTATCTGATCGAGCTGACCGCCGAGGCGGACGTACAGGCCATCCACGCTGCCCGCAACCGGGTGCTCCAGGAGGTTGCCGACACCCTGCGTGATGAGCTGGTGGCCTGCTATCACCGCAACCATCAGAGCGGCGACTACACCTACAACTCCAGCGCCATTGCGCGGCGCGCCCTGGCCAACACCGCGCTGGCCTGGCTGCTGCACATCAACGATGAGGAAGGCCGTGAGCTGGCACTTCGCCAGTTCAAGGATGCCAGCCATATGACGGATCAGGCCGGCGCGCTGCGGGCGCTGGTGAACTCGGACTTCGAGGCGGACCGGGACCGGGTGCTCGCCGACTTCTTCCGCCAGTGGCGGGAGGACCCCCAGGTGGTGGAGCAATGGTTCTCCGTACAGACCGCCAGTCCCCGGTGCGGCGACCTGGAGCGGGTCAGGGCTTTGCTGGAGCACGAGGCCTTCGACTGGAAGAATCCCAACAAGGTGAGGGCGGTCATTGGGGCCTTTGCCGGCCAGAACCTGGCCCGCTTCCACGCCCCGGACGGCTCGGGCTATCGTTTCCTGGCACAGCAGATCTGCCGGCTGGACGACAGTAATCCCCAGATCGCCGCCCGTCTGGTGTCGCCGCTGACCCGCTGGCGCAAGTTTGCTCCGCAATACCGGGACGGCATGAAAGCGGCGCTGGAGACGGTGCGGGACAAAGCCGGGCTGTCACGGGATGTTTATGAGGTGGTGCACAAGAGCCTGGCGGAGCCGGCCTGAGGCCGGCTGGCCCGGCGCGGGAGTCCGGGGGTGACTGACGCCACGGTCAGGCGGGATCAGAGGGAACCATTGGCTGGGGCCAGCGTGTTATCTGCCAGCGCCCAGCCATACCTAAAGAAGCATAGTGATACAAAATCGCACTTTCGGTCGATGGACAATGTTAGACGTTCGGCTAACCTTAGGTCCGATGAAATACAACAATTAAAAGCCGTTAAAGGCTTTCAGACGCATGTAGGGCTCTAGAAACATGAGATACGACAAGAACTGGTTGCTGGGCGGCCTCTTGGCCTGCTCGCTTGTGACCACCGCTGCTCATGCCGCAGTCTCCGCCTCTGAAGCGGCCCGGCTTGGCAAAGACCTGACTCCGTTTGGTTCCATCAAGGCCGGTAACGACGCCGGAACCATTCCGCCCTGGACCGGTGGTCTGACCGAGGCACCTCCGGGTTACAAGGGCTCCGGCCAGCACCATATCAACCCGTTCCCGGACGACCAGGTGCTGTTCACCATCAACGCCCGCAACGCCGACCAGTACGGCGAGTTCCTGTCGGATGGCATCAAGGCCATGCTGGACACCTACCCGGCAAGCTTTGAAATTCCGGTCTACCAGTCCCGCCGCACCCACGCTGTGCCCGAGTTCGTGGAGAAAAACACCAAGGAGAACGCCACCAGCGCCACCATCGTGGGCGAGGGTGCCGGTCTTGACGGCGCCTTTGGCGGTTATCCCTTCCCGATTCTGCACGGCACCGACGAAGAGAAGGGCTGGCAGGCGATCTGGAACCACCTGACCCGCTGGCGGGGCATCTCCCTGACCCGTCGGGCCAGTGAAGTGGCGGTCCAGCCGGATGGCGATTACTCGTTGGTCACCTCCCAGCAGGAAGCCTTCTTCAATTTCTACAACCCGGAGGGCGGTGAGGAAGATCTGGACAACATCATCTTCTATTACCTGTCCTTCACCCAGTCGCCGCCGCGTCTGGCCGGTGGCGCAATCCTTGTGCACGAGACCCTGAACCAGATCGTCAATCCCCGTAACGGCTGGGGCTACAACGCCGGCCAGCGCCGTGTGCGCCGCGCCCCCAACCTGGGTTATGACTCCCCCATCGCTGCCGCCGACAACCTGCGGACCGCCGATGACACCGATATCTTCAACGGTGCCCTGGACCGGTACAACTGGACCTACAAGGGCATGCGGGAAATGTACATCCCCTACAACAACTACCGCATCGGCGAGAAAGGCCTGCCCTACTCGGAGATTCTGGGCGTTTCCCACCTCAACCCGGATCTGACCCGGTGGGAGCTGCATCGCGTCCATGTGGTGGAGGCCAATCTCAAGGAAGGTGCGCGCCACATTTATGGCAAGCGGGTGTTCTACATCGATGAAGATAGCTGGAACACAGTGCTGCTGGACCAGTATGATGGCCGCGGCAACCTGTGGCGCGTCAGCATGGCGGTCCTGAAGAACTATTACGAGCTGCCGGGTGTCTGGTCGTCGCTGGAAGTCTTCCACGACCTGCAGGCCCGCCGGTACCACGTCCAGGGCCTGGACACCGAAGAACCCCAGACCCGGGTGTTCACCGACGAGGTGCCGAACAAGCGCTACTTCTCACCCGCCTCACTGCGTCGCAGGAGCGTGCGGTAACGTTCAGGACGCTGATTTAAAAAGCTTTCCTGTTCCGGACATGCTGGCCTTCGAAAGGGGGCCGGCATTTGTATTGTCAGGGCGGAGCCGAGGTCGGCACCGTCAGGATCTGAAGTTACACAACATAAAGGCATTTCTGCATGGCTACACGGTTGACGCGCAAGAGTATCGGAGCGGTTTGCCTAGGGCTCTCCCTGGTAATCACGGCTCCATCAGCGGTTGCTGTCAGTGACCTGCTGGAAACCCCCGCCCGGGACACCCAGCTGGCGACAGAGTATCTGCTCAATGACATCGCCCAGGCGGGTGAGCGCATGGTTGCTGTGGGCGAACGCGGCCACATCATCTATTCCGACGACGACGGCAAGACCTGGATCCAGGCCGAAGTGCCGGTGTCCGTCACCCTGACCGCCCTGCATTTTGCAACCCCCACCCACGGCTGGGCGGTTGGTCACAGTGGTGCGGTGCTGCACTCCTCCGACGGTGGCGAGACCTGGAGCCTGCAGCTCGACGGCATCCGGGCATTCGAGCTGGCCATCGAGGCCAAGGAAGAGCGGGTAGCGGAACTGGAGGCTGAAATCGAGCAGGCGCCGGAAGAGCAGGTCGGCGACCTCGAGTGGGCCCTGGACGACCTGCTGTTTACCCTGGAAAACATGCGGGCGGACCTTGAGATCGGGCCGGTAAACCCATTCCTGGCAGTCTGGTTCGAGAACGAGAGCCACGGTTTCGTCGTGGGTGCCTACGGCATGATCTTCCGCACCACCGATGGCGGCGAGAGCTGGCGCGACTGGTCCGGCGAACTGGCGAACCCCACCGGTTTCCACCTCAACGCCATTGACCGGGTCAAGGGCGGCGGTCTGGTGATCGCCGGTGAGGCAGGCCTGATCCGGGTCTCTACCGATAATGGCGAGACCTGGGAAGAGCGTGAAAGTCCCTACGACGGCTCCTTCTTTGGCGTCATGGGTACCGGCGATGTGAATGAGATCCTGGTCTTCGGCCTGCGGGGCAACATCCTGTTTTCCGAGGACCTGGGCCGGAGCTGGGATACGGTTCCCACCGATTCCACCGCCACCCTCAATGAGGGCGCCGTCACCCCCGGCGGGCGCATCATTCTGGTGGGCAACGGCGGTGCGGTTCTTGAGAGCACCGACGGCGGCGAGACCTTCAAAAGTTACTTTCGGGAAGATCGCGAGGGTGTGATGGCTGTCGTTCCGGTTGTCGAGAACCGTCTCATTCTGGTAGGTGAGCAGGGCGTCAACGCCGCCGATGCCGCCGGTAAGAATCTCTAATTCCGCCCTGTAGTGGCAAGAACCGAAAGAACAAGAGGGTCTTTGAATGTCCAACCCGAAGCACGACAAGGGCGAGCATTACCTGACAACACCGAAGGCTGAGCCGTTCCTTGAGCGGCTGATCTTCAACAATCGGGCGCTGATCCTGATTGCGTTTGCTGTGCTAACGCTGTTTCTCGGCTACAACGCCGCAAAAATCCAGCCGGATGCCAGTTTCGAGCGGATGATTCCGCTTGAGCACCCCTACATCGTCAACATGCTCGAACACCGCGATGACCTGGAGAACCTGGGTAACTTCGTGCGTATCGCCGTGGAGGCGGAAGAAGGGGATATCTTCACCGAAGAGTACATGGAAACCCTCAAGCAGATCACCGATGAGGTCTTCTACCTGGACGGTGTCGACCGCTCCGGCCTGAAATCCCTCTGGACCGCCAACGTCCGTTGGGTGGAGGTGACCGAGCAGGGCTTCCAGGGTGGCACCGTTATCCCTGACGGCTACGACGGCTCCCGCGAGAGTCTGGAGCAGCTGCGCCAGAACATCCTGCGGTCGAGCGAAGTGGGCCGTCTGGTGGCGGACAACTTCAAGTCCACGGTGGTTTACGCGCCGCTGTATGAGACCAACCCGGAAACCGGCAAGCCGCTGGATTACGCCGAGTTCTCAAGGGCGCTGGAAGAGCAGATCCGCAACAAGTACGAGGCCGCCAACCCCAACATCGACATCCACATCGTCGGTTTTGCCAAGAAGGTGGGTGACCTGATCGAGGGTATCGGCTCGATTGCCTATTTCGCCGGCATCACCATTCTGCTGACCACCCTGTTGCTGTTCTGGTACTCCCGCTGCATCGCCGGCACGCTGGTTCCGGTGTTCTCCTCCATCATTGCGGTGATCTGGCAGCTTGGCGCCCTGCGCCTGCTGGGTTATGGCCTGGACCCCTACTCGGTGCTGGTGCCCTTCCTGGTGTTTGCCATAGGTATCAGTCACGGTGTCCAGGTGGTCAACGCCATGGCCATCGAGGCCGCCAAAGGCTTCGATCCCATGATGGCGGCGCGCCTCGCCTTCCGGGCACTTTACATTCCCGGCATGCTGGCGCTGATCTCCGACGCATTCGGCTTCCTGACCCTGCTGTTCATCGAGATCGATGTGATCAAGGATCTGGCGGTGGCCGCCGGCCTGGGTGTGGCGATCGTCATCATCACCAACCTGGTCCTGCATCCGCTGATCATGTCCTACATCGGTATCACCAAGGGCGGCATCAATCACGTCCAGAACCACGGTGAGAAGCAGGACCGCAAGTGGCGCCTGATGTCCTACTTTGCCCATCCGGGCGTGGCACCCATCTCCCTGCTGATCGCGTTGCTGGGTCTGGGTGTGGGCATGTACTACAAGCAGGACCTGAAAGTGGGTGACCTGGACCAGGGTGCGCCGGAGCTCCGCAAGGACTCCCGCTACAACCAGGACAACGCCTTCATCATCGACAACTATTCCACCAGTGCCGACGTTCTGGTGGTGATGGTCAAGACCCAGGTGGAGCAGTGCACCCAGTACAACGTGCTGACCGCCATGGACCGCCTGCAGTGGGAACTGCAGAACACCCCGGGCGTGCAGTCCTCGGTGTCGCTGGCGGACGTCTCCAAGGTGGTTACCAAGGCCCTGAACGAGGGCAACTGGAAGTGGTATGCGCTGTCCCGTAACCAGACCATCATCAACGCGTCCATCCGGGAGGCGCCGGCCGGTCTGATCAACACCGACTGCAGCCTGACCCCGGTGTTGGTGTTCCTGGAGGACCACAAGGCCGAGACGCTCGAAACCGCGGTTGAAACCGTCGAGAAGTTTGCCGCCAAGCACAACAACGAAGAGCATACCTTCCTGCTGGCTGCCGGTAATGCCGGTGTCGAGGCGGCCACCAACGAGGTCATCTCCAGCGCCAAGAACATGATGCTGATCTTCGTCTACGGCGTGGTGAGTTTCCTGTGTCTGCTGACCTTCCGGTCAGTGCGGGCGGTGCTGTGTATCGTGGTCCCGCTGGGCCTGACCTCGGTCCTGTGTGAGGCGATCATGGCGGTGTCCGGTATCGGCATCAAGGTGGCGACCCTGCCGGTCATAGCCCTGGGCGTGGGTATCGGTGTCGACTACGGCATCTACATCTACAGCAAGCTCGAGAAGTACCTGCTGGAGGGCAAAACCCTGCAGGAGGCCTACTTCGAGACCCTGCGTTCCACCGGTAAGGCGGTCGTCTTCACCGGCGTGACCCTGGGCCTGGGTGTGGTGACCTGGATCTTCTCACCGATCAAGTTCCAGGCCGACATGGGCTTTCTGCTGTTCTTCATGTTCCTGTGGAACATGATTGGCGCCATCTGGCTGCTGCCGGCCCTGGCCCGCTTCCTGCTGCGTCCGGAGAAGATGCTGGCAAAAGCAAAAGCCTCTAAGTAATTTCCGAAGTCCTTGTAAAAGCCCGCAATAGCGGGCTTTTTTTTCGCCTCGTCATATAGTTAGCCAGATTAACAATTCTTTATTTCAGGGCGTTTTTGGACTATGTTCAAGAAGGAAAGACGCAAGTGCCTGTTTTTCGTGACCAGAAAAGCGGGCAGTAATAAAAACGAGGAAAAAAGGAACCCCCAATGGCACTTCGACAAAAGTTCTCCACCCTCGCCGTCGCCGCAGCGATTGGTCTCGGCTCCTCCGCAGGAGCTGTAAGCGCTGAAGAGCAGCGTTTTATCACCATCGGCACCGGTGGTGTCACCGGTGTTTACTACCCCGCAGGCGGCGCCATCTGCCGTCTGGTGAACATGGACCGCAAGGATCACGGTATCCGCTGTTCGGTGGAAAGCACCGGCGGCTCCATCTACAACCTCAACGCCATCAGCCAGGGTGAGCTGGATCTGGCGGTCGCACAGTCCGACTGGCAGTACCACGCCTACAACGGCACCAGTGAGTTCAAGGACGACGGCCCCAACAAGGACCTGCGTGCGGTTTTCTCACTGCACCCGGAACCGTTCACCGTGGTGGCCAGCAAAGGTTCCAAAATCACCAACTTTGACGACCTGGCGGGCAAGCGGGTGTCTGTGGGCAATCCCGGCTCGGGCCAGCGCGCCACCGCCGAGGTGCTGATGGAGGAAATGGGCTGGACCATGGACAAGTTCTCGCTGGCGGCGGAGCTGAAGGCTGCCGAGCAGTCCCAGGCCCTGTGTGACGGCAACATCGACGCCTTCTTCTACACCGTCGGTCACCCGTCCGGTGCCATCAAGGAAGCGACCACTTCCTGCGACAGCACCCTGGTCAATGTCAACAACGACGCGGTCAAGACCCTGGTCAATGAAAACCCGTATTACCGCATTGCCACCATTCCCGGCGGCATGTACCGCGGCAATGACGAGGACACCACCACTTTCGGTGTGGCGGCGACCTTCGTGACCTCTGCCAAGGTGGCGGATGACGTGGTCTACGAGGTGGTCAAGGCTGTGTTCGAGAACTTCGACAGCTTCAAGCGGCTGCATCCCGCCTTTGGCAACCTGGAGAAGGAAGAAATGGTCTCTGACGCCCTGAGTGCCCCGCTGCACCCGGGTGCCGAGAAGTACTACAAGGAAGCCGGTCTGCTCTGATCCGACCGGAGTGAACCGGGGCCGGATGGGCGACCCTCATCCGGCCTTTTTTCTTTCAAGTATTAGTCTTTACAGGATGCAGTTATGGCGACTGGCGAGCGCTCTGACTCCGACGTAGCGGACGTTAAAAAGATAGCCGAGGTGCTCCAGACCGAAACCGGGGGGCGAGCACTGACCGGCCCTTCAGCGGTTCTGCTGTTCATTGTTCCGGTGTGCTGGTCCTTGTTCCAGCTCTGGATTGCCTCTCCCTTACCCTACATATTCGATTTCGGGATACTCAACTCCACCGAGGCCCGATCGATCCACCTCACATTCGCGGTTTTCCTTTCCTTCACCGCTTTCCCGATGATCAAGAAGGGTAAGCACCTGGACAGGATACCGGTGTATGACTGGATCCTGGCCCTGGCCGGCTCCTTTGCCGCCGGCTACCTGTTTCTGTTCTACGACCAGCTGGCCACCCGTCCGGGAGACCCCACGGATTTCGACATCGTGGTGGCGCTCGGCGGTCTGGTGCTGCTGCTGGAGGCGACCCGGCGCTCACTGGGCCTGCCCCTGGCCATCGTGGCGCTGGTGTTCATTGGCTACTCGCTGGCAGGCCCTTACATGCCGGCGGTGATTGCCCATAAGGGCGCCAGTCTGAGCAAGCTGGCTTCCCATCAATGGCTGGGAACCGAAGGGGTCTTTGGTGTTGCGCTGGGTGTGTCCACCAGTTTCGTATTCCTGTTCGTGCTCTTCGGTGCCCTGCTGGAAAAGGCCGGCGCCGGCAACTACTTCATCAAGGTGGCCTATGCCTGTCTTGGCCACATGCGTGGCGGCCCTGCCAAGGCGGCGGTGGTCTCCAGTGGCCTCAGCGGTGTGATTTCAGGCTCCTCCATCGCCAACGTGGTGACCACCGGTACCTTTACCATCCCACTGATGAAGCGGGTGGGCTTCCCGGCCACCAAGGCCGGTGCCGTTGAAGTGGCGGCTTCCACCAATGGCCAGCTGACGCCGCCCATCATGGGGGCCGCGGCCTTCCTGATGGTGGAGTACGTGGGTATTTCCTATCTGGAGGTCATCAAGCACGCCATCCTGCCGGCGATGATCTCCTACATCGCGCTGATCTATATCGTTCACATCGAGGCCTGCAAGCTGCGCATGCGGGGCATCGAGCGGCTCAACAAGCCCACCCTGGCACAGCGCATGCTCACCTGGGTGTTCCTGTTGCTGGGGCTTTGCATACTGACCCTGGCGGTCTACTACGGCATTGGCTGGATCAAGGAACTGCTGGGTGAGCAGGCCATGTGGGTGCTGGCACCGCTGCTGGTGGCCGCCTACGTAGGCCTGGTGGCCTACTCCGCCACCTTCCCGGAGCTGGAGCTGGACAAGCCCACCGATGACATAAACACCTTGCCGGAAGTGGGGCCGACGGTGAAAACCGGGCTCTACTTCCTGCTGCCGGTGGTCGTACTGGTGTGGTGTCTCACCGTGGAGCGCTTCTCGCCGCAGCTGTCGGCGTTCTGGGCCACGGTGTTCATGATTGTCATCGTGGTGACCCATCGTCCCATGCAGGCATTCTTCCGCAAGCGCGGCGAGATCGGCCAGCAGGTCAGGGTGGGAGTGGAGGAGTTCATCCACTCACTGGCCACCGGCGCCCGCAACATGGTGGGCATTGGTGTGGCCACCGCCACCGCCGGTATCGTGGTGGGCACCGTGACCCTGACCGGCATCGGCCTGGTAATGACCGAGTTTGTTGAGTTCATTTCCGGCGGCAACCTGATGCTGATGCTGATCTTCACTGCGGTCATCAGCCTCCTGCTGGGTATGGGGCTGCCCACCACCGCCAACTACATCGTGGTGTCCACCCTGATGGCGCCGGTGATCGTCACGCTGGGGGCCCAGAGCGGCCTGATCGTGCCGCTGATCGCGGTGCACATGTTCGTGTTCTACTTCGGTATTCTGGCGGATGATACGCCGCCGGTGGGGCTGGCCGCCTACGCGGCGGCGGCCATCTCCGGGGCGGATCCCATCCGTACCGGTATCCAGGGCTTTACCTACGATATCCGGACCGCGATCCTGCCGTTCATGTTCATCTTCAACACCCAGCTGCTGCTGATCGGACTGACCGGGTGGTTCGACCTGATGGTCACCATCGTCAGCTCGATAATAGGCATGCTGGTGTTCTCGGCGGCAACCCAGGGTTACTGGCTCACCAAGAGCTACAAGTGGGAGACCCTGATCCTGCTGCTGGTGACCTTCACCATGCTCCGGCCTGGTTTCTGGTGGGATCGGATCTACCCGCCTCACGAACAGCAGCCCGCGAGCCAGTTGATGGAGTACATCGAGCAGGTGCCGCCGGGCGGAAATCTGGTGGTCCAGGCGTCCGGCATGTCCCTGGACGGCAGTGATGTGTCCACTTACATGCAGTTCGAAGTGCCGGCAGGGGATAGCCCCGAGGCGCGGTTGGAAGCCACTGGCCTGGAGCTGAGGGAGGAGGACGACCGGATGCTGGTGGACTTCGTCCAGTTCGGCAGTCCCGCGGAAGCCGCGGGCCTGCAATACGGCTGGACCATCGACACCATCCGGGTGCCGCTGGAGCGACCGCCCAAAGAATGGATGTTCGTTCCGGCGCTGCTGCTCCTGGGCCTGGTGGCCTATGGCCAGGTGCGCCGCCGCACCGACGAGGACCGGGGCTATCTGCCTGAAAAGGCCTGAGAAACGCCCGTAACGGGCGTCGGGTAACATGACATGCTCAGCGGTGAGCTGTTACAATCGCCAGCCTTGCGCGGCGATCGTAACGCCGCGCCGAAACCACGTGGTCTTTGGTACGGATCACCGCTGAGAGGAGTTGTTCCCGATGCCCGTTGTCACCCTGCCGGATGGCAGTCACCGCAGTTTTTCCGAACCCGTCACCGTTCACGATGTGGCCGCCGATATCGGCGCCGGCCTGGCCAAGGCAGCCCTGGCTGGCCGTGTTGATGGCCGCCTGGTGGATACCAGCTACACCATCG
Organism: Marinobacter sp.; assembly: GCF_033722195.1. Lineage (GTDB taxonomy): Bacteria > Pseudomonadota > Gammaproteobacteria > Pseudomonadales > Oleiphilaceae > Marinobacter. The sequence goes on from NZ_JAWVZL010000013.1 coordinate 27,841, forward strand.
ACGACGACGTCGACCTGGCCATTATCACCGAGCGCGACGAAGAGGGAGTGGATATCATCCGCCACTCCACCGCGCACCTGCTGGCCATGGCGGTGAAGGAGCTGTTTCCGGATGCGCAGGTCACCATCGGCCCGGTGGTGGACAACGGCTTCTACTATGACTTCAAGTACGACCGGCCCTTCACCAACGAAGACCTGGCCCGGATCGAGAAGCGCATGGAGGAACTGGCCAAGCAGGATATCCCGGTTCACCGCTCGGTCATGTCCCGTGACGAGGCGGTCAAACTGTTCGACGAGATGGGCGAGGAATACAAGGTCCGCATCATCCAGGACATCCCCGGTGACGAGAAGCTCTCGTTCTACCGCCAGGGCAATTTCATCGACCTTTGCCGCGGCCCCCACGTGCCCAATACCGGCAAGCTCAAAGCCTTCAAGCTGACCAAGGTGGCCGGTGCCTACTGGCGCGGCGACACCAGCAACGAGCAGCTGCAGCGTGTCTACGGCACCGCCTGGGGCAACAAGAAGGACCTCAAGGCCTACCTGCACCGCCTGGAAGAGGCGGAGAAGCGCGACCACCGCAAGATCGGCAAGAAACTGGACCTGTTCCACATGCAGGAAGAGGCCCCCGGCATGGTGTTCTGGCACCCGGACGGCTGGACCGTCTATCAGGCCATTGAGCAGTACCTGCGGGAGAAGCTGCGCTGGCACGGCTACCAGGAGATCAAGACCCCGCAGGTACTGTCGCGGGTGCTCTGGGAGAAGTCCGGCCACTGGGAGAAGTTCGCCGACGACATGTTCACCACCGAGTCGGAAAAGCACGACTTTGCCATCAAGCCGATGAACTGCCCGTGCCACATCCAGGTCTTCAACCAGGGCTTGAAGAGCTACAAGGACCTGCCGCTGCGGCTGGCGGAATTCGGTTCCTGCCATCGCAACGAGGCCTCCGGCGCCCTGCACGGCCTGATGCGGGTTCGCGGCTTCACTCAGGACGACGCCCACATCTTCTGTGAAGAGAGCGCCATCCAGGAGGAGGTTTCCCGCTTCATCGAGCTACTGCACGAGGTCTACACCGACTTCGGCTTCACCGAGATTCTGTACAAGCTGTCCACCCGCCCGGAGAAGCGGGTGGGCTCCGACGAGGTCTGGGACAAGTCCGAGGCCGCCCTGGAGCAGGCCCTGAATCGCGAAGGCGTGGAGTGGGAGCTGCTGCCGGGTGAGGGTGCTTTCTACGGGCCCAAGATCGAGTTCTCCCTGAAGGACTGTATCGGCCGGGTCTGGCAGTGCGGTACCATCCAGGTGGACTTCTCCATGCCGGGCCGGCTGGGGGCGCAGTACGTGGCGGACAACTCCGAGCGCCGTACCCCGGTCATGCTGCACCGGGCGGTGCTGGGCTCGTTCGAGCGTTTCATCGGAATCCTCATCGAGGAATACGAGGGTGCCTTCCCGACGTGGCTGGCCCCAACCCAGGTGGCGGTGATGAACATCACCGACAATCAGCGTGATTACTGTCGGAAAGTGGCGAAAAACCTGGAATCTTTGGGGTACCGGGTTAATGCTGACTTGAGAAACGAGAAGATCGGCTTTAAAATCCGCGAGCATACTTTAAACAAGGTGCCGTTCCTGGCCGTTGTGGGTGACAAGGAAGTGGAAACCAACTCGGTTGCCCTTCGTACCCGCAAAGGTGAGGATCTGGGTACCATGACGCTGGATGCGTTCGAGGCCATGCTGGCCGAGGAAGTAAAACGCAAAGGCAGAACCAAGACGGAGAACTGATTATTAAACAGCGAACGAATCGGGGTGGACGTGCTCCGCGCGCGTTAATCAATGAGAACATTCAAGCCCAGGAAGTCCGGTTGATCGATGCCGAAGGGAATCAGGTGGGTATAGTTCCGCTTGATGAAGCCCTGAAGCAGGCGGAGGAAGCCTCCCTGGATTTGGTTCAGATCACCGATTCCGATCCGGTCGTCTGTAAGATAATGGACTTCGGGAAAAAGATTTTCGAAGACAAAAAGGCCAAGGCAGCTGCCAAGAAAAAGCAGAAGCAGGTGCAGGTCAAAGAGCTGAAGTTCCGGCCAGGAACGGAAGAAGGGGATTATCAGGTAAAACTACGCAACCTGGTACGTTTCCTTGAGAACGGGGATCGCGGCAAAATCACTATCCGATTCCGCGGGCGTGAGATGGCACACCAGGAAATTGGTATGAAGCTCATGAACCGCATCGAACAGGATATTGAGGAACTGGCCCAGGTCGAACAGCGGCCCAAGATGGAAGGCCGCCAGATGACTATGGTCGTGGCTCCCCGTAAAAAGAAGTGATCCTGACCGATGATGCCTCCCCTGCCATGCGCGGGGGAGTTGTCGTTCGGGGTCATTATGTTTTTTAAAAATAGAATGCGGAGTTTCAGAAATGCCCAAGATGAAAACCAAGAGTGGAGCCTTGAAGCGGTTCAAGAAGACCGCCAACGGCTTCAAGCATAAGCAGTCCTTCACCAGTCATATCCTGACCAAGAAGAGCCCCAAGCGTAAGCGTCAGCTCCGTGGTACCAAGCTGATTGCCAAGTCCGATGTGGCCTCCGTCAAGCGTATGCTCGCGCTGTAAAGCGTTTACTGGATAAGAGAAGGATTAAACTATGCCTCGCGTAAAACGTGGTGTCGTCGCTCGTCGTCGTCACAAGAAGATTCTGAATCAGGCCAAGGGTTACTACGGCGCGCGCAGTCGTGTCTATCGGGTTGCCAAGCAGGCGGTTATCAAAGCCGGTCAGTACGCTTACCGCGACCGTCGCAACCGCAAGCGTCAGTTCCGCGCCCTGTGGATTGCCCGTATCAACGCGGGTGCCCGCGCCAACGGTCTGTCCTACAGCCGTCTGATCGCTGGCCTGAAGAAGGCAAACGTGGAAATCGATCGCAAGGTTCTGGCCGATCTGGCCATGAACGAGCAGCAGGCGTTCAGCGCTGTTGTGGAGAAGGCAAAGGCGTCTCTGGCCGCTTAAGCTCTTTCATCGGTCGATAGGGCAGTCTCCGGGCTGCCGTTAATAGGGGAAGAGCGTGCTCTTCCCCTATTTTTGTTAGTGGCACAGCACTTTTTCTGTGACGCACGATACGGTCTGTGACATACGCATTTGTCTGTGACATACCAGATGTCAGCGCCCACATTTGATTTGGAGCTAGGGTTCATGGAAAACCTGGAACAACTCGTGCAGGACGGTCTCGCCGCCGTCGAGAAAGCCGACAGCCTGCAGGCACTCGATCAGGTCCGGGTGGACTACCTTGGCAAGAAAGGGGTGCTGACCCAGCAGCTCAAATCCCTGGGCCAGCTATCCGCCGAGGAGCGCCCGGCCGCCGGCCAGAAGATCAATGACGCCAAGGCCCGGGTCCAGGACGCCATCACCGCGCGCAAGGAAGAGCTCGAAGCGGCGGCGATCGACCAGAAGCTGGCCAAGGAGTCCATCGATGTGACGCTTCCGGGGCGCGGCCAGGACCTGGGCGGACTGCACCCGGTGACCCGGACCCTGCAGCGCATCGAGCAGTTCTTCGCCAGTGCCGGCTACACCGTTGAACAGGGCCCGGAAATCGAAGACGACTACCACAACTTCGAGGCCCTCAATATTCCCGGCCACCACCCGGCAAGGGCGATGCACGATACCTTCTACTTCAATCCGGGTACCCTGCTGCGCACCCACACCTCGCCGGTCCAGATCCGCACCATGGAGTCTTCCCGGCCACCGTTCCGGATGATCTGCCCGGGTCGGGTCTACCGCTGCGACTCCGACATGACCCACACGCCGATGTTCCACCAGGTGGAGGGTCTGCTGGTGGAGAAAGACGTCAGCTTCGCCGACCTCAAGAGTACCGTGGAGGAGTTCCTGCGGGTGTTTTTCGAGCGGGACCTGAAAGTGCGCTTCCGGCCTTCCTATTTCCCCTTCACCGAACCTTCGGCGGAGGTGGATATCGAGTGGGGGCGTGAGCCGGATGGCAGCATCAAATGGCTTGAGGTCATGGGTTGCGGCATGGTTCACCCCAAGGTGTTCGAACATTGCGGCGTGGACCCGGAAGTCTACCGGGGTTTCGCGTTTGGTCTGGGTGTCGAGCGCCTCGCCATGCTGCGCTACGGCGTCAACGACCTGCGCATGTTCTTCGAGAACGACCTGCGGTTCCTGCGCCAGTTCCGCTAACCGGGGCGCCGGCGGCCCCGCCGCTGAACGAATCAGGGCTTTTAAAGGCTTCACCGCATCAGGATAAGGCATACACCATGAAATTTAGCGAACAATGGCTGCGCCAGTGGGTCAACCCCGCCAATGACACCCAGGCACTGGTTCACCAGATCACCATGGCGGGTCTGGAAGTCGACGGTTATGAAGCCGTCGCGGGCCGCTTCACCGGTGTGGTGGTGGGTGAGGTCATGGCGGTGGAGCCCCACCCGGACGCCGACAAGCTGCGGGTCTGCCAGGTTGCCGGCGGCGATGGCGAAGTCCAGGTGGTGTGCGGCGCCCCGAACGTGCGGGCCGGCATGAAGGTGCCCTTCGCGACCGTTGGCGCGGTCCTGCCGGGGGATTTCAAGATCAAGAAAGCCAAGCTGCGGGGCCAGCCCTCCAACGGCATGCTCTGCTCCGAGCAGGAGCTGGGTCTCTCCGACAACCACGAAGGCCTGATGGAACTGCCGGACGACGCCCCGGTCGGCCGAGACATCGCCGACTACCTGCACCTCAATGACGTCACCATCGATGTGGACCTGACGCCGAACCGCGCCGACTGCCTCTCCATCCGGGGCATCGCCCGGGAGGTGGGGGTGCTCAACCAGATGCTGGCGGAAGGCCCCGAGATCACACCGGTGCCGGCCGCCCACTCTGACGTGGTGGAAGTGTCGGTGAAAGCGCCGGAAGGCTGCCCCCGCTACCTGGGCCGCATCCTGCGCAACGTGGACCTGAGCGCCAGCACGCCCCTCTGGATGCAGGAGAAGCTGCGCCGTTCCGGCATCCGCTCCATTGACGCGGCGGTGGATGTCACCAACTACGTCATGCTGGAGCTGGGCCAACCCATGCACGCCTTTGACCGCGCCCAGATCCAGGGCGGCATTGTCGTCCGCATGGCCGGCAAGGATGAAAAACTGGTGCTGCTGGATGGCCAGGAAGTCAGCCTTACCGACGACACCCTGGTGATAGCCGATCACGACAAGCCGGTGGCCATTGCCGGCGTGATGGGCGGTGAGCACTCCGGTGTCAGCACCGCTACCCGGGATTTGATCCTGGAGGCGGCCTATTTCGACCCCATCATGCTGGCTGGCAAGGCCCGTCACTACGGCCTTCACACCGACGCCTCCCACCGGTTCGAGCGGGGTGTTGACCCCGAGCTGGCGCGCCAGGCCATGGAGCGGGCCACGGCCCTGCTGATGGAGATCGTTGGTGGTGAGCCCGGCGAGATCGTCGAGGTCAGCAGCCCCAACGACCTGCCGGCCGAGAAAGTGATTGATCTGCGGGAGCATCGGGTGGCGGATGTGCTTGGCGTTCACATCGACCGCACCCAGGTGGAGGAAATTTTGGGCCGCCTGGGCATGCACATCGACAAGCTGCTCCGGGACGGCTGGCGGGTACGGGTACCCACCTTCCGCCCGGACATCACCATCGAGGTGGACCTGATCGAGGAAGTGGGCCGTATCTACGGCTACAACAATCTGCCGGTTACCCAGGCGGTGGGCAGTCTGGAGCTGCGTCCTGTTTCCGAGGCCAAGCGCCCGGTGTCGGCAATCCAGAACTTTTTCGTGTCCCGGGGTTACCAGGAAGCCATCACCTACAGTTTCGTGGACCCCAGGGTCCAGGCGCTGGTGGACCCGGACCAGAAGGGCATCGAGCTGGCCAATCCCATCTCCAGTGACCTGTCGGTGATGCGCACCACGCTCTGGAGCGGGCTGCTCAAGACCGTGGCCCACAACCAGAACCGGCAGCAGTCCCGCATCCGGCTGTTCGAGACCGGCTTGCGGTTCGTCCGCTTCGGCGACGAGATCGATCAGCAGCCCATGCTGGCGGGTGTAGTGGCGGGGCCACAATATCCGGAGAACTGGGCCAACGGCCGCCGCCAGGCCGACTTCTTCGACGTCAAGGGCGAGCTGGAAGCCCTGTTCGCGCTGATGGGTGTGTCCATCGCCTTCGTCCCTGACCAGCATCCGGCCCTGCATCCCGGCCAGTCTGCAAGACTGGAGCTGAACGGTCGCTCGGTGGGCTGGCTTGGTGCCCTGCATCCGCAAGTGCAGAAAAAGCTCGACCTCAATGGCGCGATCTTTGTGTTTGAGCTATTCTTGACTCCAATACGCACAGGATATGTGCCTAATTTCAAAGAATTTTCAAAATTCCCTGAAGTTCGCCGGGATTTGGCTATTATTATCGGAAGTGACGTTGCGTTTGCCGACGTCGAGCGTATTGTAAAGCAGACGGCGGGTGATCATCTGACCGCTTTGCGGGCCTTTGACGTGTATGAAGGCCAGAACCTGGGCGAGGGCAACCGAAGCCTGGCGTTGAGCCTGTTCTGGCAGCACCCGGAACGCACGCTGAATGATGATGAAGTGCACGCGCTCTTTGACGGCGTGGTGAAAGTACTGCAGAAAGAGCTTGGGGCGACATTAAGGAGTTGATGAATGGCGGCGTTGACCAAAGCGGAGATGGCCGAGCGTTTGTACGAAGAATTGGGCCTCAATAAGCGCGAAGCCAAGGAAATGGTGGAAGCCTTTTTCGACGAGATTCGGGACGCGCTCAGTCACAACGAGCAGGTCAAGCTGTCAGGTTTTGGCAATTTTGATCTGCGGGACAAGAAGCAGCGCCCTGGTCGTAACCCGAAAACCGGTGAGGAAATTCCCATCAGCGCCCGTCGTGTCGTGACATTTCGCCCCGGACAAAAACTAAAACAGAAAGTAGAGGCGTATGCTGGAACCCAGTCATAACAACGAGCTGCCAACGATCCCGGGCAAGCGCTACTTCACTATTGGTGAGGTGGCCGATCTTTGCGCCGTCAAGGCCCATGTGCTTCGGTATTGGGAGCAGGAGTTCCCCCAACTGTCGCCGGTCAAGCGCCGGGGCAACCGCCGCTACTACCAGCGGGCCGACGTACTCACCATCCGCCAGATCCGCAGCCTTCTGTATGATCAGGGCTACACCATCGGTGGCGCCAAGCAGAAGCTCAGCAGCCACGAGATCAAGGACGACACCTCGCAGTACAAGCAGCTTATCCGCCAGATGATTACCGAGCTGGAAGAAGTGCTCGAGGTACTCAATAGCCCGGTTCGGTAATGTCCGGGGGCTTCCTGGTTTTATGGAATAATCAGCGGCTTTTTAAGTGTTTATTTTTGCCGGGAGCTCGTGTAGACTTCGCTCCCGCTAAGCCACTGAGATTTCTCTCCTTGGCAGGTTCCGCAAACGGGCCAGTAGCATTTCGGGGCGTAGCGCAGCCTGGTAGCGCATCTGCATGGGGTGCAGAGGGTCGCAGGTTCAAATCCTGCCGTCCCGACCAATTATCTCCACAACAAGGCCCGGTGTCGAAAGACCCCGGGCCTTGTTGTTTCCGGCAAACAGCCCGGTAACGCGCCCGCGGGCAGGAGTGACTATGCACGCTCACGATCATAATGACGGTCACGGTCACGACCACAGTCATCATTTTCAGGCCCACAACCGCTCGTTCGCCATCGCCGTGTTGCTCAACACGCTCTTTGTGGTGATTGAAGCGGTCTACGGGGTGCTGTCGGGATCCCTGGCGCTGCTCGCCGATGCCGGCCACAACCTCAGCGACGTCATGGGCCTGGTGATGGCCTGGGTGGCCAGTTGGCTGGCCAACCGGGCGGCGACCATCAGCAAGACCTACGGTCTCAAGAAGACCACCATCCTGGCGGCCTTGTTCAACGCGCTCATTCTGATTGCGGCCGTCGGGGGAATCACCTGGGAGGCCATTCAGCGACTTGCCAACCCCGCGGAGGTGGCAGGCCTTACCGTTGTGGTCGTGGCCGGTATCGGTGTCCTGATCAACGGCGCCACCATGCTGCTGTTCGTCAAGGGCCAGCAGGGGGACATCAACATCCGGGGCGCCTTCCTGCACATGGCTGCGGACACCGCGGTATCGGTGGGGGTGGTGATCTCCGGCCTAATCCTGATGTTCACCGGGCAGGCCTGGATCGACCCGGTGGTCAGCCTGGTCGTGGCCGCCGTGGTCTTTGTCGGCACCTGGCAGCTACTCAAAGACTCGGTCAACCTGGCGGTGGATGCGGTACCCAAGGGCATCAATCTGGCGGAAGTCCAGCAGCGCCTGGAAAGTCTGCCCGGTGTCAGCTCCGCCCATCATCTCCATATCTGGGCGGTCAGCACCACCGAGAACGCTCTGACCGTGCATCTGGTCAAGCCCGACCCGGTGGGGGATGACGCCCTGATCAGCGAGGCCTCGGAGATGCTGGCCCGGGAGTTCCGCATCCACCACACCACCATTCAGTGGGAGCGGGGTGGCGAGGTCTGCCCCACGGTCACTCACTGCTGAGCGGCTTCATAAAGCTCAGGCCGCGTCCACCGAGCCGTTGCGGCTGGTGGCGGCCTCGGTGGGCACCAGCGCCCGCACCAGGTCCTTCATGTCCAGCACGCCCACGATCTTGCCCTTGCGCAAGACCCGGTAGACGTGGTCGGTATCGCCACCGGAGCGGGCGATAACCGATTCCAGGTTGTCGGTGTCGGCGATGTCGCCGGCACAGTCGGCGGGGACATCCGTGGTCCGGGTCATGATGGAGCGCACCCGCAATACCCGCGCCCGGTTGATGTCGCTGATGAAATCGATGATGTAGGGGTCGTTGGGTTCCAGCAGGATCTTCTGGGGCTCGCCCTGCTGGACGATGTGGCCGTCCTTGAGGATGACCAGGTGGTCCGCCAGTTTCAGCGCCTCGTCCAGGTCGTGGGTGATGAAGACGATGGTTTTCTGCAGCTCGTCCTGCAGCTCCAGCAGCAGGTCCTGCATGTCAGAGCGGATCAGCGGGTCCAGGGCGGAGAAGGCTTCGTCCATCAGCATGATGGGGGAGTTGGACGCCAGCGCCCTGGCGATGCCCACCCGCTGCTGCATGCCCCCGGAGAGCTGGTGGGGGTACTGCTGGGCATTGCCCTCCAGACCCACCCGGTTTAGCCATTTGTTGGCCTCGGCCTCGAATTCCCGGACGCTGTAGCCCCGCACCGCGAGGGCCATGCCGGCGTTCTCCAGTACGGTGCGGTGGGGCAGCAGGGCAAATTTCTGGAATACCATGGACATGCGTTCACGGCGCAGTGTCCGCAACGCGGCCTCGCCGTAGGCCAGCACGTTCTCGCCATCCAGCTCGATCTCGCCGGCAGTGGGCTCGATTAGGCGATTGAGATGGCGGATCAGGGTGGATTTGCCCGAACCGGACAAACCCATGATGACGGTGATCTCACCCTCGCGCATGTCCACATTGATGTCCTGCAGGCCCAGCACATGGTTGTGCTGCTCCAGCAGCTCGGCCTTGCCGACACCCTCCCTGACCGCCGTCAGGGCCTTCTGCGGGTCCGGACCAAAGATCTTGCAGAGGTTTCTGATGGTGAGTTTGACGGGTCTGGTCATGGTCTTTTCCCCTAATGCTTCTGGGCGGCATTAATGCGCGCCAGGGAGGCCTTGGTCACCCGGTCCAGGATCACCGCCAGGATGACAATCCCGAGGCCAGCCACCAGGCCCACGCCCAGCTCCAGGTTGCGGATGCCCCGCAGCACCAGTACCCCGAGGCCCGGCGCCGACACCAGCGATGCAATGACCACCATGGCCAGGCTCATCATGATGGTCTGGTTGACGCCGGCCATGATGTTGGGCAGCGCCAGGGGTATCTGCACCTTGTAGAGTTTCTGCCGGCGGGTCATGCCGAAAGCGTCTGCCGCCTCGATGACGTCCTTGTCCACCAGCCGGATGCCCAGGTTGGTGAGACGGATCACCGGCACGATGGCGTAGAGGATGATGGCAATGCCGTAGAGTTTGGATTCGGTCACGCTGAACAGGAAAATCAGCGGGATCAGATACACAAAGGGTGGCAGCGTCTGCAGCATGTCCAGCACCGGTATGGTGAGGCGCTGCATGACATCACTGCGGGACATGGCAATGCCGATGGGAACGCCGAACAGAACGCAGATAAAGGCACAGACGAAGATGATGGACAGCGTCTGCATGGAATAGCTGTAATAGTCGATAAACGCCAACAGCAGGATGCTGACCGCAACAAATCCCACCAGCTTCCAGGATTTGGTAACGAAGAACACCAGTGCCAGCAGCAGTGGTATGACGATCCACCAGGGCGTATTGAGCATGGCGTAGAGCGTGGTGTCCAGCATCCAGCTCAACGGCTGGGTGAGGGGGTCAAGCACCACGCTGAGGTTGTCCTTGACCGCCAGGAAGCCCTGTTCCAGGCCCTTGGTGAGCTCGCGGGACTGGGGGAAGGCGGGGCAGGCGTCATTCAGTGCGTCCATGGAAGGGAAGGGCAGGTCCCAGACCGATTCAGGCTGGGCGTCCGAGCCCTTGGCCTTGGCCAGCAGGTCGCTCATGGACATGGGCATATCGCCGCCTGCCCGGGAGCACCAGTCGTCCAGCCCCAGGGCTGAGAAAACAAAATCGTAGGTGGCCATGACGTTCAGGGTTCCGGAATGCTGCGCCAGTTCGATGCGCTGAAACAGTGAATGAAGGCGCAGACCCGAGCGGGCCTGCGCCGCCGGGGCCGATCAGTTCAGAACTGCGGCCAGGCGCTCGCGAGCGCTGTCGTTGAGCCAGGCTGACCACTCGTCGGTGTTGTTGCTGAGGAAATACACAGCGGCTTCCTCCGCCGACGCGTTGTTTTCATCCATCCAGGCCAGGACCGAGCTCATGGTGCTGGTCTGGAAGGTGAGCTTGCTGAGCATCTCGGCCACTTCCGGCTCACGCTCCTTGAAGTCCGCGGTGACGGACGTCAGCACCGGTGCCGCCGGGAAATCCGATACCCCGGGGTTCGGAGTGTCCGGGTTCTGGTTGCGGGCGTGGACGTCCGGCTTGACCTCGCCAAGGTCCACCTTGGTCATGTCATATTTACCGAGCGGCACGGTGGGGCCCCAGTAATAGCCGAACCAGGGCTCCTTGCTCTGCACGGCGGATGCCATGGACGAGGCCAGGGTCTCGCCGGAGCCGTGATTGAAGACTTCGATACCCGATGCCTCCAGGTCCAGCGCGCGAACCAGGTTGTCGCTGACGACCCGGCAGCCCCAGCCGTCCGGGCAGTTGTTGAAGCGGCCGCCCACCAGTTCCGGGTTGGCCATGACACCCTCAATGGTCGCCAGCTCGGGGTGGGCCTCCACCAGGTAGGTGGGTAGCCACCAGCCCTCGACACCGCCCGGGTCCAGAACCTTGCCCAGGCGTTCCACCTTGCCCTGCTCCTCCAGCTGCTCGTAGACCTCACCGGTGGAGTTGAGCCAGAGTTCGGTCACGATATCGGGTTCGCCGTTCTCAGCCACCGATGTGACCGCAGGCACGGTGTCGGAGGGCACCACCGCCACATCGCAGCCATAGCCCTGCTCCATGACGAACTTGGCCACATTGGTGACCACCGTGGCCGACGCCCAGTTCATTTCGGTAATGGAAACCTCGCCGCAATCGGCCTTGGCCAGGCCGGATACGGAGAGCGCGCAAAGGGATACTGCCAGAGTTGTTTTTCTCATGATCAATTTCCTTGTGGGTTTATGACCGGAGAAGCCGGTGCTGGCCGGGAATGCAGGCACAGAAAGGAGAGAGGCCGACATAAGGAGCGGCCGTCTGGGGAGGTTGCTCGTTTTGTGGACTGGTGCAGGACTCCAGGCACAGGCACTGACCTTGACTACTGTTCCTTTACAACAGTAACCATCTCAGCCCAGGTTACAAGGGATTTACACCATTTTGTGTCCATACAGTGTCCACACCCGGCCCCCAACTTTGATATTTCGTGCTCAAAACAATAGACTAAACTTTCTGTAACCTGACAGATTGTTGAGTAAAACGATGAAGGGGATTGCGCCCCGATCGGGCTCTGGCAAATTTTGCACAACAAAATGAGGGAGGCTCACGCGTGAGCAAAGCGTTGAAAGACGAGTATCAGACCGACTACGTGGTCGGTCAGGACAACGTCGCCCGCTTCGGGTTCGATATGCACAATATCGTTTTCCCGTTCACGGCGCTGCTGATTGTCCTGTTCGTAATCGGTACCTTGATTTTTCCAGCGGCCTCCAAGGAGATGCTGGATGGTGCCAAGAACGGGGCCATCGCCATTTTCGACTGGGGCTTTCTGCTCAGCGCGAACCTTTTCGTGCTCTTCTGTCTGATCCTGATCTTCATGCCCATCGGCAAGATCCGGATCGGGGGCATGGATGCCAAGCCCGAATTCTCCACCCTGTCCTGGTTTGCCATGCTGTTCGCTGCGGGCATGGGTATCGGCCTGATGTTCTGGGCCGTGGCGGAGCCGGTGGCCTACTACACCGACTGGTACGGCACGCCACTGGGGGCTGAGCCCAATACCCCCGAGGGCGCTCGCATGGCCATGGGTGCCACCATGTACCACTGGGGCCTGCATCCCTGGGCCATCTACGCCATTGTCGGCCTGTCGCTGTCGTTCTTTGCCTACAACAAGGGCCTGCCATTGACCATCCGCTCGGCTTTCTTCCCCATCCTGGGTGACCGGGTCTGGGGCTGGCCCGGCCACATCATCGACATCGTTGCGGTACTTGCCACCATCTTCGGCCTGGCGACTTCGCTCGGCTTCGGTGCCCAGCAGGCGGCTTCGGGCCTGGCCTACCTGTTCGACATCGATGGCGGCCTGAACGTACAGGTGGCGATCATCGCCGGTGTCACCGCGGTGGCCACCATATCCGTGATTCGCGGTATCGAGGGCGGCGTCAAGCTGCTCAGTAATGCCAACATGATGCTGGCGGCGGCACTGCTGTTCTTCGTGTTCTTCGCCGGCTCCACCCTGGCCATTATCGAGAGCATCTGGACCACCACCTCCGCCTATGTGGCCAATATCCTGCCGCTGAGCAACCCTTTCGGCCGTGAGGACGACGCTACCTGGTTCCACGGCTGGACCGTGTTCTACTGGGCCTGGTGGATCTCCTGGTCGCCGTTCGTCGGCATGTTCATCGCCCGGGTGTCCAAGGGCCGTACCGTGCGGGAATTTGTGACCGCGGTGCTGATCATCCCCACGGTGATCACCATTGTGTGGATGAGCACCTTCGGCGGCAGCGCCCTGGAACAGATCCAGAACAACGTGGGTGCGCTGGCTTCAGAGGGCCTCACCGATGTGTCGCTGGCGATGTTCCAGATGCTGGCCAACATCCCGCTGACCGCCATCACGTCATTCATCGGTATCGTACTGGTGCTGGTGTTCTTCGTGACTTCGTCCGACTCCGGCTCGCTGGTGATCGACAGCATCACCTCCGGCGGCAAGATCGACGCCCCCAAGGCTCAGCGTGTGTTCTGGGCGGTCACCGAGGGTGCCATCGCGGCCGTACTGCTGTTCGTTGGCGGCGCCGATGCCCTGAGCGCACTGCAGGCCGGTGCGGTGAGTGTGGGGCTGCCCTTCACCTTCGTATTGCTGGTGATGTGCTACAGCCTGCTAAAAGGCCTCAATCACGAGCGAGCGCTCCTGATTGCCGAAGGCAAGCTGACGAAATAACGGGTTCAAAGAACCCTGACGCCAGAACGACAAAGGGCCCTTGCGAGGGCCCTTTTTCATTGCTCGACGATTAGCTGTGGTCAGCTGGCGAAGGCGGTCATGGCGTAGCGCACCCGCTTCTCGGCGGAGAAATGCGGCCGTTTCAGGGATTCGATGTTGCGCAGCCGGGGCAGCAGGCCGCGGCCATTGGCCATCTGGATGGCAAGACCCGGGCGTGCGTTGAGCTCCAGCAGCAGCGGCCCGTACTGGGCATCCACCACCAGGTCCACACCCATGTAGCCCAGACCGGTGGCCTCGTAGCAGCGGGAGGCCATGACCAGCAGCTTTTCCCAGTCCTCGATCTCGATGGTGTTCAGGTTGAGGCCGGTGTCCGGGTGCAGCAGGATCGGCCGGTTGAACTGGACGGCGTTGAGGCAGCGGCCGTTACCGATATTCAGACCCACACCTACCGCGCCCTGGTGCAGGTTGGCCTTGCCATCGGACGCCTTGGTGGCCAGCCGCAGCATGGCCATGACCGGATAGCCCTGGAACACCACGATGCGGATGTCCGGCACGCCCTGGAAGGAATGCTTGGCCAGGGTGGGCACCGAGTTCACCAGATCCTCAATGACGGCCACGTCCGGCGCGCCACCCAGCGAATAGAGGCCCGCCAGGATGTTGGACAGGTGGCGCTCCATGGCAGCCACCGTGACCGCGGCGCCGGAAGCCTTGATGTAGTCGTCGCCCTCACGGCGCAGGATCACCATGATGCCCTTGCCGCCGGAGCCCTTGGCGGGTTTGATGGCAAAACCGTCCAGGTCGCCCACCTTCTCACGAAAATGTGAGATCTCGTGCTGCTGGGTGACCACCTGCAGCAGCTTGGGGGTGTTTACCTCGCACTCGGCCGCGACAATCTTGGTCTTGAGCTTGTTGTCCACCAGGGGGTAGGAGGAGCGCTCGTTGTAGCGCAGGATGTAATCCACATTGCGCCGGTTCATGTTCAGCAGCCCGACCCGATTCAGGGCAAACGGCGACACCCACTTCATTTGTCGTAGACCTTCATCGGGTAGAAACGGCGCAGCTCACTGAGTTTGTAGCCGGTGTACTGGCCCATCAGCAGGATCAGGCCCAGCACCACCAGATGCAGTTCCGGGAAGTTGAAGGTGAGGTGCCCGGCGGTGGGCCGGCTCATCACCAGGTAGGCGCAGACCGCCACGAACAGACTGCCGGCGCCCTGCACCATGACTTCCCGGGCACCGTCCTCCTCCCAGAGGATGGACATGCGCTCGATGGTCCAGGCCAGAATGACGATGGGGAAGAAGCTGACGGTCATGCCGGTATTGAAGCCCAGCTGATAGCCCATGATGCTCAACCCGGCGGTAATGAAGATGACCAGGATGATCAAGGTGGATATTCGCGCCACCAGCAGGAGGTTGAGGCTGGACAGGTACCCCCGTAGCAGCAGGCCAATGGCCACCACCGTGACGAAGGCAATAAGTCCCGGCGCCAGGGACGTCTGGACGAAGGCCACCGCGATCAGTACCGGCATGAAGGTACCGGAGGTTTTCACCCCGATCACGATCCGCAGGAAGGCCACCATGAGGGCACCCAGGGGCAGCAGCAGAAGCATGCGGAACATGCTCTGCTCCTCGATGGGCAGCTGGTACAGGCTCAGCAGGCCCAGGCCCTCGCTGGTCATCTCCTCCCGGGCCAGCTGAATGGCCGGCACGGTCTGCCGAAGCATGGCGAAGCTGACCTCGGAGTTGCGGCCACCCACCACATCAATGCGTGAGGCGGAGTCCTGGCGCCAGAGAACCACATCTTCCGGCAGGCCCTGCTGGCCGGTCATGGGGTTGAAGGTCAGCCAGGACTCGCCGTTGTAGATCTGCAGGAACGGCCGCAGCTGCTGGCGCCGCCGGGCGTCCTCCAGCTTCAGGCCGTCGGCAATGCGAGCCGGAATGGCGGCGTGGTTGAGCATGCGGGTGAGCAGCTCAAGGTAGTCACTGTTGGTGAGCAGCAAGGCGGTGTTCTGGTTGGGGTCCTCGGAGCGCAGCAGCTTGATCAGCTCGCGGGTCAGACTTTCCGGGGTGCTGGATTTCTCCGCCGCCCGGGCCAGGATTTCCTCCACCGCGGTGGCCTGTGGCTCTTCCCAGAACACCTGCGTGGGCTCGGGGGGACGCTTTGGCTTTACGCCCTCGGAGCTTCGGTCGGGAACCATCTGCACCATGAAATAGAGCGTCTGGGGGCCGCTGGCCTCCCGGATGGTCCACTCCGCCCGGCGGTTGCGGTTCTCCTGCACAATGGAGAAACCATAGCCCGGGGAAGCGGCCTGTTCCGAGAGGATCGTGAAGCCCGGCGGGTTGTCCGGAATATTCAGGCTCACCTTCACCGGCTCGTTCTGGGCGATGAAGTCGATGCGGGCCTCAACCATCCAGACCGGACGCTGTTCGCCGGCCTGCCAGGGAATGCCCATTTCCATGTGGCGCAGCACCGCCAGCACCAGGCCGGAGGTGATCAGCAGGAAGATACCGAAATAGAACGGCTTGCGGGATCGGACGCTCACTGGCTAGCACCTGCTTCCGGAGAGATGGATTCCGGCAGCTCGGTGGCGTACTCCTTGCCCACGTCGATCAGCATCACATCCCGCAGGATGTTGCGGCCGATCAGGACCGAATGGGTCATATGGCCCCGATCGGCCAGGGTAAATTCGGCTTTCTGCTGGTGGTCACCAATCATGAACTGCAGGTCCACCACCACGCGGCGCTCGAAATCCTCCTCGGTGGCCTGCACGATGCGCACCCGGCGCTGGACCTGGCGTTCCAGGGTGGTGAACTTGTCGGCCTCGCCCGGTATCGGCACGTCAAAGCGCACCCAGTTCTCGCCATCACGCTCGAAACGGGTGACGTTGCGGGCATCGATGGACGAGGTGGTGGCACCGCTGTCGATGCGGGCGTCATAGACGTAACCCGGACCTACCAGATAGAACTTCTCCAGCTCCCCGACGATCACCTTGTTGTTGAGGCGATCGGTGCGGCCTTTTTCCCGATCAGCCTGGGAGCTGACCTTGGGGCAGGTGCGGGGTTCCGGCACCGGCGGGCACTCCGGCTTGGCCACTTGCTCGGAGATGGCGGTGAGCACTTTGTCGGTGGCTGCCTGCTGCTGGGCCATCAGCAACGTCTGTTGGGCCTGATGGGCCCGGGCCTGGCTCTGCAGCGCCGACAGCTCCTGGCGCTGCTTGGCAATGGCGGCATCCAGTTCAGACAGTTCGGTGCGTTCAACAAAAAGACCGGTCTGGGCACAGCCGGTCAGGGTGAGGGCGAGCGTGGTGGCCATGAGAGCGGTGGCGTGGGAGCGGGTAAGGCGATAAAGCATTCCGGACCTCAAACGTCGTCAACCCGGGCCGGCCATTGGCCTGCCAGTGTCGTGGTGTGCGTAAATTGTGATGTGCCTGTTTTGCAGACAGACTTTCTTGCGCGGGAGTATACAACACAGACGGGACGAGCGTGACATACGGTCCGTTAAGGAACGACCGATATGGTACAAGTACGGATCGGGAATTCAGCGGGGGTGCTGGTCGGCGTTCCGGCTGATGAAATGGTCCTCGCTGAACACACCGCCGGACTTCAGGTAGTCCTGAACCACGGGGGAGCAGTTGAGGTAGAACAGCAGCAGCTCGCGCTGGATGTCCTGGTCCTGGATGCGGGAGGCAAAACGAATGAGCTGGTGGATGCCGCGGTCGTCCGCCTTGGCGCTGCCGGCGCCAAAGGTCTTGCCATAGCGGGCGGACAGCAGTTCGGTGAGACGCTCAAGATGGAATTCGCCGGTATGGGTCATGTGGGAGGAGAGGCTGACGCCATCCAGGCGCTCACTGGCGCTGCTGCCACCCTCGAGGCCAGGGTGCCCCAGTGTCTTTCGCCATAGTTCTTTCAGCATACTGACCTCCTGATGCCCGGGGCGCGTTCGGGAACCCTCGGAGGTTGTCCATAACGCTCTGTAGTGATGTAACGTATGGTACGTCCGAAGTCCAACAAAAGATGCGCAGCCACCGGGACAATGTCTCAAATTCCAAATCCGGGTGTCGATACGGCTTTAGCACAATCCGCTCTACGGTCAGACGCTGGCGCCTGCCAATTGGTTCCCGTTGATGTACTATCTGGGCGTTTCCGGCCCCATGGCCACCATCGCAGCCGTATCCTAAGGAGTATGCCGTGACCGAAGGGCTTGTAGCCGCGCTGTCCCCCGAGCTTGCCGCCTGGGCGCTGCTTGCCGCTCTGGTGAGCGCCCTGGTGGTGTTCCTGCCCATGCAGCGGAGCCGCCGCCGGGCCGAGGAACAGGCCCGGTCTCTGGCCGAAGAACTCGAGGGCGTTCGCGAACAGCTGCGCCAGGGCGAGAACAGCCTGGCCCTGCAGGAACAGCGGGCGGAGCAGGCCAGTGTGCGCATCGGCCAGTTGGAGGCGGAGCTGGATCGCCAGACCCGGGCGGTGGAGGACTGGCGCCAGCAGGCCACCCAGGGTGAACATCGGCTGGCCTCCCTGCAGTCCCAGGGCGAGGCCCGTCAGCAACGGATCGGCGAGCTGGAGCAGGAGCGTGCCGACTACGCCCGCAAGGCCGAGCATCTGGGCCAGGAACTGCACGAGGCCCGGGTCCAGCTGCGGGAATACCAGGTGACCCTGGAGGAAGAGCGCCGGGCCACCGAGGAAAAGCTCGCACTGCTGGAGCGCAACCGGGACGCCCTCAAGCAGGAATTCGAGAACCTGGCCAACAAGATTTTCGAGCAGAAGAGCGAGCGCTTCAGCCAGCAGACCCGCACCAGCCTGGACACCCTGCTCAACCCCTTCCGCGATCAACTGCAGGATTTCCGCAAGCGGGTGGAAGACGTCTACACCACCGAAACCAAGGACCGCCAGGCCCTGCGCAGCGAGATCAAGTCCCTGCAGGCGCTGAACCAGCAGATCACCGAGGAAGCCGCCAACCTGACCCGGGCCCTCAAGGGCGACAAGAAGATCCAGGGCAACTGGGGCGAGGTGATCCTGGAGCGGGTACTGGAGCGATCCGGCCTGCGTAAAGGTATCGAGTACGAGACCCAGGGCAGCTACCGGGACGGCGAGGGCCAGCTGCTGCGCCCCGACGTGATCGTCCACCTGCCGGACAGCCGCAACCTGGTGGTGGACTCCAAGGTGTCGCTGGTGGCCTACCAGCAGTGGGTGGTGGCGGAAGAGGAAAGCGACAAGGAGGCCGCCCTCAAGGCCCACGTGGAGGCGGTGCGCCAGCATATCCGCAGCCTCAGCGAGAAGGACTACAGCCAGCTCCACGGCCTGCACTCGCCGGATTTCGTGTTCCTGTTCATGCCGATCGAGCCGGCCTTCGTGGCGGCCTTCCAGCAGGACGAGAACCTGTTCGCCGAGGCCTTTGAGCGCAAGATCATCGTGGTAACCCCCACCACCCTGCTGGCCACCCTGCGCACCATCGAGAATATCTGGCGCTATGAGCGCCAGAGCCAGAACGCCCGGCGTATTGCCGAGCGGGCCGGCGCGGTCTACGACAAGCTGCGGGTGTTCGTGGAGGCCATGGAGCGCATGGGCAGCCAGCTGCAGACCGTGCAGGGCACCTACGACAATGCCATGAACACTCTGACCCGGGGCCGGGGCAACCTGATTTCCCAGGCCAACCGCTTTGTGGAACTGGGGGTTCGTGTTAAAAAAGAATTGCCCAAAGCCGTGATGGATCAGGCAGAAGTGGACATCGAAGACGCCGAAGATAGGGAGGACCGGCCCGAGGCGGAAGAAGAGTAGCCCGGCCGTAATCCGAACGGAGAGAACCCGGTATGAACGTGAAACGCAGTCCGATTCGCCGCCTCTGTCACGGTGTGCTGATTGCCGCCAGCCTCTGGGCGACCCAGGCTCAGGCGCTGGCCCCCGAACACGAAACCCGGCGCCTGATGATCGCCACCGAGCAGGCCATCAAGGAGCAGCGCTGGGGTGACGCCGGTCAGTTCCTCAACCGCCTCCAGGGCCTGGATTCGGAAAAACCGCCGGCCTACCTCTATTACCGGGGCCGGGTCATGCTCCAGTCCGGTCTGCTTACCGAAGCCCGGGAAGCCCTGGAGGGCTATATCCAGAGCGCCGGCGCAGAAGGCGAGTTCTACACCGACGCCCTGGAGCTGATCACCGAGGTGGAGCAGCAGCAGAAAACCGCCAGCGAGCGGGCGCCCACCCAGCCGGCCGGCAGCGAGCAGGTGGCGGTGATCGAACCGGCCAACAGCGACAGCCTCAGCCGCCTGCGCCAGCTCTACCTGGCGGATTCCGACGCCGAGGCCCTGGTGATTCATACCAACACCCTGCTGGAACTGGCGGGCTGGCATAAGGATCAGCGCATCGTCCGCGCCGGCGCGCTGCCCGACATCCTTTACCGGGTCTCGGCGGAAAACGGCCAGATCAATATCCAGGAGTCCCGCCTGGTGGAAGGGGAGAACGCACGCCGGCGGCTGTCGGTACAGACCATGAGTGTCTACGGCGTCAATCCGAACGTGCGCTGGGAATGCCCCGGCGTGGACCCCACCTGCTGGATCTATGACCCCAGGGACGGCTCGCGCCTGCTGAAGCTGGCGGCGGATCGCGAGCGCGTGGCGGAACTGGCCAGAACCCTGGGCCAGCTCATCAGGACCCTGCAGGCCCCCAGCTAAAGCAGGCTCAGTCGCCGCGCTCGCCCTCACGATAGGCGCCGGGGGTCACCCCGGTCCACTTCTTGAAGGCGCGGTGGAATGTGGAGGGCTCGGTAAAGCCCACCCGGTGGGCGATGTCGTTGATGGGCAGCTCTTCCCGGGCCAGATAATAGATGGCCAGATCCCGCCGCAGCAGGTCCTTGATCTCCTGGAATGACGTGTTTTCCTGCTTCAGCCGCCGCCTCAGGGTCTGTGGGCTGGTATGCAGTTCCGCCGCAATCCACTCGAAATCCGGCAGCGCCCTGGAGAAATCGCGGCCGATCAGCGCCCGTATCTTGCCGGAGTAGGTGTTGCTCTCATCGGGCCGGGACAGCAGGTCCGCCGGCGAGGTCTTGAGGAAACGGTGCATCTCGGGCTTGTCGCGGATCACCGGGGCACTCAGAAAACGGCGGTCGAAGCGCAGCTCCGTCTCCGGCGCATCGAAATGCAGCGGGCAGTGGAAAATCTGCCGGTACTCGTCGCCGTGGGGCGGCCGGGGGTAGGCGAAGGCTGCGCTGTTCAGCTCCACCGGTTGGCCGATCAGCCAGCTGCCCAGCCGGTGCCAGATCACCAGCAGGCTTTCCTGCAGGAAGTGCATGGGGTCGTGGATCTCGCCCTCCAGCACCGCCACCAGGCGGGCCTCGTCACCGTCGGTCTCCAGCCGCATGGCCAGCGCCGGCTCGAACAGGCGGGAGAACTGGTAGGCGCGCTCGTAAACTGCCTCCAGGTTCGGGGCGCCAATGGCCAGGGTGCACAGGGTGGCAAAGGTGCCCGGACGACCGCGCCGCGGCCCCAGGCCCATGAACTCGTCCTCCATGACGCTCCAGATTACCTGCATCAGGCGGCTGTACTGGGCGCTGCTGACCCGGGCCATATCGATCTTCAGCAGTTCCGGCGAGATGCCCGCCTGCCGCAGCATGGCCTGGGTGTCGTAGCCCTGGCGTTGGGCTCCCGCCAGCGCGGCCAGTACAAAATGTCGCGATACCGTTAGCTCTGCCATGCTTGCTTCCTGACCCGTTTCTTTTCTGACGCCGGCAACGAGGACCATCATAGAGGGCCGGGCCACCAATGCAACCGCCGCAGCGCAGCCTCGCGGTGGAAGAAAAGGTCAATGCAATTGACCGCCACGGCGGTTGGCCGAATCGGTAAAAACGGTCAGCATGGCGACACGGAGTCATACTGCCGGAACACCCCAAAACCCCCAGCTAAACCATCGGGAGATACCATGAGCGGTCCACTGAGCCACCTCAAAGTGCTGGATTTCACCACCCTGCTACCCGGGCCCTACGCCACCATGATGCTGGCGGACATGGGCGCCGATGTACTGCGGGTGGAGGCGCCGGGCCGGCTCGACCTGACCCGGGTGATGCCGCCCCATGATCGCGGCGTCAGCACCGCCCACGCCTACCTGAACCGGGGCAAGCGCTCCCTGGGGCTGGACCTGAAAAAGCCGGAGAGCGTCCAGGCCATCAAGGCCCTGGTGGCCGACTACGATGTGGTGATCGAGCAGTTCCGCCCCGGCGTCATGGACCGCCTGGGGCTGGGTTACGACGTCCTGAACGCGCTCAACCCCGGCCTCATCTACTGCGCCATCACCGGCTATGGTCAGACCGGCCCCTACCGGGACCGGGCCGGCCACGACATCAATTACCTGGCCCTTGCGGGGGTGAGCAGCCACAGCGGCCGCCGCGGTGAAGGCCCGCCGCCGCTCGGCATCCAGGTGGCAGATGTGGCCGGCGGCTCCCATCATGCGGTCATGGGCATCCTGGCGGCGGTGGTGCATCGCCAGCAGACCGGGGAAGGGCAGTTCATCGATGTCAGCATGACCGACGCCGCGTTTGCCCTCAACGGCATGGCCGGCGCCGCTTGCCTGGCCGGCGGCGCCGAGCCTGAACCGGAGGGCTCGCTGCTCAACGGTGGCAGCTTCTACGATTACTACCGCACCGCCGACGGCCGCTGGCTGTCGGTGGGCAGCCTGGAGCCCCAATTCTGTGGCCGCCTCTGTGACCTGCTAGGCATTCCGGAAATGAAAAGCTACGGCCTCAGCCAGAACTCCGCCCACCAGGCCGAACTCAAGGCCGCCATCAAGGCGGCAATTAGCAAGCAGGATCTTGCCCACTGGGAATCGGTGTTCGCCCACCAGGACGCCTGTGTGGAGCCGGTGCTGACCCTGTCAGAGGCAGCCAGGCATCCCCAGCTGCAGGTCCGGGACATGGTGATCGAGGTGGCCTGTGACGATGGCGGCAGCCAGCGCCAGCTCGGCCACCCCATCAAGTTCAGCCGCACCCCCTGCCAGAGCCGTTATATCGGCAAAAAACTGGGGGCGGACAACGACGAGGTTCTCGGTAACTAATCAGGACGATGCATTGACAGCCACCGGTGGCTGCTCGCTGAGCACCACCTGGTTTCGGCCGAGGTGCTTGGCCTCGTACAGCGCCTGGTCGGCCCGGGCCAGGGTGGCCTCGGTGTCCTCACCGGGCTGGAACTCCGCCACCCCGATGGACACGGTGATTTTCAGATCCTTGCGGATGTCGTCGAAGCGCAGGCTTTCGATGCAGCGTCGCACCCGCTCCGCCTTGATGCCGGCTCCGGAGATCGGGGTCTGGGGCAGCACGATCAGGAACTCCTCACCGCCGTAACGCCCGAAGCAGTCGATTTCCCGCAAGCCCTTGGACACGCACTGGGCAATGCCCCGCAGAATGGCATCGCCGGCCTGGTGGCCGTAGGTGTCGTTGACATCCTTGAAGTAGTCGACGTCCAGCAGGCACAGGGAGAAGGAGCCCGGAGAACGGCTGTAGCGATTGGACTCCTCGGAAATCACCTCGAACAGGCGCCTGCGGTTATAGACGCCGGTGAGCGCGTCCACGTCCACCAACTCCTGGATGCGGGCCATGGCCTCCTTGAGGTCCTGGTTACGCTCCCGCAGCTTCTGGCGCAGGCTGCTGATAAATCCCCCGATGATGGCGATCTGGGCCATCACCAGGGTGAAGGCGGCGGTCTGGATCAGGTCCAGGGCGCCCGTGAGCACCTGTGGTTTGTACACCAGCAGGCTCAGGTAGAGCAGGCCGTAGAGGGTGAAGAACCAGAGACTCACCACCAGGAACTGGCGCCGGCAAAGGCCGAGGATGCCGTACAGCGGCGGTACCATGGCGATCATCAGGAAGGCCGCCCGGGCCTGACCGGCCTCGAGGAAGAACATTACCCAGAGCGCCGGCAGCAGAGACAGCACCATCTGGGCGCTGGTCATGCTGGGGTCGGCGAAACGCAGGTTGATGCCGGAGCGGATCAGCGCAAAGAATGCGCCGTTTAGCACCAGCGCGAACACCGCAAACTGCGCCACCACCTCGCCCGGCACCATGCCCTGGTACCAGCAGAAAATGACCAGGGAGAAAGTGGCGAGGTAGGAGGCAAACGACATGCCCAGCCGCCGGAGCCGGAGCCTCTGCTCGGTGCTTTCAAGGTTGGTGTCGGTCACCTGCTGGGGTGACACCACCGGAGATTCCGGTTGCGCGATATCCATGGCCAAGCCCGCCGTCTGACTGAATCAATCCTGATTACAAGTGTAGGCCGAAAAGCGGTAAACGCGATGCTTTAAAGGCCTGATCGTCGCATTTTCCGGGTTTTCCGAAACGCCTCCAGACCAGTGTAGCGAAATAATGAATTGTTTCTCATTTATTGTTTCGGCATAGAAACTGAGCGATAAAAAAGCCCCGGCGTATGCCGGGGCTTTAAAGGGTTAGTAAGCCGTGGATTTAGGGATTTTCTGGTGTTGGCTCATTCTGCTTAACAAACATTGCATTGTTGAAGCTGATGCCACCGCCCGCACTGCCGAAGAAGCTGGCGATGTTGGTCGCCATGTCAGCAAAGACGGCGGTCCCTGCAGTGTCTTCCGGACGAATGATGGTGGTATGGGTACCAGCGGTGAACCGGACCACATTGGTTGCCTGGCTTGTACCAACGGTAGTCTGTGTGTTCGCCGCGATGGTTTCCGCACCAAGCTGCATGATCAGAGGCTCTGTGCCCGCCAACGGAGCCGGCAGGGCATCTCCCAGCGGTGCAGTGTACTCGCCTGCGTAAGCGGTATCTGCAGCAACTGGGATGGTCTGATCCTGAGTGGAGCGGTCTACACCATTACCGTAGATTTCGTTCAGGTAAACAGGCGTGGCGCTATCCAGCAGCGAGTTCACGAAGTTGTGTGGCTCTGCACTGTCAAGCGAAGCCTGAGCAACGTTCAGGTAGAGCTCCAGGTTGCTTGTACCCTGGGTCAGGCCAGACTGCGCCAGGCCGGCAAGAACACGAGCGCCAATGGAAGGCGAGTTCTCCAGCAGCTTGGCGATTCCGGCGCCCGGTGTTACCAGAGCCGCTGCAGTGAAAGGCGTCAGGTTGCCGTTGCCAATCGTGGCGTCCTGAGCTGAGTCATTCACCAGCGCAACAAAGGACGTTCCAAGGATGCCGCCGAGGGAATGGCCTACGTAGTAGACACGGCTTCCGCTTCCATCGGTCTGAACATTCACATCGCCGCCGCCGGTTGAGGGGTCGCCGTCACCATCAGCATTGTCGAGATCGATGCCGTTCAGGTTTACTAAGCTCGCGTTGAGGTTCAGAAGATCAACCACGCCCTGGCGGTTGTTGTCGCGCGCTGCAGGCAGTTTGCTGAGATTCAGGAAGTACTGACCAGATGAGCCAACTGCTTCCGCCGGATCGGTAGAGTACTCCATCCGAGCGGGTGCGCCTGTAGCTGTCTGTCCCCAGCCGAAATGCCGCTCGTTCATAGGCAGCGGGCTTTCACCGACGATTTCGCCAGTGCTGGGGTTCACTTGCACGTCAACGCTAAGTCCCAGAGCTGGGTCAAGATCACCGGTCGCAAGCTTAGGAGCTATACCATGCATGGGAAGGTCCATGGCCACCGTCACTTTACAGCCTGATGCCGCCGGAACCAATTGGTTGGCAAGTGCCAAACTGTGGGAGCGATTGCCGAAAATGCCGTGCTGATAGATCACCACGTCATAAGGCTTTTGTCCGCTGCAGGCCGAGTTGTCAGGCACTGAGATAAGCAGAGGCGCAAACACAGTGGCATTCTGCGCGGCAAATGGGTACCGGAACGTTACCTTGTCCGATGGCGGAGTTGTTCCTTCTGCATTTCCTTGGCTGGCATCAATGATTGCGCCTACTGTTTCCGATGCCTCCCAAGTTGCGGTGAGGTTAGAAGGGTCGGTCTCCGTCGGTACTTTCAGATAGTAAGGAAGGTTGATTCCCGCCTGGAAGATCGTCCCTGGATTAGCTGACGATCCAAGCACCGCGGTTGTCGGCACGCGAGTCGCTTCAATGGGCGTAATTGCTCGGGGAGCTGGGTTGCTGAAATCAGCCCCTGCCATCGCCAGATTGGCCTCGGTTCCCGCAGCGATCTGTCTCAGTGAAGGGGACGCTGCTTCGGCCTGTGCCACTGCCATCCCCGCCTCTTGGGCCAGAACTCCGTACTGCTGTGAAGGTGTCAACGTTTCAAAGGTATCGGCGTTGTTTGCGAGATAAGTCGCGATTGCTTGCTGCTTCGTGTCTACAACGGAATTCTTGTAGAAGAATTGCGCTGGAGAGGTGGCTGCCTCCAGAACATCAACAGTACCTCCCGTCGTGAAGGTCAGGGACAGGGCAAGGTTGTCCGCAGACAGGGGCGGAAGCCCCGCAGCTGTGCGGCTGGTGTTGGTCAGGTTAGTGAAATAGCCAGATGCCAGCGCTTCCCAGCTCTGAATCGCTCCCCGAACCGGTGCCAGTGAGGCTGTACCAAGGGGCTCGTCAGGGTTGCTGATGTTTTGGTAAGCAGGAGACGCAACAATGCTTTCACCCGACGCATCTTTTACGCCATCGGTCACTACAACCAGGTATTTGGTCTTGTCATTCAGAGGACGTAGCGGGGTGAATCGCAGCACGTTGTTGGTGCCGCCATCCAGCGATACCACTTCGGCCCGGTACTCGTTATTGAAGTCCAGTACTGCCTGAGCGGCTGCTGCAGCTTCCGGGCTGGTTGGACCGAAATTAGTTACAGCCGCTTGCAGTTGCTGGAACGCAATACCGATCTTGAATGTCGGCGTTTCACCCGGGAAGCTTGTCCGCTCTGGAGCCGGGGATATGGCTCCACTTGCGACCAGTTCGGCAATCAGATTGGTGTAATAGGATGAACTGTTCAGCAGCGAGTCATCTCCCGGGAAGTCCAGAGAAAGGAGGAACACGTTCTGCTGAGGATTGGGCGCTGGCGCACCGTCAACAACGATGACCGGTGTAGCGTTGACGGTTGATGGGTCGATGGAACCAGAGAGTTTGACGTCGAACTGAGCGACCGTGGAGGACCCGTCCATGAAATCGAGCGCCTGGGTGATGGCATTCGCATCAGAGCCATTCAGCGTGCCGTCGGCACCGGCGCCCTGGGTGAACTGGAGGTCACTCGGAACAGGGAGCTCGCTTGTTACGGGATTGAAGATCGGCCAGGTCTTACCAGTAAAATTCGGGTTGCTGATGTTGTACTGGGGATCCGCGTTCTTACCGACGGAATCGCCACCGAGGCAGCCGGTCAAGCCCACGGAAGACGCTACGGCGAGACTTATTAGAGTTTTCTTGAGCATGGGTGGAACCCTTTCCTG
>NZ_JAWVZL010000014.1:0-53469 GCF_033722195.1 Marinobacter sp.
GGCCTCGGCGGCCTTGTCGATGGTCTCGGCCAGACCCGCCAGGGCTTTATCCCGGTGGCCGCTGTGCAGGTTCGCCAGCGCTTCCAGCAGGCCACCGTAGAGCTGCAGGCCGAAAGGCTGGGCACGGTTGCCCTTGAGGCTTTCGATCTCGCTGCGGGCGGACTCGCCGCGGCCCTGGGACAGGGCGTAGCGAATCTGCAGGGTGTCCAGCAGGCCCGGCAGCATGGGGAACAGGTCCGGCACCCGGCCTTCGCTGCGGTAGGGCCGGAGCTTGTCCAGGGCGGCGCCGGCACTGTCGTACTGCTGCTGGCCCAGCCAGCAGGTGACTTTCAGCGTCTCCAGTACCGGCTCGTAGACGGCGTCGTCCACGTGCCACAACTGCATGGTGCGCTCCGCCTGGCCGATCCAGGAAAAGGCCTGGTCGATGTCGCCCTCAGCCTTGGCAATCAGTGCCCGCAAGGCCATGATCGCCAGGAACGCCAGGTCCCGGGTCTGTTCCGCGTAACGGGCGTAATGCACCAGGACCCGGGCCGCCTCGGTGTTGCGGCCCTGATGCCAGAGCACCAGCGCCAGCCCCAGCTGCAGCCTGCCCTCGCCGATCCGGGGCGGCCGGGTGGGATCGCTCAGTCCGGTGTCCAGGCCGTGCCGGAACAGTTGCTCCGCCCGCTTGAGGTAGCCCTTGCCCAGTTCAATGCGGGCATGATCGTACACCGCCAGCATCTCGCAGCCGGCGTCGCCAATTTCACGGGCCAGGCGGGAGGCGCTGCGATTGGCACTGCGGGCCTCGCCAAACCGGCCCCGGGCACAGAGGGCACTGGAGCGCACCAGCAGCGACATGAAGCGGGCGTGGGTGGTAAGACCGGTTTCCGTTAGCGCCCTGTCGGCCTCCGACAGGGAGTGGTCGATGTCGCCCTCACCCCGCAGGATAAAGGCCCGCAGGGCGGCCACTCGGCCCTCCAGCAGGCCTTCCTCGCTGGCATCCAGGGACTCCACCAGCTTGCGGGCCTCGCGGAACTGGCCACCGATGGCGTGCACCCAGCCGTAGACCACCCGCAGGCGCGGGCTCTTCTGGATCAGGTCTGCCGGCAGGGAACGCCGCAGGCGAAGCAGCGAGGCGGTGTCCTGGCTCACCAGCAGGGCCTCCGAGCCGGCCGAGGCCATGGTCAAAGCCAGTTCAGTGTCGTGACTGATCAGGGCATAGCGCAGTGCCTCGGAATAGTCGCCCCGGGATTCGAACCAGCCGCTGGCGATCCGCGCCCGGGCCTGGGCGCCGGGTACACCGCGGGCCAGCAGCCAGTCCCGGGCCAGCGGGTTGAAGCGAAACCAGCGCCCGCGGCCCGGCACCGAGCGGATCGGTAGGCCTCGGCCGGCCGCCACCGAAGGACAGAAACCCGGGTCACTGGTAGGGTCGGCGATGTGCATGAACAGGTCATCGCAGATGGCGTCAAACTCCGCCATCAGGCAAAGGGACCGCTGCTGGCCAGGGGTGAGACGGCCAAACAGGGCGTCGTGCATGAAGCGGGTGACGCTCTGGGCCTCCTGGATCGGCAGCCGCTCCTGCTCGTTGCTCTCCAGCTCCTTGCGGTACAGCGCCAGGGGCGTCAGCCAGCCCTCACTGAGGGTATAGATGTGCTCCACCGCATTGAGGGTCAGCAGGCCGGTGGCCATGGCATCCTCAAAGAACGCCAGGGTGTCCGGGCGGGTCAGCTCCAGGTGCTCGGAGGTGATGCGCTGGAAGCGGCCCTCGAGGGCGTAGCGATGGGTTTCAATGGGCAGGGGCTGACGTGAGATCAGCACCAGCCGCAGCCCGGGCGGCAGCTCCTGGATCAGGTGCTCGAGGATGGCCAGGGCCGGTGAAGTCACCAGCAGGTCGACACCGTCCAACACCAGTGTGAGGCAGTTGTCCGGGTGACTCTCGGGCCGGAAGCGGGTCAGCAGCAGGGTCAGGGCGTCGGTAAGGGAGCCGGATACCGGTTTGGACAGTGACTGGTGCCGCAGCTCCGGCCGCTTGAACGCCAGCATGAGCAGGGCCAGCAGGCGTGAGGGATCGTTGTCGTGGGCGGTCAGGTTGACCCAGCTCACTGAATCCTCGTCCCGGTCTCCCAGGGCGTGATTGAGGGCCTGGGTCTTGCCGAAACCGGCCGGCGCCTCCAGGTGCAGCACGCCGTCCCGTTGCAGGGCACCGCCAAACCGCTCGCGAATCCGTGAAAGTTCGATGGCCGGCGCTAGCCGCCGTGGCCTTTTGATACGATGCTGAAGCAGGTCCCAGATCAGCTCTCCGGCCTGCCCGCCACCGGCCAGCGACAGGTACTCGTCGTTGGCCGCAGAGCCTTCGTCAAATTGTTTCAATCGATGCCCCGTCAGAGTCACTGGCAGCGTTCAAACCCATGAACGTCCGAAACCTGCCCTGAAATGAAACCTGATACGTCGAGTATGGAGAGGCCCCGGCAACCTCCAGAGAGTAGCCGTTGGTCTTATCGACTAAAGGTTAAACCAAACCATGGGTGGGGCGCAAAACGCTGACGGTAAAAAATGATTTCGGCGGCGAATTTCAGGCGCAAAGGGCTGCTGTGAGGCATAAAAAAACCGGCGCACAAGGCGCCGGTTTTTGATCTCAACCTGGTCTTACCGGGTACCTGCGCGACGCAGGGCAGCCGGGGTGTAGTCGCGGGAGGACCGCTCGACACCAAAGCTGTAGGGCTCGGGTTCTTCGTTGGTCAGACCCAGGGCCAGGTAACGGCCGGAGAGCAGGTCGTTGAGGGTCTCCAGGGCGTACCAGGGTACCTGCTGATCGTAGAAGAACATGTTGTGGGCTTCCGCCACACGCCAGAGTTCGCCGCGACCGTCGTAGTGGTCGATCACGGAGGCCTGCCAGCTGTCCTCGTCGATGTAGAAGTCACGCTGGGCGTAGATGTGGCGCGCGTCCGGCTTCAGGGTGGCGCGCACGTGCCATACCCGATGCAGCTCGTAGCGGGTGTAGTCCTGGTTGATGTGGCCGGCCTTGACGATCTGGTCGTAGGTCAGGTCACGATCGGTCCGCTTGTAGGAGTTGTACGGGATGTACATTTCCTTCTTGCCCAGCAACTCCCAGTTGTAGCGGTCAGGTGCACCGTTGTACATGTCGAAGTTGTCTGAGGTACGCATGCCGTCGGCTGCGGTACCCGGTCCGTCGTAGGCCACCTGGGGCGCACGGCGAACGCGGCGCTGACCGGCGTTGTATACCCACGCACGGCGGGGTTCCTGGACCTGGTTGATGGTCTCGTGGACCAGCAGGACGTTACCGGCAAGACGGGACGGCGCAGTGATGGCCTGCTTGAAGTAGAACAGCACGTTGGCGTCTTCGTTCGGGTCATAGTCGGTCAGGAACGCACGCCAGGTCAGCTCGTCCTGGAACTTGACCACGCTGTAGCTGCCGTCGGCCGTGGGCGTAACCTGCCCCACGTTTCGGCTGACCGAACCACCCCGGTAACGAGTGATATGGTTCCAGATGGCCTCGAGACCGTTCTGCGGGATCGGGAACGGGGTGGCGTTCTGGTAGTTCTGCAGACCGTTACCACCGGCGACCAGCTCCACCTTGGTGGCATTCTGCATGGTCTCGTTCATGATCTCCTGGGGATAGGTGGAGGTCCGATGAGTCTTGTACACCGGCATCTTGTAGTCGCTGTACTTGTTGATCATCGCCACCTGGCCCGGTGAGAGCTTGTCGGCGTACTGGTCCACGTTGCTCTGGTCAATGACGAACAGCGGCTGCTCGTCCTTGAACGGGTTGACGTAGATACCGTCGCCCTTATAGCCGGCCGGAATGGTGGTCAGACCGCCGTCCCAGGCCGGGATCTCGTTGCCGTTGCCGGCCTTCTCCGCACCCATGGGGGTCAGGGAATTGCCCAGCTTCGCGGCCTCCTCCGCAGACACCGCTGCGAAGGCGTTACCGGCGAACAGGGATGCCGCGAGGACACCCGAGGCAATCAGTTTCTTGTTCAGTTTCATCGAAAATTCCTCGTTAAACGAATTCGGGGCCCGATCAGAACGAGTAGGACACGCTCGCGCTGACGAAGTCGCGGTCGGTCAACTCGTTATACGGCTTGCCGCCGAAAAAGTTTGTGTAGCCGATTTCTGCAGAGTACTGGTTCTGGTAGACACCTGCCAGCGACAGGCCAACCGACTTGCTGCCCTCGTTGAAGGCGCCCCCGGGCTGGGGCGAATAGCCCTTCACGTCGTGGGACCAGGCCAACTGCGGCTGCAGGTTTACACCGGCAAAGGCGTTGGGGTAATCCCACACAAAGCGGGCACGGTAACCCCAGGAGAAGTCAGTGGTAAAGCCTTCGTTATTACAGTAGTTGGTATTGATATTGGCGCCTGCCACACAGAAGTCACCCGTGAAGTTGGCTCCATCCAAAGGGAGTGTACCAATACCGAAGGTACCGGAACGGCCGTAACGGGCCTCGTCGTAGTCTGGCAGGTCGTGTACGTAGGTACCACCCACTTCGGCGATAAACGACAGGCGGCTGGCGCCCATTACCTGGTCAAAGAACTTGATCAGGGTGAACTGGGCCTGGGACACGTTGAACCGGTCGTAACCGTCAACCGGCTTGCCCGCGAGGTTGGCACCCGGGTTCTCTTCTCTACGCTGGCGTTCCAAGTCACTCAGAGTCTCGCCATTGGGGCCACGCTGCTGCAGGCCGCCGAAGATCAGCTCGAACGCGTTCCACTGCAGCGGCATGTTGTCACGGAAACTGTATTCCGCGCCCAGCGACCAGCCACCGGGAGTGGTGGTGTTGATACTGATGCCATAAAGATTGATGTTCTCCGGGTACTCGATGAAATAGCTCGGGAAGCTGGAGAACGGCAGGCTCGGGTCGTTCTGCTGAGTGCCGCTGGGGCTGGACGGGTTGTTCACCAGACCACTGACGTAGGGCAGACGGCTGTTGTACTTGATGTAGTAGAAGCCCAGCTCGGAGTCGTTCAGGGCCGGCACGTACCAGCGCAGGGCCACGCCGAACTGGTCCTTGTCATCCGGGCGACGGTCGCCGATACGGGGCGCGATGAAACCCTGGGCGAAGGCCTGGGAGTCCGGCAGGGCGCCGGCCAGCAGAACAGGTCCACAGCCGTCGGCGGCGAAGTCGTTGGTGGAGAAGAAGGTGCCGCAATCATCCGGCTTGACCGGCTCCCAGTCGGTCTG
Organism: Marinobacter sp.; assembly: GCF_033722195.1. GTDB lineage: Bacteria > Pseudomonadota > Gammaproteobacteria > Pseudomonadales > Oleiphilaceae > Marinobacter. The sequence goes on from NZ_JAWVZL010000014.1 coordinate 5,180, forward strand.
GACAAAGGCTTCCAGGGTCAGGTCCGGCAGGATGCCAGCGGACATGTACAGCATTTCCACTGGCAGCAGGGCGTCCTTCAGTTCGGAGCCCGGCGCACGGAAAGCCGGTACGTCGATGGGATTGATGGTGTTGATGCCACCCTGGATGAAGGTGCTCTCACCCCAGCTCACCACCTGCTTGCCGTAACGGACGCTCAGCGGCGTCTCGCCCAGATACCAGTCGGTAAAGATGTAAGCGTCCAGCAGATCGGCGCCGGAGGCGTTGTCCTTGGCTTCCTCGTTCAGTTCGCGCTGCTGGCCAACGAAATCCACTGCGCGGTTCTCGTCTTTCAGCTCGAAGTCGTAGTAATAACGACCACGGACAAAACCACCGACGCGGGTAAGGTAGTCGTTGTCGGTGTTGTAGTTCAGGTAGAGATCGGTACGGCCCTGCACCACCTTGGAGACGGTCTCGCCGCTCTCAAAGTTCAGGTTGCCGTCGTCGTAGTTGTTGGTGGAGGCGCCGATATTGGCGAGAGGCTGACCAGGGGTGTATTCAGGACCCAGGTTACCCTGACCGATCAGGCGCTTGTCCCGATCTTCCACACGCCATGTGGCACCGGCCGACAGGGTGGTGTCCAGTGAGGCTTCTACATCCCCGACATAGAAAGAAAACGCTGACGCCTGACCGGAAATGCCAGCTGCAATAGCCGCAGCCAGGGGCAGTTTTGCCCATTGCTGCCACGGGTGGGTTTTTCTTGTCATTGGAAGGCTACTCCGTTGTTGTTCTGAGTCGCTGCTCTAGTTATTGGTCTTCACGATGCTGGAGGCTTCTCGCACACAGTGCTGGTGCTCGCACAGACTCCTCTGTGATAGTGGCACTATAGCTAAGCCGGTAGGACGCTTGATCAGTCAAAAGTATGATTTTGCACTCATACCGGCAGGACAAAGGCCCGACACCCCGCCCGGTCCCCATTGCCTTGCCTCACTATAGACACAAATTAACGAGGCAACCAGTGAGGCAAAAGTGCACAGATACGCTGCCTTCCCCCTCTCCCACCAGGGGCGAGGGGGAAGGCTATCGCTCAAAGCATCTCGATGGCCATGGCGGTGGCTTCGCCGCCACCGATGCACAGGGCCGCCACGCCGCGCTTGCCACCCTGGCGCCGGAGCGCATGCATCAGGGTGACCAGCAGCCGGGAACCGGTGGAACCCACCGGGTGACCCTGTGCGCAGGCGCCGCCGTGAATGTTGACCTTGTCGGGGTCCAGACCCAGTTCGCGGATGGGCATCATCGCCACCATGGCGAAAGCTTCGTTGATTTCGAACAGGTCCACCTCGTCCCGACTCCAGCCGGCCTTCTCGAACAGGGTCTTGATGGCCCCCACCGGTGCGCAGGTGAACTCCGACGGATGCTGGGAATGGGTGGCGTGGGCGACGATCCGCGCCATGGGCTTGAGGCCGCGCTGCTCGGCTTCGCTCTCACGCATCAGTACCAGCGCCGAGGCACCATCAGAGATGGAGGAGGCGTTGGCGGCGGTGACCGTACCGTCTTTCTTGAAGGCCGGACGCAGGGTCGGGATCTTGTCAAGATTGGCTGTCAGCGGCTGCTCATCGTCTTCCACCACCACTTCACCCTGGCGGGTCTTGACGGTGACCGGAATGATTTCCTCTTTCAGCAGGCCTTCCTTGATGGCGCGCTGGGCCCGCTTGAGGGAATTGATGGCGTAGTTGTCCATGTCCTCACGGGTGAAGCCCTTCTGGTCCGCCATGTCCTGGGCGAAAGCGCCCATCAGGCGGCCGGTCTCGGCGTCTTCCAGGCCGTCCAGGAACATGTGGTCCTGGGGCGCGTCGCCGGGGCCCATGCGGTAGCCCTTGCGGGCGTTGAGCAGCAGGTAGGGGGCGTTGGACATGCTTTCCATACCGCCGGCCACCATGACGTCGTTGCTGCCGGCGCGAATCAGGTCGCAGGCCAGCATGGCGGCCTTCATGCCGGAGCCGCAGAGCTTGTTGATGGTAGTGGCACCGGTGCTGTCGGGCAGTCCCGCCTGGCGCATCGCCTGACGGGCCGGACCCTGCTTGAGGCCGGCGGGCAGCACATTGCCCATGATCACTTCCTGCACATCGGCGGCGTCGATACCGGCCCGGCGAACGGCCTCGGCGATGGTCAGGGCACCCAGCTCAGGGGCGCTGACACTGCTCAGGCTGCCCTGAAATCCCCCCATGGGCGTGCGAACGCCGCTGACAATCACAACATTGTCCAAACTCATGCTTTCTTCCTCATGCGTAAAAAGAGCCGTGGTCGGCTTCTGTTTCTGACCCGGGACCGTTACGGCCTCAGGGTTTGTGCGGAGCCTCCAGATACTCCTGCGACTGCATCTCCAGCAGCCGTGATTCGGTACGCTCGAACTCGAAGGCCAGCCGCCCGCCGGCATACAGCTCGGTGATGGGGGCGGCCGCCGACATGATGACCTTGACGTTGCGGTCGTAGAATTCGTCGATCATGTTGACGAAGCGCCGCGCCTGGTCCTCCTTGTCGCCCCCCAGCACCGGCACGTTGCTGATGATGACGGCGTGGAACTCCCGCGCTAGTTCGATGTAGTCGTTCTGGCTCCGGGGCCCGTCACAGAGCTCCCGGAACTCGAACCAGACCACATCGTCGGAGTGGCATCTGGCGGTCAGCTTGCGGCCGTTGATCTCCAGCTCCCGGGTGTGGCATCCGGATTCCAGGGCCAGGCTGTTGTAGCTCTCCGCCAGGCTCTCGTCGGCACCTTCGTCGAGGGGGTAATGGTAGAGCTCGGCCTGTTCCAGGCTGCGCAGGCGGTAGTCCACACCCCCGTCTACATTGACCACTTCGGTGTGGCGCTTCACCAGCTCGATGGCCGGCAGGAACCGGGCCCGTTGCAGGCCATCCTTGTAGAGCCCGTCCGGTACGATATTGGAGGTACACACTAGCGTGACGCCACGGCTGAAGAGGCCGTCCAGCAGCGTCGCCAGGATCATGGCATCGCCAATGTCCGAGACAAAGAACTCGTCGAAGCAGATCACCCGGGCCTCGTCGGCAAAGCGCTTGGCGACATGATCCAGGGGGTTCTTCTGACCCTTGAGCAGCTTCAGCTCGTTGTGGACCCGCTGCATGAAGCGGTGGAAGTGCACCCGCATCTTGCGCTCGAACGGCAGGGCCTCGTAGAAGGTGTCCATCAGGTAGGTCTTGCCGCGGCCTACGCCGCCCCAGAAATAAAGACCCTTCACCGGCTCTTCCCGCCCCTTCTTCAGGGCCAGGCGGAATTTCACCAGGGTTTTCTTGCGCTGGCTTTCGGCCTCGACCAGTTTGTCGTAAAGTGACTGCAGTCGTCGGATGGCGTCTTCCTGCGCGGGATCCTTGTGAAAGCCCTCGCGGGCGAGATCGTGCTGGTAGCGTTCCCAGGGTGTCATCAAAAGCGGTCTCGCGGCTGGTGTCATTTCAGGCGGCGTATTGTCGCTGATTTCGGTGAATTTCGCCATTTGGCGATGGCGGAGCCCGACGGCTTAGACGATTGGCTCAAACCCCTGCCATGGGCTCACGGTTGGCCAGACGTTATACTGTCCACAGATGGAATTCGATTCGTTACCCACAGGATGAACTGACTTATGACGAACCTGATCCTGATTGCTGTCGCCGCTCTCGTTGTCGGCCTTGTGATCGGCCTGCTGCTGGGCCGCTCCAATGCAGGCACCAGTCTGCGCCGCCGCCGTGCAGAACAGCAGATCGATGAACTCAGGAGCGAGTACACCCGCTACCAGGCCCAGGTCAACGAACACTTCATGGAGTCTGCCCATCTGCTGCGCCGGTTCAATGACGCCTACCGTGACGTCAACCAGCACATGGCCCGTGGCGCCAACCGCCTGGCCAACGACGAGGACTGGCTGGAGGAAGTGGAAAAATCATCGGAGAAAGCCCGCCTGACCGGCAAGACCGACGACGGCTACGAGCCGCCGCGGGACTACGCACCCAAGAGCAGCCCGGAAGACAAGGGCACCCTGGCCGAGGATTTTGGCCTCAGAAAAGATCAGAAAGAGCGGGCCTGAGGCTGGCGTGAGCCTGGGGTCAGATGAAAGCCTTCATCTGACCCCGGACCAGACCTCCCCCGACAAGCCTCAGACCGGATTGTCGCAATCGATGAACCGGTGTTCCACGCCGAATGTTTCCGCCAGCGCCTGCCCCAGGGCCTGAACGCCGTAGCGTTCGGTGGCGTGGTGGCCGGCGGCGTAATAGTGAATGCCCTCCTCCCGCGCGCTGTGGGTGGTGGGTTCGGAAATCTCCCCACTGATGAAGGCGTCCGCGCCGCCCGCCAGGGCCTTGCCGATAAATCCCTGGGCCGCACCCGTGCACCAGGCCAGGCGGCGGATGTCGGCCTGGCCATTGCCCACATGCAGCGGTCGCCGACCCAGCCTCTCCGCCAGATGATCGGCCAGTGCCGCGGGTGACAGCGGCTCTGGCAAAAACCCATGCCACACCAGCCCGTCCAGCGGTTCCGCCTGTTCGATGCCCAGGATTCGCGCCAACTGCTGGTTGTTGCCATAGAGTGGGTGATCGTCCAGCGGCAAGTGGTAAGCCACCAGGTTGATCTCCCCGGCCAGCAGGGCCTGCAGCCGACGGCGCTTCATGCCGGTGATGCGCTGGTCCTCGCCCTTCCAGAAATAACCGTGGTGTACCAGGATCAGGTCCGCGCCCTCCTCGATGGCGGCGTCAATCAGGGCCTGGGAGGCCGTGACACCGCTGACGATACGGCGGACCTGCTGGCGGCCCTCCACCTGAAGGCCGTTGGGGCAATAGTCCTGGAAACGTTCCGGCTGAAGCCATTCATCCAGGGTGGTCATGATGTCCTGGCGACGGGCCATGGTGCTCATAGCGGTCTCCTGGCAGCTTTTGCGGGGCCGGTCGGCCCCGCTCGGTCGGTTCAGCGCCCCAACAGGGCGGGCAACGCGTTCAGCAGGGCGTCGTTCTGGTCCGGCCGGCCGACGGTGATGCGCAGGAACGGATCAATGCGGGGTTTGGCAAAATGCCGAACGATGATGCCCTGCTCCCTCAGACCCTGGGCCAGCGCCTGGCCGCCGTGCTCCGGGTGGCTGGCAAACACGAAGTTGGCCTTTGACGGCAAGACCCGGAAGCCCAGCTCTGCCAGCCCCGATGCCAGCCGCTCCCGCTCGCTGATGACCGCCTGACGGGCCTGCTCGAAATAGGCCTCGTCTTCGTAGGCCGCTATGGCGCCAGCCAGCGCCAGACGATCCAGCGGGTAGGAGTTGAAGCTGTCCTTGATACGTTCCAGGGCCTCGATCAGGTCCCGGTGGCCGATCGCAAAACCCACCCTCAGGCCAGCCAGGGAGCGGGCCTTGGACAGGGTCTGGCAGACCAGCAGGTTGTCGTACCGGTTCACCAGGGCGATGGCGGTCTGGCCACCGAAATCCACGTAGGCTTCATCCACCACCACGACCCGTTCCGGGTTGGCCTGAACGATCTCCTCCACCTGCGTCAGCGGCAGGTAGCGGCCGGTGGGGGCATTGGGGTTGGGGAAGATCACGCCGCCATTAGGCTGGCGATAGTCCGCCACGTCGATCTCAAAGCTCTCGGTCAGCGGTACCGGCCTGGCTTCGATGCCGTAAAGCCCGCAATAGACCGGGTAGAAACTGTAGGAGATGTCCGGGAACAGCAGCGGCTGGTCGTGCTGGAACAGGCCCTGGAAAATATGGGCCAGCACTTCGTCCGAACCGTTGCCCAGGAACACCTGCTCCGGTGCCACGCCGTGATAGCTGGCCAGGGTTTTCCGCAGGCGCTCGCCGGTGGGATCCGGGTAGAGCCGCAGGTTGTCACCAAGCTCGGCCTGGATGGCCTCGATCACCCGGGGTGAGGGGCCGAACGGGTGCTCGTTGGTATTGAGCTTCACCAGGTTGGCGATCTTGGGCTGCTCGCCCGGCACGTAGGGCTTGAGCTCGTGAACCAGCGGGCTCCAGAACCGGCTCATGACAGGTCCCCATCGCTGGTGCGGTACTCCGCCGAGCGGGCGTGAGCGGTCAGACCCTCGCCCCGGGCCAGCACCGAGGCCACCCGGCCCATGCGGTCAGCGCCGGCGGCGGAAAAACCGATGATGGAGGAGCGCTTCTGGAAGTCGTAGACACCCAGCGGCGAGGAAAAGCGCGCGGTGCCGGAGGTGGGCAGCACGTGGTTGGGGCCGGCGCAGTAGTCACCCAGCGCCTCGGCGGTGTAGCGGCCCAGGAAAATGGCGCCGGCATGCCTGATCCGGGCCATCAGGGCCTCGGGCTCGGCCACGGACAGTTCCAAGTGCTCAGGGGCGATGCGGTTGGAGACCCGGGCGGCTTCCTCCAGGTCTGCCACTTCAATAAAGGCACCGCGGCTGGCAAGGGACTCGGCAATGATCTCCGCCCTTTCCATGGTGGGCAGCAGTTTATTGATGCTGGCCTGGACCCGGTCCAGGAAGGTGCCGTCGGGACTGATCAGGATGGACTGGGCCTGTTCGTCGTGCTCGGCCTGGGAAAACAGGTCCATGGCAATCCAGTCCGGATCGGTGGCGCCGTCACAGATCACCAGGATCTCGGAGGGTCCGGCGATCATGTCGATACCCACCACCCCGAAGACCTCACGCTTGGCGGTGGCCACATAGATGTTGCCCGGGCCGACAATCTTGTCCACCGGCGGCACCGTCTCGGTGCCGTAGGCCAGGGCCGCCACCGCCTGGGCCCCGCCCAGGGTGAACACCCGATCGACACCGGCAATGGCGGCCGCCGCCAGCACCATGTCGTTGACCAGGCCCTTGGGAGTGGGCACCACCATGATGACCTCCCCCACTCCGGCCACCTTGGCGGGAATGGCGTTCATCAGCACCGACGACGGATAGGCGGCCTTGCCACCAGGTACATAGAGCCCGGCCCGGTCCAGCGGGGTCACCTGCTGGCCCAGCACGGTCCCGTCGGCATCCTGGTACTGCCAGGACTCCTGACGCTGGCGCTGGTGATAGTCACGTATGCGCTCGGCCGCCTGCTCCAGGGCCTGGCGCTGGTCCTGCGGGATAGCCGCCAGGGCCTGCTGCAGGCGCTCCCGTGACATCTCCAGCTCGGCCACGCTGGCCACATCCAGATGATCAAACTGGCGGGTGAAGTCCAGTACCGCGGCGTCGCCACGGTTTTTTACCTCGTGCAGGATATGCCGCACCGACTCATTCACCTGGTGATCCACACTGTCATCCCAGGCCAGCAGGCGGGATAGCTCGGCGTCGAAATCGGCCGAGGCGGCGGACAGGCGTTTGATCTCAGGCTTGGTCATATCCATTCCTTCAGGGTTTTCGTGGGCCAAGGCCCGTTCAACAGGGGCCAGCGGGGACCGCAGGCCCGGTAATCAGCGCCGCCTGTCGACGGCGGCACCCATCTGCTCAATGATAGGGTGCAGTTGCGCGTGTTTCATCTTCATGCTGGCGCGATTGGCCACCAGCCGAGTGCTGATGTGATCGATCAGCTCCCGGGCCTCCAGACCATTGGCCTTGAGGGTGTTGCCGGTGTCCACGATGTCGACGATCTCGTCCGCCAGGCCCAGGATCGGCGCCAGCTCCATAGCACCATAGAGCTTGATGATGTCCGCCTGGCGACCCTGGGAGGCGTAGTAGCGCCGGGCCAGGTTGACGAATTTGGTGGCCACCCGCAGCCGGCCCTGGGGCGCCGGGGTGCCCACCGGCCCCGCGGTCATCAACCGGCAGCGGGCGATGTTCAGGTCCAGCGGCTCGTAGAGGCCCTCGCCACCATGCTCCATGAGGACATCCTTGCCAGTCACTCCCAGGTCGGCGCCGCCGTACTGGACGTAAGTGGGCACGTCGGTGGCCCGCAGGATCAGCACCCGCACTGCCGGGTCGGTGGTGGGAAATACGAGCTTGCGGGATTTTTCGACGTCATCCAGCAGCTCGATGCCCGCCTCTTTCAGCAGCGGCAGGGTTTCCTTGAGGATCCGGCCCTTCGACAGGGCGATGGTAATGCTATCGGTCATGGTCCTTCCCGTGGTCAGGCCGGCAGCCGGCGGATGCTGGCACCCAGCAGCTGAAGCTTCTCCTCGATGCACTCGTAGCCGCGATCGATGTGGTAGATGCGGTCCACGATGGTGTCACCGTCTGCCACCAGGCCGGCGATCACCAGACTGGCGGAGGCCCGCAGGTCGGTGGCCATCACCGGCGCGCCGGTCAGGTGGTCAACGCCCTTGATGATGCAGGCGTTGCCCTCCAGTGTGATGTCCGCGCCCATGCGGATCAGCTCCTGGATGTGCATGAAACGGTTCTCGAACACCGTCTCTACGATGGTACCGGTGCCTTCGGCCACCGTGTTCAGAGCCGCGAACTGGGCCTGCATATCGGTGGGAAAGGCCGGATAGGGCGCGGTCCGCAGGCTCACCGAACGGGGCCGGTTGCCCTTCATGTTGAGCTCGATCCAGTCCTTGCCGGTGCTGATGTTGGCGCCGGCTTCGTGCAGCTTCAGCAGCACCGCCTCCAGCAGGTCCTCGCGGGTGTCCTTCAGCTTCACCCGGCCACCGGTGGCCGCCGCCGCCACCAGATAGGTGCCGGTTTCCACCCGGTCCGGCAGAACGTCATAGTGGCAGCCATGCAGGCGCTCGACACCGTGAATCTCGATGGTGGCGGTACCATGGCCGCGAATGTCCGCGCCCATGGCGATCAGGCACTCCGCCAGGTCCACCACTTCCGGTTCCCGGGCGGCGTTCTCCAGGATGGTTTTGCCCTCGGCAAGGGCCGCCGCCATCATCAGGTTCTCGGTGCCGGTCACGGTGACCGTGTCCAGGAAAATGTGAGCGCCCTTGAGCCGTCCGTTGGACTTGGCCTTGATGTAGCCGTTCTCGACCTTGATCTCGGCCCCCATCATCTCGAGGCCATGGATGTGCAGGTTCACCGGGCGACTGCCAATGGCGCAGCCACCGGGCAGGGAGACCTCGGCTTCGCCGAAGTGGGCCACCAGCGGTCCCAGCACCAGGATGGAGGCCCGCATGGTCTTGACCAGCTCGTAGGGGGCGTGGAAATGCTTGATGGTGTTGGCGTGGACCTCGACACTCATCTTCTCGTCGATCATCAGCTCGACGCCCATGCGCCCGAGCAGCTCGATCATGGTGGTGATGTCGTTCAGGTGCGGCAGGTTGCCGACCGTCACCGGCTCATCCGCCAGCAGAGTGGACGCCAGAATGGGCAGCGCCGAGTTCTTGGCACCGGAGATCCGGATTTCGCCGTCCAACGGCTTGCGGCCACGAATCAGAAGTTTGTCCACAGTCAATATCCTGTTTTGGTCTTGTGCCGGACCCGTCGCGGTACCGGAAATTGATTGGCAGGCTGCTTACTGAGCCTGGCGAGCTTGCCATTGGGCCGGCGTAAAGGCCTTGATGGTGAGGGCGTGGATGGTACCTTCGGCGAGCTGGGTGTTGAGGGCTCCGTAGACCAGTTGCTGCTTCTTGACAGGACTCATGCCCTCGAACCGGTCACCGATGGCGATTACCAGGTAATGATTACCCTCGTTGCGCACTTCGATCTCGCAATCGGGCAATTCCTTCTTCACCAGTTCGGCTACTTGTTGGGCTTCCATAAGGCGTCCTCGGCGTGGTTTCAAATCAGGAGCGGAATTGTACCTAATTCCGGGGCAAGGCTAAACAAGCCGCTCAGTGGTCCAGCAGGCCGGCTTCGAGGCTGCTCAGGCCGGCCAGCGAGCGCAGGCGCTCGCCGGTGCCGATGAACGTCAACGCCAGACCTTCCGAGCGGGCCAGACGCTGCCAGCACAGCAGCAGCGACAGCACGATGCTGCTGGCCGTGGCCAGCCCGGCCAGGTCCATCACCAGTTCGGTCTGGCCAGTGCTCCGGGCGGCCCGAATGCGGGCCTCGCCGTCGGCCCTCAGGGCCAGTGCCGAGTCGGCGGTGACCTCGCCGGCCAGCGTAAGGCGGCCCTGGTCACCCACGACGATGCGGGCGGGGGTGGTGTCAGTGCCGGTCACTGGTTGTTACCATCACCATCGATGTCGATGGCTTCCACCGCATCGCTCCAGCCTGCGATGACCTTGTCGATGTTGCCGCGGTTGGCTTCCATGTCCTGGGCGAAGCGGTCACGGAAGGCCAGGCCGATATTGACCCCCTCCACGATGACGTTTTCCATCAACCACTTGTCCTGGTCATTGCGGTACATGGAATAGGTAACCGGGTACTTGTTGCCGGACGCGGTTTCCACCTCCATGTTCACCAGCGCCCTGTCACCGTTGTTGGGGTCGATGGTGGCGTCGGTCACCCGGATGGTGAAGTCCTCGCTGTCGACCAGCGCCTGGGCGTAGGAATCAAACAGGCTGCGCTTGAACACCCGGACAAACTCGTCGCGCTGCTCAGGCGTGGCCTGGCGGGCGTAGCGGCCCATGACCCGGGCGGCGATACGGCGGAAATCGACGAAGTCACTGAGGGCCTGGTCCATGCTCTGGTAGAAGGCCTCTGGGTCGTTCTTGTAGAGCTCCCGCTCTTCATTGAGCTTTTGCACCAGCTGCTCGGTGTTGCGCTCAACGTATTCCCGCAGGGCCTCCTCGCTGGCGCTGGCCTGAGCGGACCCCAGCAGGGTCACCATTAGCAGGGCCAGAACCGGCAGTCGGTGCCAGTGAATCAACATAACTGTCTCCTTTTGTGACAAGTCCCCCGTGCAGCCTTTGGCCGGCTGCCGATGGGCGATACGACGCAAACTAGCGCCCCGATGCAAAATTGCTGATCATCCGCTCCAGGTTCATTGCGGACTGGGTCTCGTAGAAACGATCCCCGTCCGACAATGACTCCATGGAGCCCCCCACGGAAATATCGATGTACTGTTCTCCCAGCAGCCCCGAGGTGCGGATCACCGCCATGCTGTCCTTGGGAATGCTGTCCACTTCGGCGTCGATCTCGATGGCGACCCGGGCCTGGAAGGTTTCCTGGTTCAGGCTGACATCCCGGATCCGGCCCACGGTCACCCCCGCCATGGAGACCTTGCCGCGAGGCGCCAGGCTGCCGGCGTCATTGAAATTGGCGTAAAGGGTGTAGGTGTTGCCGGCCGGCTCCAGCGACAGCCCGCTGACCTTGAGGGCCAGCATCAGCAGCGCGGCGAAGCCGGCCACCATGAACAGACCCACCAGGATCTCCGTCGTACGTTGTGTCATTGCTAGAAGCCCCCAAACATGACGGCGGTAAGGACGAAATCCAGCCCCAGCACCGCTAGCGAAGAGTACACAACCGTTTTCGTCGTGGCCGAACTGATGCCCGCCGAGGTTGGTACACAATCATACCCCTGGTAGACCGCGATCCAGGTACAGACAAACCCGAATACCACACTCTTGATGACGCCGTTGATGACGTCGTTGGTGAACGCCACCGCCGACTGCATGTTGCTCCAGAAGGCGCCCTCGAACACCCCGAGCCACTCCACCGCCACCAGCATGCCGCCCCAGATACCCACCACCGAGAAGATCACCGCCAGCAGCGGCAGGGCGATGAAGCCGGCCCAGAACCGGGGCGCAATCACCCGGCGCAGCGGGTCCACGCCCATCATCTCCATGCTGGAGAGCTGCTCGGTGGCCTTCATCAGGCCAATCTCGGCGGTCAGGGCGGACCCGGCCCGGCCGGCAAACAGCAGCGCCGTCACCACCGGACCCAGCTCCCGCACCAGGGTCAGCGCCACCATCTGGCCGATAGCCTGCTCGGAGCCATAATCACTGAGAATGGTGTAGCCCTGCAGGCCCAGAACCATGCCGATGAACAGCCCGGACACCACCACGATGGCCAACGACAGCACACCGACGGAGTAGAGCTGGCGCACCAGCAGCGGAAAACCCACCGACGGCCGGGGCACGCCCACCAGGGCGCGCCACAGAAACACCCCGGAGCGGCCCAGCGAAGCCACCACCGACAGTCCGCTATGGCCCAGCCCGGCGAGCCAGTCAAGCGTACGGGCGATCATGATCCGACCTCCTCCAGGCCCCAGTCACTGGCCGGTCTTTCGGCCGGATAATGGAAGGGCACCGGGCCGTCTGGCTGGCCCCGCAGGAACTGCTGCACCAGCTCGGAGGGGTGCTGGCGCAGCTCCTCGGGTGTGCCTTCGCCGATAATACGCCCGCCCGCAATGATGCAGGCGTGATGGCAGATACTGAGGGACTCCGGCACGTCGTGGGACACCAGCACGCTGGTCAGGCCCATGGCGGTATTGAGGGCGCGAATCAGCTTGACCAGCACCCCCATGGCGATCGGGTCCTGGCCGGCGAAGGGCTCGTCGTAGAGGATCAGCTCCGGATCCATGGCGATGCTACGGGCCAGTGCCACGCGCCGGGTCATGCCGCCCGAGAGTTCCGCCGGCATCAGGTCACGGGCGCCCCGCAGGCCCACGGCCTCCAGCTTCATCAGCACGATGTCCCGGATCATGTCCTCGGGCAGCTTGGTGTGAACCCGCAGCGGGAAGGCAACATTCTCGAAGACCGACAGGTCGGTGAACAGCGCGCCGCTCTGGAACAGCATGCCCATGCGGGTGCGAAGACGGTAAAGGTCGGCCCGGCGCAGCTCGGGCACGCTCTGGCCGTCCACCAGGACCCGGCCGCTGTCGGGTCGCAACTGGCCGCCGATCAGCCTCAGCAGGGTAGTCTTGCCGGTGCCGCTGGGGCCCATGATGGCGGTGATCCGGCCCCGTGGAACCGCGAGGCTGACCCCGTCGAAGATGCGCCGGCGGCCCCGACTGAACACGACGTTATCAAGGGTGATGAAAGCCTCGGCTGGCATGGCGTCGCAGTGTCCCCGGTGAACTCGATTTGAACAGGGTAATTCTCAAGTTGGCGCTACAGTATGCTAAGTTCCCGGCAAGCTCAATGACGGCAACCCGAATTATCCTGATTGCAACCTTCAGTTAATCTGAACAAGGGCCAACCCGTTAACCGGAACAGGGTCCGGCGGCGGCAGCGCGCTACCGGCCATACGGAGGAAGATGCTCTTTCTACTCTATCTGGTCGCACTGGTGATCGGCCTGGCGGCCCTGACCTGGAGCGCCGACCGCTTCATCAATGGCGCCGCCGGCCTGGCCAGCGGCCTGCACCTGCCACCCATGGTGGCGGGCCTGCTGCTGGTGGCGTTCGGCACCTCGGCGCCGGAAATCATGGTGTCGGTACTGGCGGCCCTCACCGGCGAGCCGGAACTGGCAGTCGGTAACGCCCTGGGCTCCAACATCGCGAATGTCGGCCTGGTGCTGGGCCTGACCACCCTGATCGCCCCCCTGCCCCTGCAGCGCTCGGTACTGTTCCGGGAGCTGCCGATCCTGCTGGCGGCCACCGCCATTGCCTGGCTGATGATCTGGGACCGGGAGCTGTCGCCCCTGGACGGCGTGCTGTTTCTGCTGATGCTGGTGGCGGCAATGGGCTACCTGATGTGGCGGGCGAAATCCGGCAAGGGCCCGGCCAGCCTCGAGGTGCCGGACGTGGACGCCAGCCTGTCCCTGGGGCGCGCCCTGTGGCAGTTCAGCACGGGCCTGCTGATCCTGGTGGCCAGCGCCCGGCTGCTGGTGTGGGCGGCGTCCGAGCTGGCGCTGTTGCTGGGGGTGGAGCCGATGATCGTGGGCCTCACCATGGTGGCCCTGGGTACCAGCCTGCCCGAACTTGCCGCCTCCCTCACCGCCGCACTCAAGGGCCACCATGAGATGGCGCTGGGCAACATCGTAGGGTCCAACCTGTTCAACCTGCTGGCGGTACTGGCCATGCCGGCCCTGCTCAGCCCGCTGGCCCTGGGTCGCGATAGTGTCCTGCGGGACTACGGCACCATGGCGGGCCTGACCCTGTTGCTGGCGGCGTTTGCCTACGGCATGCAGCGAAAGGGAAAACTGGCCCGGCTCGAAGGTGGTATACTCTTGGCCATTTACCTGGGCTACATCGGTTGGCTGGCGGTTACCGCCCGCTGACGGCGGTATCAGCTCCCCGCGCAAGCAACGGACACAGGACCGGTATGAGCAAAGACTTCAAAGACGCCGCATTGCGGGCCATCACCATCGAACGGGACGCCATCGACGCCCTGGCCGGTCGCATCGGCGACGAATTCGTCCGGGCCTGCGAGGTCATGATGGCATGCCGAGGCCGCGTCGTGGTTACCGGCATGGGCAAGTCCGGCCACATCGGCAACAAGGTCGCCGCCACCCTGGCCAGCACCGGCACACCCTCTTTCTTTGTGCATCCCGGCGAGGCCAGCCACGGTGACCTGGGCATGATTACCGGCCAGGACGTGGTGCTGGCGATTTCCAACTCCGGCAATACCGCCGAGGTACTGACCATCCTGCCGCTGATCAAGCGCATGGGCGCGCCCCTGATCAGCATGACCGGCAACCCGGACTCCATCCTGGCCCGTGAGGCGGTGGCCAACCTGGACGTCAGTGTGGCCATCGAGGCCTGCCCCCTCAACCTGGCGCCCACATCCAGCACCACCGCGACCCTGGTGATGGGGGACGCCCTGGCGGTGGCGCTGCTGGAGGCCCGGGGCTTCAGCGCCGAGGATTTTGCCTTCTCCCATCCCGGCGGCAGCCTGGGCCGGCGCCTGCTTCTGCGGGTGTCAGACATCATGCATACCGGCGACCGCATTCCCCGGGTCAGCCCCGACACCACCCTGAGCGGCGCCCTGCTGGAAATTTCCCTCAAGGGCCTGGGCATGACCACGGTGGTGGACGACAACGGCCGCCTGGCAGGCATCTTTACCGACGGCGACCTGCGCCGCACCCTGGACCGGCCCCTGGATATCCACGCCACGCCGATCCGGGATGTGATGACCCGCAACGGCCGCACCATCCATGAGGACCAGTTGGCGGCGGAAGCTCTGAACATCATGGAGGAGCTCAAGATCAACGCGTTGCCGGTGACCAACCGCGACGGCGAGCTCACCGGCGCCATTAACATGCACGACCTGCTGCGCGCCGGCGTGATCTGACGGAGACCCGGCATGACCGACACCCTCACCGCTTCCAATCCCGCAGCCGCGCCGGACCACATCCGCCAGCTGGCCGCCGGCATCCGCCTGCTGGCGCTGGATGTGGACGGCGTGATGACGGATGGCAAGCTATTGTTCAGCGCCCAGGGCGACGAGCTCAAGGCCTTCAACATCCTCGATGGCCACGGCATCAAGCAACTGATGGCGGCCGGTATCGAGGTGGCCATCATTACCGGTCGCAACTCTCCGCTGACCGCCCGTCGGGCCGCCGACCTGGGCATCAAGCGGATTCTCCAGGGCCGCGAAGACAAGCGGGTGGCACTGCTGGAACTGGCCCGGGAATGCCAGCTCGAACCCGACGCCCTGGCCTACATGGGGGATGACCTGCCGGATCTTTCCGCCATCCAGATGGCCGGGCTTGGAGTCACGGTGCCCAATGGCCACTGGTTCGTGCGCCAGCGAGCCGACTACTGCACCCATGCCGAGGGTGGCGCCGGCGCCGTGCGGGAGCTGGCGGATTTGCTGCTGGACGCCCAGGGGCTGCTCTGCGGCGCACTGCAGCAGTACCTCCTTGAGCCCGAGAGCCACTCGTGAGCCTGCCCAGTCTGTTCGCGCGGCCCTGGTTACGGGCCCTGGCCCTGCTGGCCAGCCTGCTGGTGCTGGCGTCCCTGCTCTGGCAGAGTGACGAGCCACGCCAGCCCGAGGATGTGCGGGACCTGCGCGGACCCACCGAGCCCGACAGCTTTGTGGTCAACGGCCGCTACCTCTCCTTCAACGAGCGCGGGCAGCGCACGGCCGTTATCGAGAGTCCCCGCATCGAGCAGTTTGAATCCCGCCAAACCGCTACTATGATAGCGCCCACGGCGACGCTGTATGATGAGGAATCCGGCACCCCCTGGACCCTCACTGCCGCCACCGGCGAGTTTCTGCAGAACCGCAGCATCCTGCGGCTGGAGCAGGATGTGGTGGTGCGCCGTACCCTGGCCAGCGGCCGGGAGGGCACCCTGATGACCGACAGGCTGACCCTGGACAACAATCAGCGGATCGTCCACACCGATGCACCGGTGATCCTGACCGACCAGTTCAGCATCACCGAAGCGGTGGGCATGAAGGCCTGGATCGATGACCGCATCCTGGAACTGCGATCCCAGGTGGAGAGCGTCTATGAACCCGACAACGCAAACCAGGAGTAGAACCATGAGCCGCTGGCTCCCGTGGACCCTGATCGGGCTGTTTGCCAGCCTGCCGCTGGCCGCATTCGATCTGCAGTCCGATGCGCCCATTGCCGTCAGCGCCGACAACGCCCGGCTCGATGATGCCAAGGGTGTCGCCACCTATACCGGCGACGTGGTGGTCACCCAGAACCAGACCCAGCTCGCCGCCGACCGGGTTGTACTCTACCGGGATGCCGAGGGCCTGAAGCGGATCGAGGCGTATGGCGAGCCGGCCCGCTACCGGCAGCCGGCCACCGCCGAGCAGGCCGAGACCCGTGCCCGCGCCCGGACCATCATCTATGCCGCTCGCGACAGCGAGATCACCTTCAAGGAGCAGGCGGTGATCGAACAGGGCGCTAACCTGTTCCGCGGCGAACACATCCTCTACGACACCGCCGAGCGCGTGGTGACCGCCGAAGGCGGCCAGACCGGTGACGGCAGCCCGGGCCGTGTCGAGATGATCATCCAGCCAAACGCACCCTCCGGCACAGGAAACCAGCCCTGATGGCGGTACTCAGAGCGAGCAATCTGGCCAAGAGCTACAAGCAGAAGAAAGTGGTGATCGACGTTTCCCTGGAGATCCGCAGTGGCGAGATCGTCGGTCTGCTCGGACCCAACGGCGCTGGCAAGACCACCTGCTTCTACATGATCGTGGGACTGGTGCCGGCGGACAACGGCCGAATCACCATCGACGAGCGCGACATCACGCCCCTGCCCATGCACGGCCGGGCCCGCCAGGGCATCGGCTACTTGCCCCAGGAGGCCTCGGTGTTCCGCAAGCTCACCGTGCGGGACAACATCATGGCGATCCTGGAGACCCGCAAGGGCCTCAGCCGTGACGAGCGCGAGCACAAACTGCAGACCCTGCTGGAAGAGTTCCACATCACCCACATCCGGGACAGCCTGGGCATGGCGCTGTCCGGGGGCGAGCGGCGGCGGGTTGAGATCGCCCGGGCCCTGGCCATTGAGCCGGCCTTCATCCTGCTGGACGAACCCTTTGCCGGTGTCGACCCCATCTCGGTGAGCGATATCAAACAGATCATCCGCCACCTGCGGGACAAGGGCATCGGCGTCCTGATTACAGATCATAACGTGCGTGAGACCCTGGATATCTGCGAAAATGCGTACATTGTCAGTGGCGGCCACATCATCGCGTCCGGCCACGCCGACGACATCATGGCCAACCAGCAGGTCAAGGAAGTCTATCTGGGCAATGAGTTCAGACTCTAGCTTGAAGATCCGTTGTCTAGACACCCGTCAAGGAAGTACACTCGGCAAAGAATTTGCTTGTCCTGGCAAGTGGCCAACAAGCAACGGGTTTTTTTTACGGCCGTAGCAGTCAAAGGGTGACGGAACTCAAACGATGGTTATGAAAGCCTCTCTTCAGTTAAAGCTGGGCCAAAGTCTGACCATGACGCCCCAGCTGCAACAGGCGATCCGGCTTCTGCAGCTGTCCACCCTCGATCTCCAGCAGGAAATCCAGCAGGCGCTGGAGTCCAATCCCATGCTGGAAGCCCCTGAAGACGACGACCTGCCGGACAACAGCCCGGATGCCGAGCAGGACGCCGACACCCCGGCCCCGGAATACCAGGAAAGCGCCGGCGAGGCGGAACCGGTGGAAACCGGCTGGGACGAATCCGAGGCCGGCCCGGACTGGTCCACCGAGAGCGAGAACATCCCCGAGGACCTGCCGGTGGACACCGCCTGGGACGACGTCTACCAGTCCGCACCCAGCTCCGCCGCCCGCAATGACGACGACAACGACAACGATTTCGAGACCCGCAACTCCCCCGCCGAAACCCTGCAGGACCACCTGGAGTGGCAGCTCAACCTGACGCCCATGAGCGAACGGGACCGGGCCATCGCCCACGCCCTGCTGGATGCGGTGGACGAGCGCGGCTACCTCACCAGCAGCCTGGAGGACATCCACGCCGGCCTGGTGGATGAGAGCGAGGAAGACCCGCTGGAGCTGGACGAGGTCATGGCGGTACTGCGGCGCCTGCAGCATTTCGACCCCGCCGGCGTCTTCGCCCGGGACCTGCAGGACTGCCTGCTGATCCAGCTCAACCAGCTGCCGCCGGATACCCCCTGGCTGCCCCAGGCGCGCCTGGTGATCACCCACTACATCAACCTGCTGGGCAACCGGGACTATGCCCAGTTGCTGCGCCGCAGCCGCCTCAAGGAAGACCAGCTGCGGGAAGTGCTGGGACTGATTACCAGCCTCAACCCCCGCCCCGGCGACAGCATCGACCGGGCCGAGCCGGACTACGTCATCCCGGACGTGATCGTGCGCAAGGTCAGCGGTCGCTGGCGGGTGGAACTGAATCCGGAAATCGCACCGCGCATTCGCGTCAATGCCAGCTATGCTTCACTTATCAGGCGTGCGGACAGCAGTGCCGACAACACCTACCTGCGGGACCAGCTGCAGGAGGCCAAGTGGTTCATCAAGAGCCTGCAGAGCCGCAACGAGACCCTGCTGAAAGTGGCCACCCGGATCGTGGAACACCAGCAGGGCTTTCTGGACCAGGGAGAGGAGGCCATGAAGCCCCTGATCCTGTCGGACATCGCCCAGGCTGTAGAGATGCACGAGTCCACGATTTCCCGGGTCACCACCCAGAAATACATGCACACACCCAGGGGTATTTTCGAGCTGAAGTACTTTTTCTCCAGCCACGTCAGTACCGAAGAAGGTGGGGAGTGTTCCTCGACCGCAATCCGTGCCATGATCAAAAAACTGATTGCGGGCGAGACCCCGAAGAAACCCCTGAGTGACAGCAAGATCGCCACCGTGCTTGGCGACCAGGGCATCAACGTAGCCCGGCGAACCGTGGCCAAGTACCGGGAAGCCATGCAGATTCCGCCCTCCAACGAGCGGAAGAGACTGGTATAGGGGCAACATGGCGGGCACCAGGTCGATGACCCGACGCGCCACCGACAGGGCCCTTCGTCAGATGCGTTTGTGCCGGTCCTTCGGGCCGGGCAGTACGCCGGGTGCGTGGAGCGCCCGGCATGACGACAACAGGAGAAGCCTATGCAACTCAATATTTCAGGTCACCACGTCGATCTCACGCCCGCACTGAAAGATTATGTCCAGGAAAAATTCGAGCGCCTTGAGCGCCATTTTGACCATATCAGCAATTGCCAGGTGACCCTGGAAGTGGAAAAGCTGCGCCAGAAGGCGGAGGCGACAATGCATGTGATCGGAGGCGAGATTCACGCAAAGGCTGAAAACAGCGATATGTACGCGGCCATTGATGCCCTTGTGGACAAGCTGGATCGTCAGATCCTCAAGCACAAGGAAAAAACCGTTGATCGTATGCACGGTGCCGCCGCCCGCTAGGGCAGCCCATCTGCATACGGCTGATTCCCGCTGCGGCACCTCGGACGTGCCGCAGCTTTTTTACGGAAACACTGTCTATCCATGACGGACACATCTCTTACAATCGAAAACATACTGAGCCCGGACCTGACCCACTGTCGTGTCAGCGGCAGCAGCAAGAAGCGGATCCTGGAGTTCATCGCCGAACAGGTGGCCCGGCGCTTCCCCGAGCTCAGCGAGAGCCAGACCTTCAACAACCTGGTGGCACGGGAACGGCTCGGCAGTACCGGCATCGGCCAGGGCATCGCCATCCCTCACTGTCGGCTGGAAAACTGCAACCGGGTGGTGGGCACTCTGGTGACCCTGGAAGAAGGCGTGTCCTTCGACGCCATCGACAACCAGCCGGTGGATATCCTGTTTGCGCTCATCGTTCCCAAGGAAGCCACCAGCGAGCACCTGGAGCTGCTCAGCCAGCTGGCGGAGAAATTCAACGAGCGGAGCTTCTGCGACCATCTGCGTCAGTGCACTGATAGCGAAAGCCTGTACCGTCGTATGATCGGAGAAGCCTGAGCCGGCTCGGGCGCTGTGTTCCCCGCGAAAGTGCGAAGTGAGGTCCCACGGGCTATGAAACTGATTATCGTCAGCGGTCGTTCCGGTTCCGGCAAGAGTACCGCCCTGCATGTGCTGGAAGACCTGGGCTACTACTGCATCGACAACCTGCCCATCGGCCTGCTCTTCCCGCTGACACGGGAAGCCACCACCCACGCCGCGCCGGACCGCCTCAACAAGATTGCCGTCAGTATCGACGCCCGCAACCTGTCGGACGAGATCGCCCATTTCGAGAGCATCTACGAGCGTCTGACCGACACCGGCCTGACCCTCGAGATCCTCTATCTGGACGCCAGCGACCAGTCCCTGCTGCAGCGCTTCCACGCCACCCGCCGCAAGCATCCGCTGAGCAGCGACAAACGCTCCCTGCGGGAGGCCATCAGCCACGAGAAATCCCTGCTGGAGCCGCTGGCCAAACTGGCGGACCTGCACATCGACACCACCGGGCTGTCGATGTACGAGCTGCGGGACATGGTCAAGCAACGCATTGTCGGCCGCAAGGAGCAGGAGATGGCGCTTCTGTTCCAGTCCTTCGGCTACAAGCACGGGGTGCCGGTGGATTCGGACTACGTCTTCGACGTGCGCTGCCTGCCCAACCCCTACTGGGACACCAGCCTGCGCCAGTTTACCGGGCTCGACCAGCCGGTGATCGACTTCCTCGAGAAGGAGGAAATGACCGGCAGGATGATCAGTGACCTGACCGCCATGCTGGACGCCTGGCTGCCGGCCTTCGGCAAGAGCAACCGCAGCTACATGACCATCTCCATCGGCTGCACCGGCGGCCAGCACCGCTCGGTCTACATCAGCGAGCGCCTGGGCCGGCACTTCGCCAGCCAATACAACAACGTGCAGATTCGCCACACCGAACTGCCCCACATCAAGCCGACAGAGTCCTGAACCGCTCCATGATTCGCCAGCCCGTCACCATCGTCAACAAACTGGGCCTGCATGCCCGCGCCGCCGCCAAACTGGTGGGCACCGCCAGTCGTTATGAAAGCAGCGTCCAGGTGAGCAAGGAGGGCCGTACCGTCGACGGCAAGAGCATCATGGCGGTGATGATGCTGGCGGCCAGCAAGGGCACCGAGATCGAGCTGATCATCGACGGCCCGGACGAAACCGAGGCCCGGGACGCCCTCACCGACCTGATCGGCGACTACTTCGGCGAGGGTGAATAGCACATTCACCTACTTCCGCGCCTCACCTTTAAGCCCTAACTCCGCTATAATCAGCCAGTTTTAATCTATCGACGGATCCGTACGGTCCGTGCGAGCCCTGCGCTTGCTGATTCACACTGGCACGAGCCACCGGAACGGATCCAGGTCCCGGTGCGCTGATTGTCGTTCAATACCCAGGTGACCCATGGCAGAAATACTGGAAAAGAGCCAGGCCCGGCAACGCCTGCGCTCCCTCAGCGAAGCTCTCGACAGTGGCGCCCTTCAGCAGGTTTCCCGCATTCTCAATGGCGGCCTGAGCCCCAGCGACATTGCCCACCTGCTGGAATCGTCACCGCCGCGCCAGCGTGCCCTGCTGTGGAACCTGGTGGACAAGAACCTCGAGGGCGAGGTTCTCCAGTACCTGAACGACGACATCCGGGGCTACTTCCTGAGCAAGCTCAACGCCCAGGAACTGGCCAGCATCATCGAGGACTTCGAGTCGGACGACCTGGCAGACCTGCTGCAGCAGCTGCCGGATACGGTCATCCAGGAAGTGCTCGACACCATGGACGAGCAGGACCGGCAGCGGGTGGAGGAAGTGCTCTCCTACCCGGAGGACACCGCCGGTGGTCTGATGAACACCGACACCATCACGGTGCGTCCGGACCTGACCATCGACGTGGTATTGCGCTACCTGCGCCGCCACCGCAGCCTGCCGCCCATGACCGACAGCCTGATCGTGGTGAGCCGGCGCGACGAGTACATTGGCGTGCTGGGCATCACCAAGATGCTGGTGTCCAACCCCGCGGCCACCGTGCGGGAGGTCATGGACACCGACATCGAGCCCATACCGGTCACCATGGCGGACACCCAGGTGGCTACCCTGTTCGAGCGCTATGACCTGATCTCGGCGCCGGTGGTGGGCGAGGGCCGCAAGCTGCTGGGCCGTATCACCATCGACGACGTGGTGGACGTTATCCGGGACGACGCCGACCACTCCCTGATGAGCATGGCGGGTCTGGACGAGGACGAGGACACCTTTGCGCCGGTGATGAAAACCACGCGGCGGCGGGCGGTCTGGCTGGGCATCAACCTGATCACCGCGTTCATCGCCTCGGCGGTGATCGGCATTTTCGAGGGCACCATCGAGAAAGTGGTGGCGCTGGCGGTTCTCATGCCCATCGTGGCCAGCATGGGGGGCATCGCCGGCAGCCAGACCCTGACCCTTGTGATCCGCGGCATGGCGGTGGGCCAGATCAGCGGCGCAAACGTGGGCTGGCTGCTGAATCGTGAGTTCCTGGCCGGCGCCATGAACGGCCTGCTCTGGGCCCTGGTGGTGTCGGTGGCGGCCACGGCCTGGTTCAGGGACCCGCTGATCGGCGTGGTGATTGCCGCCGCGCTGATCATCAACCTGATCGCCGCCGCCCTGGTGGGCACGGTGCTGCCCATATTCCTGAAATCCCGCAACATCGACCCGGCCCTGGCCGGCGGTGTTATCCTGACCACAGTCACCGACGTGGTGGGCTTCATGGCCTTCCTGGGACTGGCAACCATCTTCTACGCCTGAGGCCGGCCAACGCCAGCCCGGGCTCCGGCATGCGAAACATCCGATGAGCGACGACAACGAACACGATTACAACGACGACGAGCTGCTCAAGAGCAAGTCCCAGCTCAAGCGCGAGATGCACGCCCTGCAGGATGTGGGCAAGCACCTGATGGACCTGCGGCCGGATCAGCTGGCCGGCCTGCCCATGAGCGACACCCTGCGCACGGCGATCGAGGAATCCCGCCGTATACGCCAGCACGAGGCCCGGCGCCGGCACCTGCAGTACATCGGCAAGGTGATTCGGCAGGAAGAACAGCTGGAGGAGCTGACCCGGGCAGTGGCGGCCTTCGATGCCGGCAGCGAGGAGCACACCCGCCGCCTGCACCTGGCGGAGCGCTGGCGTGACCGGCTGATCAGCGAGGGCGACGACGCTGTCACCGAGTTCCTGGAATACTGCCCGGGCGCCGAAGTCCAGCACCTGCGCAACCTGGTACGCAATGCCCGCCGGGACGCTGCCAAAGACGTCAACACCGGCCATTTCCGCAAGCTGTTCCGGTATCTTCGGGAGTGCATCGACGAGGTGAGCTGATCATCCCCCCTCTCCCCCGCCCCCTCTCCCACCAGGGGAGAGGGGAGTAAAATAACCCGCAGCGAGGAGTCGGGCGGGAGATCTCGGGATTCAGGTGCCCCCTCTTGAGCCCCTCTCCCCTGGCGGAAGAAGGGTTGGGGAGAGGGGGGCTACTTCAGAGGCGCCGGTGGGTCCAGACCGGCATGCGGTCGCGGATCTCGCTGAGGCGCTGCTGGTCCAGTTCGCCGGTCACCAGCCCCGGCCCTTCGCCCATCTCGGTCACGATCCGGCCCCAGGGGTCGCAGATCATGGAGTGGCCGTAGGTGCGCCGCCTCGGGCTGTTCTGACCGCCCTGCCCCGGCCCCACCATCCAGACCTGGTTCTCGATGGCGCGAGCCCGCATTAATGCCTGCCAATGGGCCTCTCCAGTGTTGTAGGTGAAGGCGCTGGGGAGCGCTATCCATTCCGCGCCCTTGGCCCGCAGTGCCCGGAACAGCTCCGGGAAGCGCAGGTCATAGCAGATCGCCAGGCCCAGTACGCCAACCGGAGTGTCCACCGTCACCACCGCACTGCCGGGCTCGAAGGTGTCCGACTCCCGATACTGGCCGTGGGCGTCCTCCACCATGGCATCGAACAGGTGAATCTTGTCGTAACGAGCCACCTGCCGGCCGCCGTTGTCAAAAACCAGGCAACTGGCGCGGACCCTGTCCTTGATCTTCTGGCCTTCCGGCCGGGCCGCGATGGGCAGGGAGCCGCCCACAATCCAGATTCCCAGCAGGGCCGCCTGTTCCGCCAGGAAACGACGGATGCGGCCTTTGTTGTCGATTTCCTCCTGGCCCTGTTCCAGCATCATTTCGGTGCTGAGCACAGCAAAGTTTTCCGGCAGGACCGCCACCCGTGCACCGGCCTTGGCGGCCGACTTCAGCAGCCTGGCAGCCTCATCCAGATTGGCCTTGATATCGTGGCCGCTGACCATCTGAATGGCCGCGACTATGCCGCTTTTGTGCTCTGCCATACTCCATCTCCTTTTGGCTACTTCCGGGCCGGGGAGCCTTTGGCCGCCTACTGACCGGTGTCGAATACGTTCCGCAGGCTTACCTCGGGATTATCCCAGGTGCCCCCTACACTATAGGTGGCGCTGGTGAGTTTGCTCAACGGGTCCCCCAACACTTTGTCCAGCACGAACAGGGCGCCGCCGATGGGCGCCGAGGCCCCCATCAGCAAGGCCGCCAGGGGCAGGTTCTGGGTCAGCGGCAGCACCACCACCAGCCGCATATCCAGGGTTTCCCGCTGCAGATCGCTGCTGCCGGAAAGCTTGAACGCGCCGGAAGGACCGACGATCTGCAGCTCCGGATCCCAGGTCAGCACCCCGTTGTCCAGCAGGGCCTTGCCGGAAATGGCGTCGAACGACACGCCGGCCTCGTAGAGATCGGAAAAGTCCAGCCGCAGCCGCCGCCAAAGGGTATCGGAGTTGAGCAGGTTAAAGACACGGAACAGCTGGGCGGTGTTGTTGCTCTCCAGGATCACGCCGTCGTCAAAGCGCATGCTGATCTGGCCATCCATGGCGCCGGCGCTGACCTGGTCCGGCGACCCCGGCCAGGCCAGGTCCAGGATGACCTCGCTGTTGGCATTACGAAACGGCACCTGGCCGCTGAAGACCCCGGACAGCCCTTCCAGGCTGCCGCCGCTGAGCTCACCGGTCAGTTGTGTGCGGGCCTGACCGGCTCCACCGGCCCGCCAGTTCAGCTCGCCGTCGAAGGTGAGATCGTTCATCTGACCCTGAAGGTCTGCCACCCGCAGGGCGTCCGCAGAGGGCTGCAGCTGGAACGACCAGGCGCCAAGAACCCGCTCACCCCGCTTGAGACTGTCGATGCGCACGTCCACGGGCGGCCACTGGGCCACCTGCCAGGACTGGAAACGGTTGCCGCCCTCGGGGCCGGCCTCGGTTTCCTCCGCTTCATCCAGCACCAGCTCCTGCAGGCGCACGATTACCGGCTCGCTGTCCGCCTCGGGTATGATGATTTCGCCGGCAATCTGGTCGGATTCCAGCGCCAGGTCCCACTGTCCGGCGCGGGGCGTTGCCGTGACCTGGATGGCCTCGAAGGTTTCCCCGGCCACGGTCAGGATATCGGCCTGCAGGTCCACGCCACTGAGCCAGCTGCCGGGCTGCTCGGTGACTCTGGTATCCGCTGTCACCAGCGCGGTTTCGAGGCGCTGTTGCCAGGTACTCACATCCAGGCGGGCCAGTTCCCCCACAATGCGAAGGCCCTCGGCCTTGGGCAGGGAGGCGCTGCCTGAACCCAGTGCCAGCTCACCCCGTTGCAGCTCCCCCTGGAGCCACTGCATCCGGGCCCCCAGGCGCTGCTGCCAGTTGCCGGAAAGCAGGATTTCATTGTTCTGCCACTCCACCCAGAGCTTGAGCGGTGCGGCGGCGTCCGCCGGCTTGGCCAGAGGCTCCGGCCAGTCCACCGCGACGCCCTGGAGACTGGATTCCACCGCCAGCAGGATGGCCTCATCGGGGGCCAGGTCCAGATCCGCATGATAGTTGAAGGCCCCCCGCAGCCCCGGGTCCGGGCCAAGACCAATGTCAAAGCCGTTGAACAGGTCCGCCACTGTGAGCCGGCCACGCTGGGTGATCCGGATACCCTTGCCGCTGTCCGGTCGGGCGAACCGGACCGAAACCGGCTGGTCGAGGAAGCGCGCTGTCAGGGGCTCCTGGGAGAAGCCCTGGTCAGACCGGTAACGCAGCTCGCCGGCGATCTGCTGCCAAGCCAGGCCCGCGTCGGCAAAGCGGACGCTGCCCCCATCCGTTGCCAGCCGGGCATCCACACTCACCTCGCCGCCCTCACTCAGGGGTATGGCCAGGTCCAGCCCCAGCCGGTAATCTCCGGCAAACGCCAGGGCACTGCCCAGGTCACCGGTCATGGCCTGCAGCGGCGTGCCGGTCAGCCACTGCTGGGCAGTGGCGCCGGTGAGCGCGGTCTCGGCGGCCACCGAGACCACCGGGCCGGAGTTCACCTCGACGGTGGCGCCGGCCAGATCGATACCCCGGCTCTCGCCCTGCTCCAGTTCCACCCTGGCGGCGGCGTCATGCACCAATACCGTGCCGACAGCCCCGGTGACTTCCGGCCAGTCCGCGTCATAGCGAACGGTGGCATCCTGGAAGCGGTAACGCATGGCGGTTGAGAAGGAATTCTCCGGCGCGTTTGCCGAGATGCTGCCATGGCCGTAAAACTCGCCTTCGGGGATAGCGGCGGACTCTACCGCGGTGGTGAGCCAGCTGTAGAGCTCCTCGCTCACCACTTTGGCCGGCACAAAGTCCGCCAGCATGCCGGCATCGCCATTGCGAAGCTGCACCTGCAGCCCCAGGGTGTCGTCACCGCCCGACACCAGCTTGAGATCGAAGGCCCCGGTGAATTCGGTATTGGTCTGATAATCCATGCGGATGTCGTCGGAGAACACACGGATGACCGGGTCCTCGATCAGCCAGTTGACCCGAGCCTGGAGCCGGTTGAGCGGCCAGGACGACAGGAACAGCTCGGGAAAGCCCAGATTGACTCCCCCACTGTCCACTTCGACCCAGCCGGTGTCCGCCCGCGCCCACAAGCGTCCGCTGACGCCACTAGCGGAGGGGGCGCCACCGTAGGCGGCCACCTCGACATTCTGCAGGGAGGTGCTGATCTCGAAAGCGGACAGGTCGTCATGGGGCAGCACCAGCCGCAGGCCGTTCAGCTGGCCGGCCGGGCTGTAGCCGGCCAGGGCGCGGCCGGCGCTCTCCGGCAGCAGCTGCAGGGCGTCCGCCAGGCGTCGCAGCGGCGCCACCGAGACACCATCGGCAATCACCAGGTCCTGCCCGGCCTCCCGGGACAGGCGCAGATCGAACGGCGGCAGACCGACACCATTCCAGCGCCAGCGCAGATTTCTCAGATGAATCTCGCCGCCACTGCCGCCCTGACCCTGGCCCTGACGCCAGCCCACCCGGGCGCTGAGGCCTTCCACAGGGGCCAGGGTCTGGTGCTCGGTGGCCAGCAGCAGGTACGGCAGCCGCACCCGGCCTGTGCCCTGCACCAGCTCGCCGCCCCGGAAAGTGAGCCAGCCCTGGCCCTTGAGGTCAAAGGCCTGCAGGTCGAGCCCCTGCCAGGACAGGCCGCGGACCAGGCCGTCAAAGAGCCGGCCGGAATCCAGGTCCAGGTATAGCTGGCCGTCAAAACCGCCGCGGAAGAAATGCTGGCCCTGCAGGCTGAAACTGGCGATCTGTTCGGTGGTGCCTGAGCGCATGGCGCGGCCGGTGGCGGTGAAGACGCCGCGCTCGTAGATCAGGTCCAGCTGGGGAATATCCACATGCCGGGTGGGCTCGCCGGGCATGTTCAGGCCCAGGTTGATGCGGGTGAGGCGGACGTAGGGATCTGACAGCAGCCGTCCGGCCCGTTCGAACCAGTTAGCGGTCTCGGCCCGCTCCATCACTTTAAGCCCGCCGACCCCAACAGTGCCGGATTCGGACCGGGTCACGGTCAGGTCGAGACCGTCCGCCACGAACTCCCGGAATACGATGCGCAGGCGCAGCAGCGAGGACAGGCTGTCGAGCCGGATACGCAGGTGTTGCAGTTCGGCAATGATGCGGTCGGGGTCGTCCTGGTGGTGAACCCTCAGGCCGCTGGCCTGCAGCACCGGGTCGAGCCACTGCCAGCTGGCCTGGAGGCTTTCGATGGCCACCGGCCGGCCAAGCTCGCGGCTGAGGATCTGCTCAATGTCCTGGCGGTGGCTGTCGATGTTCTGGGTCAGTTGCCGGCCGATACCGGCGTAGAGTGCCAGCAATACCAGCACCACCAGTACAAGCCACCAGACCAGATTGGCGATGCGCAGCAGTACCCGGGAAAATGGACGCCCCGCCCCGGACTCGGCTGGTGGGTTTGGCATGGAAGACACGAACCCCGGTCATGATGAACGTTCAGCGCTGTATTGGCTCAGCGCCGATCAGAGTAATACCACATCATACTGTTCCTGGCTGTAAAAGGCCTCAACCTGGAACTTGATGGATTTACCGATAAAGGTCTCAAGATCGGCCACGTTGTCGGACTCCTCATCCAGCAGCCGGTCCACCACGCTCTGGGAGGCCATTACCAGGTAGCTCTCGGCGTCATAGGCCCGGTTGACCCGCAGGATCTCCCGGAAGATCTCGTAGCACACCGTCTCGCTGGTTTTGAGGAAGCCGCGGCCATCGCAGATGGGACAGGGCTCACAGAGGATCTGGCCCAGGCTCTCGGTGGTGCGTTTGCGGGTCATTTCCACCAGGCCCAGCTCGGACACACCGGTGATCTTGGTCTTGGCGTGATCCCGCTCCAGCATCTTCTCCAGCATGCGGTGAACCTGGCGCTGGTGCTCCGGGTCCTCCATGTCGATGAAGTCGATGATGATGATGCCGCCCAGGTTGCGCAGCCGAAGTTGGCGGCTGATGGCCCGGGCCGCTTCCAGGTTGGTCTTGAAGATGGTCTCTTCCAGGTTGCGGTGGCCAACAAACGCCCCGGTGTTGATGTCAATGGTGGTCATCGCCTCGGTCTGGTCAATGATCACGTAACCACCGGACTTGAGCTGCACCTTGCGGCTCAAGGCTTTCTGGATCTCGTCCTCGACACTGTAGAGATCGAAGATGGGGCGCTCACCGGGGTAGTACTCGACCTTGTCGGAGAACTCCGCCACGAACTCGCTGACAAACTCGATGACCCGCTGGTAGCTCTCCCGGGAATCGATCCTCACCTTCTCGGTTGCAGGCCGGATCAGGTCCCGGATGGTGCGGATGAACAGGGGCAGATCCTGGTAGATCACCGAAGGCAGCGGAGCGTTGTTGATGCGCTCGTGGATGGACTGGTTGAGCCGGTGCAGGTAGGCCATATCCGCCAGCAGATCCTCCGCGGAGGCGGCCTCGGCGGCGGTGCGGATGATGTAGCCGAAGCCGTCGTCACCCAGTTCCGCCGCGCCCCGCTCCACGATCTCCTTCAGCCGCGCCCGCTCGGCTTCGTCCTCGATGCGCTGGGAGATGCCGACATGGGGGACCTCCGGCATGAACACCAGGTAGCGGGAAGGGATGGACAGCTGGGTGGTCAGCCGGGCGCCCTTGGTGCCGATGGGATCCTTGGTGACCTGCACCACCAGTGACTGGCCCTCCCGCAGCAGTGAGCGGATATCCGGTACCGACTTCGGGGCCTCGCTCCGGTCCTCCGCCTGGCTGTTGCCGTTGACCACATCGGAAGCGTGGATAAAAGCGGCCCGCTCCAGGCCGATATCAACGAAGGCGGCCTCCATACCCGGCAGCACCCGCACCACCTTGCCCTTGTAGATGTTGCCGACGATGCCCTTGCGGCTGGTGCGCTCGATGTAGGCCTCCTGGAGCATGCCGTTCTCAACCAGAGCCACGCGGGTTTCCACCGGCGTCACGTTGATCAGGATTTCTTCACTCATCTCGGCGGGTCTCCTTGGGCCGGTTCCAGTAACTCCAGACCGGCTGTCCGGCCTCGGCCAGCAGCTGACCGGTCTCCTCCAGGGGCAAGCCCACCACGGCACTGTAACTGCCCCAAAGCCCCGCCACGAACAGGCCACCCCGACCCTGGATGCCGTAACCACCGGCCTTGTCCATGGGCTCGCCGGTGGCGCAATAGGCCAGGATTTCCGCCTCCTCCAGATTCCGGAAGCGCACCTCGGTGATGACCAGGCGGGCGTAACAGCCGTGCTCTCCGGCCAGGGCAACCGCGGTCATCACCCGGTGACTGCGGCCGGAGAGGGACGCCAGCATGGCGGCCGCCTCCTCCACAGTGGCGGGCTTGGCCAGAATGCGCTCGTCGCACACCACGGTCGTGTCCGAGCCCAGCACCAGGCTGTCGGGGCTGGCGGCGTGCGCCAGACCGGCGGCGGCCTTCTGCCGGGCCAGGCGCTCCACATAATGCGCCGGCAGCTCGTCGGCACCGGGTGTTTCGTCGATATCCACCGGCGCCACGGTAAACGGCAGGCCGATCTGGCTGAGCAGTTCGGCCCGGCGCGGCGAAGCGGAGGCAAGGATGATGGGTCGCACGGGCTATCCTACCCCAGTTTCCGGTTCAGGTTGTCCAGCAGCACACAGACCACCGGCCAGATCAGGGCGCTGGTGAGGGCCGGCCAGAGATAACCGAAGCCGGCGTTGTCCGCCCCCAGCAGCTGCTTGATGAAGTGCACCAGCATCTGGTTGATACCCAGCAGCAAAAACACCATCAGGCACTGCTGCGGCAGCGGGAACATCCGCAGGCGCTGGTGGATGGTCAGTACCAGGAAGGCCACCAGCGCCATGGCAAGGGCGTTGACCCCCAGCGGCGTTGCTTCCAGCACATCCAGCAGCAGACCCAGGCACCAGGCCAGCAGGATGCCAAACTGCGCCGGCGCCCGGAAGGTCCAGTAGAACACCATCAGGCCCAGCCACTCGGGCCGGAACTCCAGGTAATTGACCGGAAACAGTGAAATGCTGAGCACAAGCGACAGCAGGATGCTGAGGGCAAAGACCGGATAGCTGATGACCGACAGCATCAGGGCGCCTCCCCGGTGTCCGGCGGGGTCTCGACGGCCTCGTCCTCAAGCGGCTCCTGCGCGCCCTGGAACACCACCAGCACCATGTGGCTGCGGTTCAGTCGCGCCAGCGGTCTGGCCTCGATCTGCATGAACGGCTCCCCTGGCTCCTTGGTAATGGACACCACCTCCGCCACCGGATAGCCCCGGGGAAAGCGGCCGCCCAGGCCGGAACTGATGAGCATGTCGCCTTCGCGGATATCGGCGGTGTCTGGCACGTGCACCAACTCCAGGCGATCGGTCTTGCCGTTGCCCAGCAGCACTGCCCGCAGGCCGTTGCGGTTGACCTCCACCGGCACCGCGTGACTGCTGTCGGACACCAGCAGCACCCGGGAGGTGAAGCTGCTGGTGTGGCGCACCTGGCCCATCAGACCGTCCGCATCCAGGATTGCCTGGCCCACGGTGACGCCGTGACGGCTGCCCTTGTTGATGATGACCTCGTGGGAGAAAGGATCCGGCGACACCCCGACGATTTCCGCCAGGATCACCCGGTCGTCCACCGCGGCCGCCGCATTGAGCCGGCGGCGCAGTTCGTTGTTCTCCTGGGCCAGGGCCGCATATTTCAGCGCCCGGCGTTCGAGGATCAGAAGCCGGGCCTCCAGCTCTTCATTGATTTCCTGCAGGTCGTCACGGGAGGTGAACAGGCTGGCAATCCAGTCGCCGAGCTGGTCCGGGGCGTTGCCCAACCAGACCACCGGCGCCAGGCCGGTGCCCAGCACACTGCGGACATTCTCGAGCTTCTGGAAACGGGCATCCGCCACGATCAGAGCCGCCGACAGCAAAATCACCAGGATCAGTCGAAAGGCAGGGATTGGGCCCTGGACGAAGATGGTCTTAATGGCCCACCTCCGGGCACCGCAAGCAAAAACCGCCGCCGCGACCCAGGGTCCCTATCGGGTTCCTGGCCACAGGCGGCGGTTGTCTCCGGTCAAACATCAGGCTGGCCGGTGTTGCCACCACACTCAGCCCTCCTGGGAAAACATACCAATGCCACCGCGGTCGATGACTTCCAGGGCTTTACCACCCCCGCGCGCAACGCAGGTGAGCGGATCTTCAGCAATGATGACCGGCAGGCCGGTCTCTTCGCTCAGCAGCTTGTCGAGACCCCGCAGCAGGGCGCCACCACCGGTCAGCACGATGCCGCGCTCGGCGATGTCGGACGCCAGCTCCGGCGGTGACTGCTCCAGCGCGCTCTTGACGGTCTGGACGATCTGCGCGAGGGATTCCTGCAGGGCGTCGAGAATCTCTTCGCTGTTCAGGGTGAAGGCCCGGGGCACGCCCTCGGCCAGGTTGCGACCACGAACGTCTATCTCGCGGATCTCCACGCCCTCATAGGCGCAGCCGATTTCGTGCTTGATGCGCTCGGCGGTGGAGTCACCGATCAGGCTGCCGTAGTTGCGGCGCACGTAGGTGACGATGGCCTCGTCGAACTTGTCACCGCCAACCCGCACCGACTCGGCATAGACAATACCGTTCAGGGAGATGATGGCAATCTCGGTGGTACCGCCACCGATATCAACAATCATCGAGCCGCTGGCCTCCTCCACCGGCAGACCGGCACCGATGGCCGCGGCCATGGGCTCCTCGATCAGGAACACCTCGCGGGCACCGGCACCCAGGGCCGATTCCCGGATGGCCTTGCGCTCCACCTGGGTGGATTTGCTGGGCACACACACCAGCACCCGGGGGCTGGGGGTAATGAAGCTGTTCTCATGCACCTTGTGAATAAAGTGCTGGAGCATTTTCTCGGTGACCACGAAGTCCGCAATCACGCCGTCCTTCAGGGGGCGGATCGCGGTGATGTTACCGGGCGTACGACCCAGCATCCGCTTGGCTTCCCCACCCACGGCGGCTACGGTCTTCTGGGAATTGGTGGAACGGATCGCCACCACGGACGGCTCGTTCAGGACAATGCCACGGCCCCGGACATAGATCAGCGTGTTTGCCGTACCCAGATCGATAGACAGATCGCTGGAGAAAAGACCTCGGATTCGTTTGATGAACATTCGTGTTATTTCAACCTGAGAAAAGCAGTCGGGGAATGGTTGCGGCAACTTTAGCAGCGAGCACCCCCACAGGCAAGGCACGATCAGGCCCCGACCGCTGCCAGATCAGGCGATTACCCCTCCCGAACAGAGGTGAATCTGTTACCATACCGGCCTGCTTTCGTACCATCCGTGGAGCCGGTGGCCCGAGTCACCGCCACGCCGGGGTCGGCCATGACTCCGGCGGTTACGGTTATTTCATATATCTGGGAGGCAAGTCGTGGCAATTTCCCGTGATGACATCGAAAAAGTCGCCGTTCTTGCGCGAATCCGCGTTGATGATGAACAGGTGACCGCGCTGGAAAAGGACCTGGGCAATATCCTGCTGCTGGTGGACCAGCTCCAGGTTGCCGACACCAGTCAGACCGAGCCCATGGCCCATCCGCTGGACGCGGTCCAGCGGCTGCGCCCGGACACCATCACCGAGACCAGCCAGCGGGAGGCCTTCCAGGCCATCGCCCCGGCCACCGAAGATGGCCTTTACCTGGTCCCCAGGGTGATCGAGTAACGCGATCCCTTTTCAGCATTCAGGACACTTTCCAGGAAGCCCTCCATGCACGACAAGACCGTAGCCGAACTGTCCCGCGACCTGGCCGAGGGCCGGGTGTCCAGCGTAGAGCTGACCCAGCATTTCCTCGACCGGATCGAAGCCCGGGACGGCGAGCTCAACAGTTTCATTACCGTGACCGCCGACCAGGCCCTCGCCGATGCCCGGGCTGCCGACGAGCGCCGCCAGCGCGGTGACGCCACCCCCTGGACCGGCATCCCCTTTGCCCACAAGGACATCTTCTGCACCGAGGGTGTCCGCACCACCTGCGGCTCGCGGATGCTGGAGAACTTCGTACCGCCCTATAACGCCACCGTGAGTCAGCGTTTCCGGGATGCCGGCGCGGTCTGCCTGGGCAAGACCAACATGGATGAGTTCGCCATGGGCTCCTCCACCGAGTCCAGCTACTTCGGCGCCACCACCAATCCGTGGGGTGAGAACCGGGTACCGGGCGGCTCCTCCGGCGGTTCCGCCGCCGCCGTGGCCGCCCGCCTGGTGCCGGCCGCCACCGCCACCGACACCGGCGGCTCCATCCGCCAGCCGGCGGCCATGTGCGGCATCACCGGCCTCAAGCCCACCTACGGCCGGGTGTCCCGCTACGGCATGATCGCCTTCGCCTCCAGCCTGGACCAGGGCGGCACCATGGCCCGCAGCGCCGAGGACAACGCCCTGATGCTCAACGTCATGGCCGGCTTCGACCCCAGAGATTCCACCAGCCTCGACCGGGAAGTGCCGGACTACACCGCCAGCCTGAACGAGCCGTTGAAAGGCCTGCGCATCGGCCTGCCGAAGGAGTACTTCACCGAGCAGCTGGACCCGGCCATGGAGAAAGCGGTCCGGGATGCGATCAGGGAATACGAGGCCCTGGGCGCCACGGTGAAGGACATCTCCCTGCCCCACGCCAACCTGGCCATTGCCGCTTATTACGTGATTGCCCCGGCGGAGGCCTCCGCCAACCTGTCCCGGTTCGACGGCGTGCGTTACGGCTACCGCTGCGATAACCCCAAGGACCTGCTGGACATGTACACCCGCACCCGGGCCGAAGGTTTTGGCAGCGAGGTGAAGCGCCGCATACTGGTGGGCACCTACGCCCTCTCCGCCGGCTACTACGACGCCTATTACCTCAAGGCCCAGAAAGTGCGCCGGCTGATCCAGCAGGACTTCATCGATGCCTTCAGGGAAGTGGACGTCATCATGAGCCCCACCACGCCATCACCAGCGTTCGTCAAGGGCGAGAAGACCGACGACCCGGTCACCATGTACCTGGAAGACATCTTCACCATCTCCACCAACCTGGCGGGCCTGCCGGCCATGTCGCTGCCCGCCGGCCAGGTGGACGGCATGCCGGTGGGGCTGCAGATCATCGGCAACTACTTTGACGAGGCCCGGCTGCTCAACGCCGCCCACCAGTTCCAGCAGGCCACCGACTGGCACAGGCTGGCACCCGAAGGCTGAGGCAGTTCACAACCGGTTCATCGGGGCGGCCGGCTAGCCGCTCGCCCCACCAGGAGGATACAGAGCATGCAATGGGACGTTGTGATCGGGCTGGAAATCCATGTTCAGCTCGCCACCCAGACCAAGATCTTCTCCGGCACCAGCACCGCCTACGGCGCTGAGCCCAACACCCAGGCCAGCGCCGTCGACCTGGCCATGCCGGGTACTCTGCCGGTGGCCAACGAGCAGGCCTTCCGCTACGCGGTGATGTTTGGCCTGGCGATCGATGCCGAAATCGCCCGGCGCTCGGTGTTCGAGCGCAAGAACTACTTCTACCCGGACCTGCCCAAGGGCTACCAGACCACCCAGCTGGCCCAGCCCATCGTCGGCCGCGGCCATGTGGACATCGAGCTGGAAGACGGCACCAGCAAGCGGGTGCGCATCCACCACGCCCATCTGGAAGAGGACGCCGGCAAGTCCCTGCACGAGGACTACCATGGCATGTCCGGCATCGACCTCAATCGGGCCGGCACGCCGCTGATCGAGATCGTCACCGAGCCGGACATGCGCAGCTCGGAAGAAGCCGTGGCCTTCGCCCGCAAACTGCACGGCATCGTCACCTCCCTGGGCATCTGCGACGGCGACATGTCCCAGGGCTCCATGCGCTTTGACGTCAACGTGTCGGTGCGTCCCATGGGCGAGGAAAAGCTGGGCACCCGGACCGAGACCAAGAACCTGAATTCCTTCCGGTTCATGGAGCAGGCCATCCACCAGGAGGTGGATCGTCAGATCGACGTGCTGATGGACGGCGGCACCATCGTGCAGGAGACCCGGCTCTACAACGGCGACACCAACACCTCCCGCTCCATGCGCACCAAGGAGGAAGCCAACGACTACCGTTACTTCCCCTGCCCGGACCTGCTGCCGGTGGTGATCGCCGACGACTTCATCGAGGAAGTACGCCGCAGCCTGCCGGAGCTGCCGGACGCCCGCAAGGCCCGCTTCCAGTCCGACTACGGCCTCACCGACTACGACGCCAGCCAGCTGGCCAGCAATTCCCAGATGGCCTGGCTGTTCGAGGAAACCGTCGAACACGGCAAGGACGCCAAATTGGCAGCCAACTGGATCCTGGGCGAACTCACCGCGCGCCTGAACGCCGAGGGCAGGAACATTACCGATTGCCCGGTGACCGGTCGCCAGCTGGGCGCCCTGATCCTGCGCATCAGCGACGGCACCATTTCCTCCACCGGGGCGAAGAAGGTCTTCGAGGGCCTTTGGGAAGGCGAAGGCGACGACGTGGACGCCCTCATCGAGACCAAGGGCCTGAAGCAGGTCTCCGATACCGCGGCCCTGGAGCAAATCGTGGATGAGGTTCTTGCTGGCATGGGCGAGCAGATCGCCCAGTACCAGGAAGCCGACGAGAAGAAGCGCAAGAAACTGATGGGCGGCTTCATGGGGCCCCTGATGAAGGCCTCCAGAGGCCAGGGCAACCCGAAGGTGTTCAACGAATTATTGAAGAAGAAGCTGGAAGGCTGACTTAGGAGTGGCCTCGGCTCGGGCTGATGCCCAGCCTGGAAATTGGGAGCCGGCGCTGCAATGGGGTACCCCTTCCCAAAAAACGCCCGTAAATACGTCCATGTAGGGCTCGGTCGCGCCATCCCTGGCGCTCTACGTTTTTGGGAAGGGGTACCCCACCACATCGCACGAACTTACGGAGAGATCGCCGACGCAACGATCCACATCTGATCGGCTGTTTTTGCTTGGCATAACTCCCAGGCTGGGCAGGCCTGGGGTGGGGACCCCCTTCCAAAACTGTGCGGAGCCAGGGATGGCGGAGCCCAAGCGTCACAGGGATGTGCCGCAAGGAGCGTGTTTTGGAAGGGGGTCCCCACCTCAGGCCTCCACGAGACCCGAAGTTTCCCGCAGTTTTTTTCTAAACCGTACCACGCCGCAGCACTGCCCCGGGGTAACAGTCGGTACTAGGCCAGAACCGCCCAAAGATCATGCTCATCGGCATGCTCCACCACCACCGTCACGATCTGCCCCGGCACCAGGTCGGTTTCGTCATTCAGATAAACCATGCCGTCGATCTCAGGCGCATCCGCCTTGGAGCGGCCGATGGCCCCCTCCTCGTCGACTTCATCAATCAACACCTCGATGGTCTTGCCGATCTTGGCCTGCAGCCGCGCCGCGCTGATCTCCGCCTGTTTCGCCATAAACCGCGCCAGGCGCTCCTCTTTCATTTCCTCCGGCACCGCACCTTCCAGCTCATTGGCACGGGCACCCTCGACCGCGCTGTACTTGAAGGCACCGACACGGTCCAGCTGGGCCTCATCG
This sequence comes from Marinobacter sp., assembly GCF_033722195.1. GTDB lineage: Bacteria > Pseudomonadota > Gammaproteobacteria > Pseudomonadales > Oleiphilaceae > Marinobacter. Next base: position 42,497 of record NZ_JAWVZL010000014.1, read on the forward strand.
AGCCAGTCCAGCAGGTACTGGAAATCTTCCTCGGTCTCGCCGGGGAAACCCACAATAAAGGTGGAACGAATAGTCAGCTCCGGGCAGATCTCCCGCCAGCGACGGATCCTCTCGAGGGTCTTGCTGTCGTGGGCTGGCCGCTTCATGGCCTTGAGAACCCGCGGGCTGGCGTGCTGGAAGGGAATGTCCAGGTAGGGCAGGACCTTGCCTTCTGCCATCAGCGGAATCACGTCATCCACGTGGGGATAGGGGTAGACGTAGTGCAGCCGGACCCACACCCCCAGCGACCCCAGCGCCTCGCAAAGCGCCTGCATTTTTGTCTTGAGCGGACGGCCCTGCCAGAAGCCGGTGCGGTATTTCACGTCGACACCGTAGGCGCTGGTGTCCTGGGAGATCACCAGCAACTCCTTGACGCCGGCATCCACCAGGCGCTGGGCCTCGTCCATGACATCGCCTACCGGGCGGCTTACCAGGTCGCCCCGCATGGAGGGAATGATGCAGAAAGTGCAGCGGTGATTGCAGCCCTCGGATATCTTCAGGTAGGCATAGTGCCGGGGAGTCAGTTTGATGCCCTGGGGCGGCACCAGGTCGATAAAGGGATCGTGGCTTTTCTTCGGCGGAACATGCTGGTGCACCGCACCAACCACTTCCTCATAGGCATGGGGGCCGGACACCGCCAGCACGCCGGGATGGGTCTCGCGGATACGGTCCGCTTCGACGCCCATGCAGCCGGTAACGATGACCCGGCCATTCTCAGACAGGGCCTCGCCGATGGCGTCCAGGGACTCCTGCTTGGCGGCATCGATGAAACCACAGGTATTGACCACCACCACGTCCGCGTCGGTGTAAGTGGGCACCACCTCGTAGCCGTCCAGGCGAAGCTGGGTGAGGATTCGCTCCGAGTCTACCAGGGCCTTGGGGCAGCCCAGGCTGATCATGCCGACGCGCCCTGATGACTGGCTGACGGTGGAGGATTTGGTTTCTGTCATGGTCTTCGATTCCGCGCAAGGCTCTAGAAAGCGCGCAGTCTACCATGCTCGGGCAGGCCATGAGCAGTGGGCCGCCCGGCAAGATGCCTCAGTAATATCTGCTATACATCTCGCTTGATGGCCCAAGCTGACAAGAAACCGCGCGCGGCGCCCATAAGACACTGACTGGTTACGATTATTCACAATTTAATAAGATGCTTATTACATGCTTAAAAACTGTTTTTAAAGCATATTTTAAAAATGTGCGATTTCTACCTATTTGCAGCCCCTGTCCTATTCCAGGGTGCTGATTTACTCTTCGCCTTAGTACTTCCGGCATTGTGGTTCAGCATTGCCGGGAGAGAGAGCTTGTTAAAATCCGGCAGTGTCTGCAAAGCCTTACTGAACAAAAAAAGAGGCACGCAGTTACCGGCCCTTTGCTCTAAGGCGAGCTGAATTCATGCGCAAGAACCTTCCAGTCACCGACCACGAACGTACGTTTCCGCCACACCAGAAACTGATTTCCTCCACCGACCTCAAAGGCAAGATCAAACACTGCAACGATGCCTTTGTTGAAATCAGTGGTTTCACCCGTGAAGAGCTGCTGGGCCAGCCCCACAACATCGTCCGCCATCCGGACATGCCGCCGGCCGCCTACGAGTCCATGTGGAATCATCTCAAGGCCGGCAAGCCCTGGATGGGCCTGGTAAAGAACCGCACCAAAACCGGGGATTACTACTGGGTCAATGCCTATGTGACGCCCATCACCGAGCAGGGCCACGTGGTCGGCTATGAGTCCGTGCGTTCCTGCCCTTCCCGGGAGGATGTGGCGCGGGCGGACCGCTATTACCGACAGGTGAACGCAGGCAAGACTGGACGCAAGTTGACCGACTTGCTCTCCTGGCGAAACGTTTTTCTGGCGATCGCGCTCTTGGTCGCCGGCGGCCTGTTTCTGACCGGCTTTCCGGGTGTGTCAAAAGTCATCCTGGTGGCCAGTATCCTGACCTATGCCGTCTGGACCCAGCTTGCTCACAAGCATGTACTAATTTCCATCAGCAAACTTCTGGAAAACAACTTTTCCTCAGACCTGGCTGCAAAAACCTACACCGACGACGATCTCGAACTCGGTCGTATCAAAGTGGCCATTATGGCCCAACACTCTCATCTGGATACGGTGCTGACCCGGCTCGAGGATTCGGCCTCCGACGTGGCCACCGAATCCATGAATGGCCTCAATATCACCCACGAGGCCCAGCAGTCACTGGTCAAGCAGCAGGGCGAAATCGAGCAGGTGGCGGCGGCGGTGCATGAAATGTCCACCACCATTGGTGAAGTGGCAAAAAATGTTCAGGTGACCGCGGATCAGGCCGATGAGAGCCGGCAGCTTTCCATCAACGGAAAGGCCGTTATCTCTTCAACCCGCAAGGCCATCGAGCAGCTCAAGGGCACGGTGGACCAGATCAGCAAGACCGTCAGCGTGGTGTCCGAGCAGACCCAGCGCATTGCTTCGGCGGCGGAAACCATCACCCAGATTGCCGACCAGACCAACCTGCTGGCGCTGAACGCGGCCATTGAAGCGGCCCGGGCCGGCGAACATGGCCGCGGCTTCGCCGTGGTGGCCGAGGAGGTACGCTCCCTGGCGCGCCGGACCCAGGAGTCCACCGGCCAGATCCACGAGATCGTGGACGCCCTGACCAGCCGCTCCCGGGAATCGGTTGCGGTGGCCCAGGCCGGCGCCAAAGAGGCCGAGCAGGGTTTGGGTAAAGTGTTCGAAGCGGAAGAAACCCTTGCCAGTATCACTGATGCTGTGGCTAATATTGCCGAGATGGCCATGCAGATGGCTGCGGCGGTGGAAGAGCAGGCTCAGGTGTCCGACCAGATCAACGAACAGGTGGAAACCATCTCGATGCTTGCCCAGAAGAATCTCGGCAAAGGCCAGGAGTCGGCCGATAGCGTACAAAGGTTGGGACAGACTGCAAAGGACATGCACGAACTCGTTGTCAGGTTCAAATAAGCCTGCTGCGGCAGGCGTTTAATCGGCCACGGGCCCCGCATGGGGTTGGTTGATCAGCATGTCACAGAGTCGTAATTACGAGGCGCTTCGCCTCAATGCATTGTATGAGATGGAAATACTGGGCTCGCCGGTCGAGCCCCGTTTCGACCGCATTACCCGGCTGGCAAAGCTCCACTTTGGCGTGGAAGCGGCACTGCTAAACTTTATTGACGAGCATCGGCTATGGTGCAAGTCCTGCTGCGGAGCAGACGTCGAGGATATAGACCGACGCTGGGCCTTCTGTGACCACACCATCCGCCAGGATGATGCGCTGGTAGTGAATGACCTCTCCACAGACCTTCGATTTGCCGACAATCCGCTGGTTACGGCCGACCCTGGCATTCGTTTCTACGCCGGCTATCCGATTAGAGAACCTACCGGATTCAAGGTCGGCGCACTCTGCCTCCTCCATGACGAGCCCCGGCCGTTTAGCCCCGAGGAACTGGACGCCCTCAAACTGATGGCAGAGATGGTGGAGCGGGAGCTAGAGAGCGACCGCCGCTTGCGGGCGCCTGAGGACGGTGTGGACGTGGCATCACTCAGCCAGACGATCGCTCGCGCCCAGAATATCTTTCTGACTACCGAAAGCGACCGCGCCGCTTTCACCGTTTTGCTGGAAGATCTGCTGAAACTCACAGAGAGCCCATTTGGCCTGATCGGCGAACTCAAGCACCAGCCTGACGGGCGCCCGTTTCTTCGGATGCGGGCCATCACAAATCTGGCCTGGAACAAGGAAACCGACGACAGATATCGCCAGAACGACGGCGACGGCATGATCTTCGAAGACCTGGATAACCTTCTCGGCCAGACGATCCTCTCGAGCGGGGTTGTGGTGTCAAACGATCTGGGCGCAGACCCACGCAGCGGGGGCACGCCTGAGGGTCATCCCCCACTTCGAACCTATCTGGGTATGCCAGTCGTTGTCGGCACCGACATTGTGGGCATCATCGGCCTGGCAAACCGGGCGGGCGGATACAGTGAAGCGTTCGGCCGCAGCCTTGAACCACTGTGCCGGACCGTGGGTGTGTTGATGGAGCGTCAACGCCTCCATCTTGAGCGCGCCCAGACAAGAGCTGTCATAGAGCACGCGGCCAACTATGACAGCCTCACCGAGTTACCCAATCGGCGGCTGCTCAACGATCTGCTGGACAGAGCATTGCAGGAAGCCGAGTGCCTCGGCCATCAGCTTTCCATCTGCTTCATTGACCTCGACGGATTCAAAGAGGTTAACGACCGCTATGGTCACACCGTCGGGGATGCGGTACTGGCGCATATCGGGCGAAGGCTTGGAAGACTCGTTCGCGAAGGCGACATCATTGCCAGGCTGAGCGGCGACGAATTCATTGCAGTGCTCAGGAATGTGGAGTCAGACCGGGTCTATCAGCGCCTCGTGGACGCACTCGCCAGACCCATAAGTCACGAGGGCAGGCTGTTGAGGCTCTCAGGCAGCATGGGCGTCACCCGGTTTCCACAGGACCACTCAGACCGCGACATTCTGATCAGGCACGCGGATCAGGCAATGTACGCCGCGAAAGAGGCCGGGCGAAACTGTTATGTAATTTTCGATCTCGCCATGCACCACTCCCGGCAAGAGCGATTACAAATACTGGACGAGCTTCGAGCCGGCCTCAAAACACAGCAGCTTGAACTTTTCCTGCAACCAAAAGTACAGCTCTGTAACCGGAAAGTCGAAGGCTTCGAGGCCCTGATCCGCTGGCACCATCCACTGCGCGGCCTCCTGACTCCAGACCAGTTCCTTCCCGCTCTCGACACCCTGGAGGATGAGACCTGGCTGGGCGAGTATGTTCTTGGCCAGGCCATTATCATTCTGCAAACGTTTGAGGCGCAGGGACTGGATTACTGCCTGAGTATCAACATCTCACCTCGCCATTTTTTGTCGGACAGTTTTGTGGTCACTCTGACCAAACAGCTTACTCCCTGCTCGAACAGGGTCCGGCGCAACCTGATCCTCGAGATCGTCGAGTCCACCGCTATTGACGATCTCTGTCGGGCAGTAAATATCATTGAAGACGTGAAGAAGCTGGGGGTTTCCTTCTCTCTCGATGATTTCGGCACTGGCTTTTCTTCATTAAGTTATTTTCGCAAGCTGCCGGTGGAAGAAATAAAGATCGATCGAACCTTCGTGACCGACATGCTCAGCACCATAGAGGACCGCCGGCTGGTGTCCTCCATCATCAATATGGCCCAAGGCTTCGGGCGAAGGGTTGTGGCGGAGGGAATAGAATCAGAGGAACTGGCCGCTGACCTAATCTGCCTGGGATGCGATTTGGGCCAGGGCTATCACTATATGAAGCCGGCACCGGTGGAGGTCGCCCTGGAATGGGCACGTACGTGGCATGCCGGCAAGCGACCGGAGCCACCCGCACAAAGGTTCGATCAACCCGTCTAACCCCCGAAACTGGGACCAAAACCACAAACCCGCCTGTCCGGGCGACAGGTTTCTTGCTGTTCATTTAACAAACAGCTAAGCTTTCAGTCGGTTAGCGACAGACTGTAAACTGTCTGTAAAATGACGCCCCTTTAGGAGAGCCTTCGACGCCGGTGCCACGCTTTCGGGCGTACTGCAACGCGCCAGGAACGGGGCTCCCGCGGTAAACATTGAGTTGATTATGGGTAAAGCAATTTCCGGGAAAACCCGCACCACCAGCAAGGCTGCTCTGACGATGCTCAAGGCTGACACGGCCCCCCGGCAACCGACTCATAACACTGCGTCCTCCGGACCACGGTGGGTGACCATGAAACCAGTGTCCTCGAAACCGAATCTTCGGGACCAACAGCGGGTGGAAGCCGCCCTTGAGGTCACCGTCAGCCGCCCCGATGGGCCGGACATCACCTGCCAGTGCACCAACCTGTCCCGCGCGGGCATGATGGTGGCCTGCGACAGCGCCACCGTGAAGGACCTGGTCCCCGGCCTGCGCTCGCCGGCGCCCGGCGAGTTCATCGAGGTGGCCACCGACTTCTCCCTGCCCGTGGTGGCGTCCCAGAATGTTGATGTCTATGCCGAGGGGCTGGTTGTGCACCTGCGCCGGGTCTCCCGGGACACCTTCCACGTGGGCATCCGGTTCAGCCGCTTCGCGGACAACGGCCACGACTACGTCAACCAGTACGTCAGCCGACAGCTGGGCCGCTCCTTCTGATTCACCCCGCCTCCCGGGTGGGGTTGGCATATTGTTATAGCGCCAAACTCTAGCGCATCGCCTTCTTATGCACTCCGCCCCTCTGTTATAGTAGCTCACCTCAAATTCGTCCGAAGTCGGTATCACGCCCCTGACCGGGGCCGCCCCTTCTGACGCCAGACCACGGGCACATGGCAAGCGGTAACAGGATACGATGACCACCTATAACCTGACGCACCTCAAACAGCTGGAAGCGGAAAGCATCCACATCATCCGGGAAGTGGCGGCCGAGTTCGACAACCCGGTGATGCTCTACTCCATCGGCAAGGACTCCTCGGTGATGCTGCACCTGGCCCGCAAGGCCTTCTACCCGGGTAAGCTGCCGTTCCCGCTGCTGCACGTGGACACCACCTGGAAATTCAAGGAAATGATCAAGTTCCGGGAAGAGACGGCCAAGAAATACGGCCTGGATCTGCTGGTGCACATCAATCAGGAAGGTGTTGACCAGGGCGTGGGGCCGTTCACCCACGGCAGCGCCAAGCACACCGACATCATGAAGACCCAGTCCCTCAAGCAGGCCCTGAACAAGTACAAGTTCGATGCCGCCTTCGGGGGCGCCCGCCGCGACGAGGAGAAGTCCCGCGCCAAGGAACGGGTCTACTCCTTCCGGGACCAGTATCACCGCTGGGATCCCAAGAACCAGCGTCCGGAGCTCTGGAACACCTACAACGGCAAGATCAACAAGGGCGAGAGCATCCGGGTATTCCCGCTGTCCAACTGGACCGAACTGGACATCTGGCAATACATCTACCTGGAGAACATCGAGATCGTGCCGCTGTACTACGCCGCCAAGCGCCCGGTGGTTGAGCGGGACGGCACCCTGATCATGGTGGACGACGACCGCATGCCCCTGAAAGAAGGCGAGAAGCCGATGATGAAATCGGTGCGCTTCCGGACCCTGGGCTGCTATCCGCTCACCGGCGCCATCGAGTCCGAGGCCGACACCCTCACCGACATCATCCAGGAGATGCTGCTGGCAAAGAGCTCCGAGCGCCAGGGCCGGGTCATCGACCACGATTCCGCCGGCTCCATGGAGCAGAAGAAGCGCGAAGGGTACTTCTGATCTGAACCTGGGGTCGGGAGAGAACCTCTTCCGACTCTGACTTTACCGTTTTAACGGGGCCAGACGACGTTTTCCTCTGACCCCGATTTCGCAAGGGTTGCAAAGATGTCTCACCAGTCAGACCTGATTGCCGAAGATATTACCGCCTACCTCAAGCAGCATGAGGACAAGGAACTGCTGCGCCTGCTGACCTGTGGCAGCGTCGACGATGGCAAGAGCACCCTGATCGGGCGCCTGCTGCACGACACCAAGATGATCTACGAAGATCACATGGCCAGCCTCAAGACCGACAGCGCCAAGCTGGGCACCACCGGTGAGAAGCTGGACCTGGCGCTGCTGGTGGACGGCCTGCAGGCGGAGCGGGAACAGGGCATCACCATTGATGTGGCCTACCGCTACTTCTCCACCGACAAGCGTAAGTTCATCATCGCCGACACCCCGGGCCACGAGCAGTACACCCGCAACATGGCCACCGGCGCCTCCACCGCGCAGCTGGCCATAATGATGATCGATGCCCGCCACGGCGTGCTGACCCAGACCCGCCGGCATTCGTTCATTGCCTCCCTGCTGGGCATCCGCCACGTTATCGTGGCGATCAACAAGATGGACCTGGTGGACTTCAGCGAGGAGCGCTTCGAGCAGATCAAGAAGGATTACCTGGCGTTTGCCGACAAGCTGGGGCTGCGGGACATCCGTTTCGTGCCCATCTCGGCACTGGAAGGCGACAACGTGGTGAACCGGAGCGAGAACACCCCCTGGTTCACCGGCCAGCCCATGATGGAAATCCTGGAAACCGTGGAAGTGGCGCGGGACAAGAACCTGGAGCATTTCCGCTTCCCGGTGCAGTACGTCAACCGCCCCAACCTGAATTTCCGGGGCTTCTGCGGCACCATTGCCTCCGGCGTGATCCGCCCGGGCGACGCGGTGATGGCGCTGCCGTCCCGGCGTACCAGCACGGTCAAGGAAATCGTCACTTTTGAAGGCAAGCTGGAAGAGGCCTACATCGACCAGGCCGTCACCCTGACCCTGAACGACGAGATCGACGTCAGCCGCGGCGACATGCTGGTCAAGCCCGAGGACGAGCCGCTGGTCAGCAACCGTTTCAACGCCAACGTGGTGTGGATGACCGACAAGCCGCTGGAAACCGGCCGGCTGTACGACATCAAGCTGGGCCCCACCTTCACCTCGGGCTCGGTGCGCCGCATCGCCTACCGCACCGACGTCAACACCCTGGAACAGCAGGCCGACGTCAGTGCCCTGCAGCTCAATGAGATCGGCCTGTGCGAACTCACCCTGAGCCAGCCGGTGGCCTTTGACCCCTACCCGCGCAACCGCGCCACCGGGGGCTTCATCGTCATCGACCGGCTCACCAACGTGACCGTGGGCGCGGGCATGATCAGCGGCCTGGCGGACGCCGGCAAGGACACCCTGGAGCCGGTCTCCAGCGAAGAACGCAGCCGCCGGCTGGCGCAGAAGCCGCTGATTATCGGCTGCACCGGTACGGGTGCTGAAGAATTGGCGGTCGCCCTGGAGCGCGCGCTGTTCGACCTGGGCAAAACGTCAGTGGTGCTCAATGAGGACAATGCCGGCCAGGCCGATGACCGCCGCCGCGCCGCCCAGCTGCTGACGGCCCACGGCCTGATTGCCATCGCCGTCAACATCGGCTCCGACGTGGCCAGCGCCAATGCCGAGGCGAACGCCGAGCAGGACGTCGTCAAGATCGCTCACGATCTGGTCCAGACCCTGAACCGGGACAAGCGCATCTAAACCATGGCCATAAAGCAACTGCGGACGCTGTTCGCCAGCCAGATGCAACCGGGCCAGCCGGCCCGGGTCAAAGCCGGCGCCGCCCTGGCGGAGCCCGGCGGCGACTACGAGGCGCTCCACAAACAGATGAAGCGCCTGTTCAACGCCAAGCCCGGCAAGAAATACGGCCGCTTCTCCGAAGACATCGGAGAGCAGCCTTTCAGCGCCTGGCTGAAGGACTACCTGGCGGACCGGCAGAGTTTCGCCTCCCTGACCGAGCGGGTGTTCGGCCAGTGGCAGGAGCTGCTCAATGCCAGCCAGGAAGAGCACCAGGGCCACCTGATGCTGGTACACGAAGCCCTGGCCGACAGCGACGTGGTCTATCTGCTGATCCTTGAGAGCGACAGTGCCCTGCGCTTCGACCAGGATCAGGCCCTGGACGCCACCGACGTCCTCAGCCTGTCACGGCTGAACCTGGCTTTGAGGGTGGAGCTGGACGACTGGCTGGGAGACACCCCGGCGCAGAACTACCTGACCCTAGTGCATGCCCGCGGTACCGGCGAAATCGGTGAGCTGTTCATCAAGCTGGCCGGCTTCACCAACCAGGTGGACGTGGAAAAGGAAACCCTCACCTTCCTGGACGCCGTCGAGGCCTTCGCCAAGACCTCCGAACCGGAGGACGCCGGCAAGGTCCGCCACCGCGCCTACGAATTCTGCAAGGAACAGCATGCCCTGGGGGAACCGGTGGCCCTGGAAGCGCTCTCGGGGTATCTGGATGAAGACCGGCCCGAGCGCTTCAAGCAGTTCGCCGCCCAGCACCAGGAATTGCCCGAGGACACCGTCCTGCACCCGGACCACCGTAAGGTCAAGAAACTCGTACGCATCGCCGGCTCCGGGGGTGGCATGAGCGTCTCCTTCTCCTCGGACCTGGTGAACCAGGCGATCTATTACGACCGGGACAAGGACGCCCTCACCATCACCCGCCTGCCCAAGGCCCTGCGGGAACAGCTGCAGCGCTACCTGGAAACCCGCGACAGCGAATAGCGTCGCGGGACCCAGCGGCGGAAATCACTCAGTCGCTGAAATCAAAGTTGGCATCGGGATGCCGCAGGCGTCGCACCGACTCCATCCAGGCCACCCCATCGATCAGCTCCCCGGTCTCCGGATCAAAGGGCGGGTACGGCAGCCTTCGGTCATCGCAGTAGCGCTTGATCTGGGGGTTGCACCAGCAGAACAGCAGCCGCTGGTAATCCTCATCCGGCAACCGCCGCTGATCGTAGAGACCTGCCTCCGAGCGCTGGCGCTGGGCCTCCGAGAGAATGATCGCACAGGCCGCCGAGACGTTCAGCGACTCCACCATCCCCATCATCGGAATCACGATGTGCTCATCCGCCTCGGCCGCCGCCTCAGGACTCACCCCGTCCACCTCGTTGCCCAGAATCACCGTGCAGGGCGCCGTAAAGTCCGCGTCCCGGTAATCGATGGCCCGTTCCGAAAGCTGGGCGGCATAGAGCTTGTGGCCCTGCGCTTTCAGCGCGGTAGTGGCCTCAGTCATGGTGCGATGGGTGTGGGTGGTGACCCAGTTGTAGCTGCCGCCGGCGGTCTTGCGAAAGGCCCGGAAGCCCTCCCGGGGCCAGACCACGTGCATATGAGCCAGGCCGAAGGCGTCACAGGAGCGCAGGATGGCGGACAGATTGCGGGGCTTGTGAACCTGGTCGGTCAGCACGGACAGGTCCGGCTGACGGCGATCCAGGGTCTGCTTGATACGGGCAAGGCGTTCTGGGGTCATAAACGTCACTGGAAATCGAAAGCTAACGGAGGCTGGCACCGATGATTGCAAAGGGTGTGGGATAGGCCTTCCAAAACCGTTGAGCGCCATGGACGGCGCGAATCGAGCCCTACATGGACGTATTTACGGGCGTGTTTTGGAAGGCCTATCCCACACC
>NZ_JAWVZL010000015.1:0-52235 GCF_033722195.1 Marinobacter sp.
CAATGTCCGGGTTGTCGTGGCCGATGCCAGCAAGGCCCGTTATTTCCGGGTGGACAGCCCTACCGGTGAACTCATCGAACTGGCGGAGGATGTCAATCCGGAAGGCCGGATGTACTCTCGCGAGCTGGTCAGCGACAGCCGCGGCGAGCAGACCTCTCATGCCAAGGACAGCCGCAGCGTGGTGGATGAAGCCAGTGATCCCAAGGAAGTGGAGATCCAGCGCTTTGCCCGCAGCATCACCGACAAACTGGACAAGGAACGCGCCGAGGGCTCGCTGGAAAAACTCTACGTGGTGGCGCCGCCGAAATTTCTCGGTGAGCTCCGTCACCAGATGAAACCGGCACTCAAGTCGGTTGTGGTGGAGGAAATCAACAAGGACCTGGCCAGCATGGATGCCCGGGAACTTCGCAAGCAGCTCCCCGAGCGGCTCAAGTAGCCACTCCGGAACCCGGTCCGGCGGCATGCCGGGGCGGTGGCTGCCGGCAGAACATCAGCGGGACAGGATCAGTGACCCTACTCCCGGTAGGTGTCCACCCGTTTCAGCCAGCCCGGCAGCCAGCGCTCACGCTCGATGGCCTGGCTGGCGTTTTCGGCCCGCCGGGTCAGAACCTCGGCAGCGGCCTGCCGGAACCGTTGCAGCGCCGTGCCGCTGTCCTGCTCAGCCATGGTTTCCAGAACCTGTTTCAGACCCCAGCCCTGGCCCTGATAGCGCTCGCCCTCCGCCAGACCCTCGCCCTTGAAGTTGACGTAGTCGATCAGCGCGTAGACCCCACCCGGCGTGCTCGCCAGTTCGGCAAGATCCGCCTCGATCGCCGCTCGCTGCCCATCTTCTGTGGCCGACACGACCCGGTCCAGGGCCCGTCTTGCCCGCTGGAACATGAATTCCGCCTGCAGTCCCTGGCTATCCGCCAGGAACCGGCGCAGGGACTCAGCCCGCTCGCCGTCCTGCTCCGCCAGAAACGTATTTCGGTCCGGCCAGGGGGCATCCAGCGGCTCCAGCTGGCTCAACCAGCCCGGTAGCGGCTGCCCCCGGGCGGACAGGAACCGCACAAGATCTGGAAAACTCTCCGTGAAACGGCCGGCCACGCCGGCGGGGTACCAGATGAAATGCCCGATCCCCAGCGAGGGAAAAGCCTCCCCCTGGTTCCAGTGCACCAGGCAGGTACGCTTGCCGGCGCACTCGTTCTGGAAGATCCGGTTGCCGACCCAGACCAGTTGGCGGTCACTGAGAGCAAGGGTTGCCGGGCCAGCCGGAGCCGGGCTTGCGGCCCCGGTCTGCAGCCCCGCGCTCAGGGTCAGGGCGGCCAAAAAAAGCGCCCTGGCCCATTGCCGGCCGGGCCCGGAAAAGCGGGGGAAAATCATGGAAAAGGGCTCCAAATGCTGGCTATACTGGCAAAGATGGCTCTGAAATATCGCGAGTGAACGGGGTTATCCCCGACCATAACAACAAAGAGATCATTATCCATGTCGATTGCCAAAGAAAAGCAGACGTCCGTCCATTGCCTCTACTACTGGGCGGAAAAAACACCGGACCGTCCCTACCTGACCCAACCCTTTCCCGATGGCCATGTTGAAGAGCTGACCTGGCGCCAGGCCGCCGATGAGGTGGCCCGTATGGCGGCCCACCTGATGGCCATGGACCTGCCCAAGGCCAGCAACATTGCCATCCTGGGCCGGAACAGCGCCCACTGGATCCTGTCGGACCTGGCGATCTGGTCCGCCGGCCATGTCTCGGTGCCGCTCTATCCCACACTCAACGGCGAGACCGCCGCCTACGTGCTGGAGCACAGTGAGGCCAAGCTGCTGTTCCTGGGCAAGATGGATGGCACCGCCGATGGCTGGAACGATATCAAGGGCCATCTGCCCGGCGACCTGCCCATCATCTCACTGCCCATGTCACCGCGCCAGGACACCCCGCAGTGGAAGGAAATCACCGGCCGCACCGAGCCCGCAAAACCGGTACTGCCGGACCCGGACAGCCTGGCCACCATCGTCTACACCTCAGGCAGCACCGGCAAACCCAAGGGCGTGATGCACAGTTTCCGCACCATGATCTCGGTGGCCGACGGTCTCCAGCAGCTGTTCCCGGTCAGTCAGGACGAGCGCATGCTGTCCTACCTGCCGCTGGCCCATGTGGCAGAGCGTGCCGCGGTGGAAACCCAGTCGCTCTACTACGGCTTCCACCTCTACTTTGCCAACTCCCTGGACACCTTCCAGGAAGACCTGCAGCGGGCCCGGCCGACCCTGTTCTTCTCGGTGCCGAGGCTGTGGATGAAATTCTATCTGGCCATCAACGACAAGCTGCCGCCCAAGAAACAGAAGATCCTGTTCAACATCCCGGTGCTCAACCGACTGGTGAAGAAGAAGGTACTGAAGCAGCTGGGCCTGGACCATACCCGTGCCGCCCTGACCGGGGCCGCGCCGCTGGCGCCCGAGATCATCGCCTGGTACCGCAACCTGGGCCTGGAGCTGCTGGAGGTCTACGGCATGTCGGAGAACTTCGGCTATTCCCACTGCAACCGCCCGGGCCAGGCCAAGGTGGGCACCGTCGGGGTACCCAACCCGGGTGTCGAGCAGCGCATCGGTGAGGGTGGTGAGGTGCTGGTGAAGAGTCCCGGCCAGATGCTGGGCTACTTCAAGAACGAGGAAAAAACCCGGGAGGACGTGACCGAGGACGGCTTCCTGCGCACCGGCGATATGGGTGAAATCGACAAGGATGGTTTCATGCGAATCACCGGCCGGGTCAAGGATCTGTTCAAGACCTCCAAGGGCAAGTATGTGGTGCCGGTTCCCATCGAGAGCCGCTTCAACCATCCCAAGGTGGAAGTGGTCTGTGTGGCCGGCTCCAACCAGAGCCAGCCCTGCGCCCTGCTGCTGCTTTCCGACGAAGCCCGTGCCGACATCGAGCGCGGTGGTGACCGGGCGAAGCTGGAGCGGGAACTGGCGGAGGAGCTGGATTCGGTCAATGCCGAAAGCGAGGCCCACGAAAAGCTCGCCTTCGCGGTGGTGGTCAAGGACCCCTGGACCATGGAAAACGGCATGCTGACCCCCACGATGAAGATCAAGCGCAACGTGATCGAGCAGCACTACGCCGGCAAGATGGACGACTGGTACAAACGGTCCGGCAAGGTGATCTGGGAGTAACCCTCAGCCAACCCGGCCAATCGCCGGCACCCGGACCCGGGTGCCGGCCTCCTTCACTTCTTCACCCAATTACCGTCAATCTCCACATACTGGCCCTGGGGTGTTTTCTCCACCGCCTTCTTACCCGCCACGGATTCCACCTTGGTCACGGCGATGTCGTGCTTCTCGGCGATGCGGACGTATTCCTGGCGCCGGGCCTGGTTGATGGTCTCGACGATCTCTTTGGCGTTATCGCCCTGTCTCACCACGCCAAGGTAGCCGGTGGGCTTCTCTCCCACCAGACCCTCTCGCTTGACATCGTCCAGCTGTGCCTTGGCTTCTTCCAGGGTCATGGCCATGGCCGGCAGGCTGACCAGAATCATCAGCAACAGTGCGGTCATTCTTGCCAGTGCGTTCATTTGCCACTCCTTCACCGGTCGGATTGTCATCAGAACAGGCCCTTCTCGCTGAACATCTCCTCCACATCCCGGTCCACCTTGACGTAGATCTCGTGCTGGATCTTGACGTTCAGGTTGACCGTAATGGGCTCTTTCGGCGCCGCCATCTGCACGGTGGGCGTGCAGGCCGCCATCAGCAGCGCCAGCAACGGCACCGCCATCACTCGGCCCCGGTGCACGGGATCCCTGGTTTGATTAGATGCCATAAGGCAGACTCCTCCTGGTGGGCGCCGAGGGGCGCCGGCCATCCTGATTCATGGGTCGGGGCCTCAGTTGTTGGGAATGCCGCCCTGCTGGCGTACCAGTTCCCGGACCCGCTCGGTCACCGCCTCGTTGACCCGCCCGCTGAGCTGCAGACTGGTCAGCAGCGCCGGCAGGTTCTCCTGCAAGTCGATGTTCAGCACGATGGGGTAACCATCCCGGACCTCGGGATTGCGACCCTCCAGCCGCAAGCCAAGATTCAGCGACCCATCCTGATCATAGTCTACCGTGCTGTTGAGTACGGAATAGTGGAAGTTTTTTAACGCCTGGGCAATCAGCTCCATGGCCTGGCCACCCTGACCGCCCTGGCCGATGCCGGGTATCCGCTCCGCCGGCAGCTTCAGCACACCGCCGGGCGCCAGCGCCGTCACCCGGCCCTGCTCCACCCGTATGCCCTCGCCGGTGATCAGCACCGGAACCCGGCCGCTCAGGGTCCCGGTTCCCGACAGACCCTCGGCCGGATACAGCTCCATCAGCCGGGACAGTTCCAGGCGCTCCAGCTCCAGCGGAACCCGCAATGGCATGGCGGACAGTGACCATTGCCCCGACGGTACCCGCAGCTGGCCACCGAGAAACTCCGCCACCGCCCGCTCCAGAACCAGCTGCCCCGTTGCGGGCTGATCGGCAGGGCCACTCAGGGTGCCCGCCAGGTCCAGCGGCCCCACCGGCACACCGGGATTGATTTCCCTCGCTGTCAGATCATCACTGCCGATACTGAAACGGCCGGCCTCCAGGTGGCCGTTGAGCTTGCCGGCCAGACCGGTGAAGGCGGTTCGATCCCAGGTGCCCGCCAGACCCTCCAGCTGGAGGTGACCGGAAACCACCTGAGGCCGGCCCGGCCCCTGCTGCAGGCTGGCTTCCGCCACTACCTGACCGGCCTCCAGGGCCAGGGTGTCGGGCCAGTCTGTCAGCAGGCCGGACAACTGCCGTGATGCCGCCGTTGCCGCCGCGCTGGTGCGGGCGTCCAGGACCAGGCTGTCGCCGAAGACGTAGCTGAGGGCAAGATCCGCCGCCAGACCACTGGCGGCCGACAGCCTCAGGGTACTGGCCAGCCGCTCCAGATCCAGCGCCAGCCGCCCTTGCCCCTGCCAGGCCTGGATCTTCAGGACCGGGTGGCGGACCTGGTCAAGTTGCAGGGTGACCGGACCCTTGAGGCTGGCCTGCCCCAGGTGACCGGCCCCGGTATCGTAGCTGGCGGTGAGTTCCTGGCCGGCCAGCGCCAGGATGGTGCGCCCGGCGGCCAGGGCGGAGGCGTGATCAGCTGTTCTCACGCCGCCGAATGTCAGGCGGGAGGACGCCCCCAGCCGCAACGCCAGCTGGCCCTCGTCAATACGGCCGCGGAACCGCAGGTCGACCGCCGGCTGCGCCAGCGTCACGTCCCCCAGAACCAGTTGCGAACGGCTGGCCTGCAACCGGCTGGCGGCCAGCTCCAGCTGCCACGGCGGCTCCGTCGCCAGTGCCAGCTCTGATACCAGGGTGACAGGCGTGGGGCCACCTGTGGTCAGACTCAGTTGCAGCGGCAGGGTCCCGGCCGGTGGTTCATCGCTCTCCCGCGAGTGGAGGGTCATGGCGATCCGCTCCGGACGGATCAGCTCCGGCAGCCGGTTGACCCAGTCCGCCGGCTGATCCAGGGTCAGGTCAGCATCCAGGCTTTGCGCCGCCCACTGGCCTTCGCTGGCCGTCAGATGGGCTGCCAGGTCCCCCTTTACGGCGGCCACGCCGGGCACCGGCCAGGGCTGCGGCAGGCGGAACCGCAACTGCAGGTCGCCGGTCTCGGGCCGGAGCAGTTCCCCCGGGCTTGCCGCCGCCAGTTGCCACTGGGCCGAGAGACTGGCTTCGGTGTTGGTCGGCGGCAGGGCCAGGTCCGGCAGCGGCTGCCATTGTGCCAGCCACTGCAGCACCCAGTCCGCTGTGGGCAGGGCCGGCATATCCGCCACACCGGACCAGTCCACGCCCTGACCGCCCTCCTGCCCCCGGTAGGTGCTGGTGAGATGGAGATAGGGCTCGCCATCGAGTCGGAGACTGGCCTCCAGATCCATCTGTTGCGGCACTTGGCCGGCCACCTTTGCCACAAGCGCCAGGCGGTGGCCGTCGCGGTTGAGGGTCAGGTCCAGATTCGCCGGCAGCAGCGCCTCGGCACGCTCCAGACGGACCGAGCCCGCCAGTTGGCAGTGATCGGTGGCACAGGGTAGCCGGAGCCGGAAATCGTCGATGACCACTTGCCTGGGCAGCCAGAACGGGGCCTTACCGGGCAGCTGCGGCGGCGCGCCGGCGGGCTCCGATGCGGTGGCCGCCGGGTCCAGCGCCATTTCCAGCCGCTCCACCCGCACCGCCATCAATTGCGGCAGCGGCCAGCGCCAGTCCCAGCTCAGCCTGATGTTGCCAAGCTGCGCCGTCCGGGTGCTGTCGCCTTGCTGCTGGTGAACCTCCAGGCGTTCGACGGATAGACCGCCCAGGCCTGCATCCAGACCCTGCCAGTCAAACCGCTCGATGTCGTGGCCAGTCAGCCAGGCGCGCCAGGCCTGATGGCCGGCGAAACCGGCAAGCGCCAGCAGCAGGACCAGACCCAGAAGACACAGAACAATGATCCGTCGAGCCGTCATGCCCTTTCCCGTCTGTTACCCCTGCGGGGTTTAAATCGGTGGCCTATCCTCGCCTGTTCCCGTTGTTTCGACAACGCCGGCGTCGCCGTCAGCGTGAGCCCTCCTCGTCCCGGGCCAGGGCCCGGAACAGCCCCCAGACGGCCACCAGCAGGAACACCGCCATCGGCAGGCCGGTGGTCAGGGAGGCGGTCTGCAAGGCCTGCAGGCCGCCGGCATACAGCAGCACCGCCGCCACTACGCCCTCGGTGATGGCCCAGAACAGCCGCTGAGCCTTCGGTGGGTGGCGGTGGCCGCCGGAACTGATCATGTCGTTGACCAGCGAGCCGGAGTCCGAGGAAGTGACAAAGAAGATCACCGTCAGCACCGTGGCCAGCGCCCAGGTCAGGGGCGCCAGGGGCAGGCGTTCGAGAATCAGGTAGAGGGACAGGGCGTGATTTTCCTGCACCTGCTCGGCGACACCGCCGCCACCAAACAGTTCGGTATGGATGCCGGTTCCGCCCAGCACCGAGAACCACAGAGCCCCGCCCAGGCTGGGCACCAGCAGCGCGGTAAAGACGAACTCCCGGATGGTGCGGCCCTTGGAAATCCGCGCCACGAACACCCCCACGAATGGAGCCCAGGCGATCCACCAGCTCCAGTAGAACAGGGTCCAGCTGGCCTGCCAGCCGCCGTCCACCGTCGGATCGGTCTGCAGACTGGTGAGGGGCAGTTTCTGCAGGTAATACCCCAGCCCCTCCAGGAACACCTCCAGCACGAAGACCGTGGGACCAAAGGCCAGTACGAAGAAGAACATGAAGACCAGCAGCCCGATGTTGAACTGGCTGAGGAAACGGATACCCCGGTGCAGGCCGGTGACCACCGAGATGGTGGCCACAAGCGTAATGCCGGCAATCAGCAGCAACTGGGGCCCCACTCCCTGGGGCAGGCCCAGTAGCTTGGCCAGGCCGGCATTGATCTGCATGGCCCCCAGACCCAGCGAGGTGGCAACACCAAACAGGGTGCCCAGCACCGCCAGGGTATCGACGGCATGACCGATACCGCCATGGATCCGCTCTCCCAGCAGCGGGTACAGGAGCGAGCGGGGTGCCAGCGGCAGGCCGCGGCGAAAATGGAAATAGGCCAGGGGCAAGGCAATGGCGCAATAGATGGCCCAGGGATGCAGACCCCAGTGGAAGAAGGTATACCGCATCGCCTCCTTGATGGCCCCGGGCTGGCCACCTTCTCCTTCCGGCGGATTGATGAAATGTTCCATGGGCTCGGCGGCACCAAAGAACACGATGCCGATGCCCATGCCGGCACTCAGCAGCATGGCGAACCAGGTCAGGTTACCGAACTCGGGGCGGGTGTCGTCGCCCCCCAGCCGGACCCTGCCGAAGCGGCCACAGGCCAGGGCAACCACTGCCACCAGCAGCACAGTGGCGGCCAGGATGTAGAACCAGCCCAGCTGCTGGACGATGCCGGACTGCAACGCCTGGAATACCTGCGCGGCCGTATTGGTAAAGATCGCGGAAAACGCGACGAAGAAGATCGCCAGGGTACCGGCCGGCAGGAATACCCAGGGCTCCATGCGCGCGGTGAGACGCTGGAAAACGGACTTGGGGCTTTGCATACCTTCAGCCTAGAAGATGCCGGCGGCCGGCACAATCGGCCGTCGCGGGTCAGCCGGCAGATGCCCCGGGCGATGACCACCCTCGCTCCTTGCCGGCTGCGGTTGAAATCCGCAAACAAGGAACACAAATCGTCGTATGGCCCGGCTTAGCAGCGCAGTTTCGCGTTGGGCGACGGCTGGGAGATGCCGGCGCTCCGGGTTTGCCATCGATTCGCCAAGCACAGGAGGCCGCCATGAAATCGATCACCCGTGATGACCTGAAAACCATGAACGAAACCGAGCACGAGGATTTCGTCCTGATCAACGTGCTGCCGCGTGAGAAATTCAACGAGAAGCATATTCGGACTTCCATCAATATTCCCGTAGATGACGATGATTTCGTTGATAAAGTGGAATCCATAGCGGGATCCAAACAGCGCAAGATCGTGGTGTACTGCGCCAACTTCGAGTGCGACGCTTCCCCCAAGGCCGCCAAAAAACTCGAGGATGCGGGATTCACCCAGGTCTACGACTACGAGGGCGGCACCAAGGACTGGTTCGAGCAGAAACGGGCCGCCTGACCCATGGAATGCCGGCGCCGGGTTTACCCGACACCCCACGCCGATGACCGGGAGCCGGCCCGCCGACTCGGGCCACGAGTGGTTCTCGGCTTGCTGGTTGTTGGCCTGGTGGCAGGGCTTGCCGGCTGCGCCAACCGGGTAACGGTGCCGGATCAGCCGCCCTCGGCTACCCGCGCCTTCCTGGTCAACCATGGTCGCCACGCCAGCCTGGTGCTGCCGGCACAGGACGAGGGCTGGCTGCGCTACAGCCACGGCGAGTGGCGCTGGTACGCCCTCAATGAAAAAGGCGTCTGGCGGGCTCTTCAGGCCATCCTCTGGCCGACCCGGGCCGCCATTGGCCGTGGCCGGCTGGCAGGGCCTCCGCAGGACAATCGCCCGGTGCCCGGCATTCCGGAGGGCTATGTCGAGGCCACAGGTTTTGCCGTGCCCGCCAGTCGGGTGGCGGCACTGCGCCGCCGGCTGGACGGATACTTCGAAACCGCTGACACCCGCAAGTTCCAGCCCCTGTATCAGCTGGAGTTTGTGCCCTACCCCAAGGACTACTGGTTCATGCACCAGTCCAACGAAGTGATGGCCAACTGGCTGCGGGCGCTGGGCCTGGAAGTCACCGGCCCCACCCTGTTTTCGGAGTGGCAATTCCGCTGACTGGTGTACCATGCAAAGGCACGAGACCCAGAGCCCAAACAGCCCGTGGCTGATACCCAAAGACAGGACTGAGTGAATGATCAAGCCCGCCGTTACCCTGGCCCTTGTTGTGGCCGCCCTGCTGCTGACCGGCTGCAGCCGCCCGGAAACCCCACAGTCCGTCACCGAGAGCTTCTGGCAGGCGGTGATTGCCGGCGATGCCGAGCAGGCCGCCGAACTTTCCACCCTGGTTAACGAAGGCGCCTACGATGCCTTCGAGCGGGACTGGCAGGCCGCCACCGTCACCTATGGCCGGGTGGTGATCGAGGGCGACACCGCCAGTGTCGATATCGTGGTTCAGGGCCTGCCCCAGGCCCCCGCCGATGGGCTGGAGGCCACCACCCACCTGGTCCAGGTGAATCAGCAGTGGCAGGTGGATTATTACCGCACCGGCGACAGCCTCAGCTCCGGCACCGGCTTGCAGCGTTTCATGGGCAGGCTGGAGGCGCTGAGCAAGGATTTGAGCCAGCGTTTCGAGCAGCAGTCAGACCAGGCGGCCCAGGATATGGAAGCCATGGCCCGGGAGCTTGAGCGCCTGGCCCAGACCGCCAATGAGCGCCTTGAGATCCTGATGGACGAGTACAGTCAGCTGCTGGAAGAGACCCTGGAGGATCTGTCCCGCTCGATGGAGGAGGCCCTGAAACAACACCCGGATGCCTCGGCGGAAGACAAGCGCACCCTCAATCAGGCGGTGCTTGAGCTGGAGCAGCAGCGTGACCAACTCCGGGACGCCGACCTCCAGGCCGTCGCCGAAGGCAGCCAGGTACTGGCGCAGACCGGACAGGCGCTGGACGGCCTGGGCCAGGAATTCAGTGCTGAGCGACAGCAGTGGCAGCAGACACTCAGCCGGTGGCACCAGCGCAGCAGCGAACTCCTGGCACAGCTCCAGGGCGATCGCCAGCCCTGAGGCTGCCGGCTCAGAACTCGATGCAGACCTTGCCGGTGGTGTGTTTGGTCTCCACGTGCCGATGGGCCTCGGCGGCGGCGGTCACCGGGAAGGTTTTCTCCACGTGGGGCACCAGATTGCCCTCCTCGATCCAGCCAGCCAGCACCACCAGATCCTCGTGTCGTGACCTCACCTCCACCAATCGGCTGCGGTTGCTGATGCCGGCACGGGCCAGGCCCTCGCCGAGGAACGTGGCCAGCTTGGGCACGGTACTGATGTAGATGCCCCTGCGGCCGAGCTGGCGGGTAAAGGCGGGGCGGGAAAGCTTACCGAAGACATCGAACACCACATCGAAGGCCAGCGACACCTTGTGGGCCGGCTGCTCCCTGTAACTGTAAACCGCATCTGCACCCAGAGACTCCACAAAACCGACGTTGTCGGGACCGCAGACGCCATGGACCTCCGCCCCCAGGGCCTTGGCGATCTGCACCGCAAAGTGCCCCACGCCGCCGCTGGCACCGTTGATCAGCACCCGTTCTCCCGGTTGCAGGTCGGCGCAATCCCGCAAGGCCTGGAGCGCGGTCTGCGCCGCCAGGGGAACAGCCGCGGCGGCGCTGAAGGATAGCCCCTGGGGCATTCGGGCTAGCTCACTGTGGTGGAACCGGCAGACCTCGGCGTGAACGCCACCGGCGAAATGGTTGGTCATGCCAAAGACCCGGTCCCCCACCCGGTAGCCGGAGACGTCCTTCGCCACGGCAATCACTTCACCGGCAGCGTCCAGCCCCGAGATCCGGGGCAGAGGGTCCCGGGCCAGGGTGCGGCTGAACATACCCTTGCGCAGCAGCACGTCCTTGGGGTTGACGCTGCCGGCCCGGGTCCGGACCAGGACACAGCCGGGCGCCACCTCCGGCTGCTGCCAATGGCCGCTCCACTCAAGGCAGTCGGCAGATCCGAATTCCCGGTACACAAGTGCTTTCATGGTGTCATCCTGTTGCTGGCGGTGGCAGCAGTTTAGCGCCTGGCCGGCGAAATGGCAGGAGGTTGGTCGCAAAAGTGGCGACTCGGAGGGGCCGGCAGGAGCGGCGGATCGACGTCAGTGGCTCTGTTCGAAGGCGGCCAGCAGTTCCCGGAAGTCCTGCCAGTCCTCGTCCTCAAAGAAGTGCAGGTCGATGGGAAACCGGGAACGGCCCGACATCACCTGATTGAAGCGGAACAGGAACTCGTCCCGATTGCGCAGGTAGTACACCAGTTCCTTGAGGTGGTTGCCGGTCCGGCTGTAGACGTGGCGAAGGGCGTTGGGAGTGGCCACCTCTTCCTCGATCAGGTCCTCCAGTTCGAACATGCGGAGGTTGTCCTCAGCGCTGGGCATGCCCTCGTTCCCGGAACCGTCGTAGGGCCAGGAAATGACCACCAGCCAGGGTAGGCACAATCGCTCGTAGGGCCCCGGGAGCGGTTGCTCGAGACGATAGAATACCGGCAGGCCATCCTCGTAGGCCCGGCCGGTCAAACCCGGATCTGCCAGATCCCTCTGGGGACTGATCACGTATCTCACTCCCATGGCCGAGAGGTCTTGAGTGCTGAAATCTGAACCCTCATTCACCATGCTAGTGGTTATTGCTCCACGTTTAAACAGATATGAAGAATAATGCTTATAAGGCCTTTTCCCGTTCTTGCACTGAGGGCAAGGCATGTCAGCCCTGAAGACGCCGGATGGGCGCTACATCGTGGTTCGGGGGCGGCTTTGGCGGGCTGCCAACCCACACCTGCCCGAGGCCGAGCGCCAGCAACTGACGCGGGAGCTGATGTCGGCACGGCGGGCGGTCAGGGATGCCAAGTCCGATGACGACCCCGGCGCCCTGGAGCAGGCCCGCAAACGGGTTCACGAGGCCAAGGTGGCCCTGGGGGAACGCGGCGAGGTCTGGTGGCAGGATGGCGCGCCGGACTATAACCGGCACCTGGTCAGGAACACACCCTATGCAGACTGGTTCCGGGAGGTATCAAAGCCCGAGGGTGAAGATGACCGATAGCGGCGGTTCGCCGGCGGCGCGACGGGGTTCCGCCAGCTCAAGGCAGGTATAGCCAAAGCGGTCGAACAGGGCCTGCCAGCCTGCCAGGGTCCGGAAGTACCAGGGCGGCGGATCGACAAAGCCGCCGTCAAAGCCGGCCCAGGAGCCCTCCCGCCAGCCGTCCTGATAGGGCTGGTCGCCGCAGGCGGTGACCGGGTGCAGGGTCTGTACCAACACATGCCCGCCCGGGCGCAGCAGTCCCCTCACCTGTCGGAACACCGCCTCCACGGACTCTTTGCCGATCAGCGAGAAATTGCAGACCGCCAGGTCGCAGACCGGCAGCGCCGCCGCCTCCAGCTCGCCGTAGGCACAGACCAGGAAATCGCCGCCCCCGAGCGCGCGGGCCTGGGCCACCAGTTCCGCGATGGCATCAACGCCGGTGACCCGGACACCCTCGGCAGCCAGCGCCCTCGCCAGCCAACCCTCGCCACAGCCGATGTCCAGCAGGGAGGCGGGGTTTTTCGCCAGAATGGCGGAGACAATGGCCTGATCGGTTACCGTCCGGCGGCTGGCAATACTGCCTTCACGCACCGCCTGCGCCCAGGGCACGGCGTTGCGTTGCCAGGAGGCCAGTACCTGTCGGTCAAGTTGTTGCTCGGTCATCGGGCGCTCCGCGCTGCCGCTTGCTGTCACCTCGCTTTTTATACCATGGTTCGGCCGCAGCTCCGAGATCAACCCGGAACCGCCAGAAATGCCGCCTGCAGGCTACGGCAGCCTGGATTCGATCAGGTTGCCGGCAACCACCGGTAGCTGTACATCCCCCGAGACATTGACGAAAGGTACCAGCGCGTCCCGGGACCAGCTGGCCGGATACTGCGGGTGAAAGCCATAAACCAGCAGGGCCAACTGGTCGCCTGCTGCCAGCTGTTCGGCAACACCCACCAGTTCCACGGCAGCCGCCTGTTTCAGGCCACGGAGCGGTTTGATCTGATCGTCAATCAGGGTCCAGGCGCTGTCATCTTCAGACCGTTTACCCAGGCCAATAAAAATAATCGGATCACAACCCGGGCTGCCCTCCGGCAGGCCATCCGGGCAGGCGGTCCGACCCAGCAGATCGGCTACGGTGAGTTCGGCGCTGCCAATGCCGGCCAGAACGGCACCGTCCGCTCCCGCCTGGCCAAGGACCAGTGCGGTGGGCGTCACTGCTGCGGTGGCAACGGCCTCGTAACCAACGGCTACCGGTGTCGCTGTCGACACAGTCCTGTTCACCGTGAACGGACCCGCCAGCAATCCGCCAGCCTGAGCTGGCGCCGGGAATTGGTCGTAGGCGATCTTGACTGCGTCGCCGCTGTCCGTACTCATACAGGCAGCGGTATCAGAACCGTCGAAATAACCTGGCAAAGCTTCGTCCGCCAGTTTGTGGCGCAGAAAGTCCAGTGTCGCCTGTGAAATGGAAACCTCGCCGCAAGCGAAGGTCCCGGCGGGTCCCTGGAAGCCCGGAATTTCCAGCAGCCCGGCCGTCGGATCCAGATAGGTGGCCGGCTGGGCCTCATCCGGTGCCTCCAGCGGAAGAATATGACCGCTTTGATGGGTCATAAGCCGGACATCACCACCCAAAGCCTTCAGACACTCGAAATTGCGCCAGGCCTCATTGAAATTGAAGAGGGTATCCTTCATGCCCTGTGTCAGCAGTACATCCACAGGTGCGTAGGCCACCGGCGGTACATCGTAGGCCGGCGGATCGATCTGGGCGGCCACCAGTCCAGACAGAGCCGGCGGCTCGATTTCAGTGCCGCTGCAGCGATAGGCCGGGCTGTGGTAATAGAAGAAATCCAGTCCCTCCTGCGGGAAGCGGTTGGTGGCCGCGCCCTGAGCCAGGATTTCGCGGATTATGGGGTCAAGCCCGCTGTTCCCGTTGCCCACTGAACCGGTTTCGCCACCGGCGACCAGCAGCAGATCCCAGCCAGTCTTGATCACGTTCCCGGGGTTGAGGCTATAACGCAGGTCATGCCAGGTGATGTCCGGAACCATGGCGTCCATGCGTTGACGCGGATCCTGGCCATGCAGCAGTAACTGGAAGCCGCCACCATAACTGCCGCCTATGGCGCCCACCACGAGATTGGGATTGAGCTCTGACGGCAGGTCCGGCTCTTCGCGCACCCGCAGATAGTCCAGGTTCGCCTCTGCCCAGTCCAAAATCTGGATCAGGTCCCGCCCCTCGAACTCCGGGTCCATGACCCGTACCGTACCAGTACTCTCGCCAAAGCCGCGCTGGTCTATGGAAATGACCGTAAAACCGGCTTGCCGATAGGCATCGAACCCCTCAAGGCTGCGGGAGCCGCCAAAACCGTGACCATGAAGCACCAGCGGATGGCCATTGGCGCAATCGATACCACCGATCGGTTCCAAGACCTGAAAGGCAATGGTCTCTGCGCTGGCAGACTCCAGGTAAACCGGATAACTGCGGCCTCCAGTCAGATTCTGATCATCGTTACAGGAGATCGCTGGTGGAGTTACAGCCTCCGGAGACCGGGCGGGCTGTGGAGTCTGGCCATCGCCGCACTGTGCCCCGGGATTATCGAAAGAACCGTCAGGACGTCGTTCACAGGCCTGCGCCTGCCCCGCTGCCAGAGCCTGCTCCTCCCCGGCGGGCTCCCCGCCTGCACCACCACAGGCCGCCAGCGAGCCGACCAGCATAATCATGGAAAGGTTCAGCCCTAAACGGGCAAAGGCATGTTGCGATACGCTTGAGGACATGGTGTTCTCCGTTTGTGGACCCGGCCAAGCCACGGCAACGCCCGAGTCGTTCTTGTTATGTTCGACTTACAGAACGTTACAAACAGAAACACGGTTGCAGACTCTGGACCCTGATCAGGGAAAAAGCCTGCTTTTGGCCCAAATCGACAGCTTCACTCAGCAACCCCGACCCTCGGCCGCCAGCAGCGCTCGTTTGCGCTCCAGCCCCCAGCGATAACCGCCTAGCCCGCCATCGCCCCGCAGCACGCGGTGGCAGGGCACCAGAACACTGATCCGGTTGGCGGCGCAGGCCGAGGCCGCCGCCCGTACCGCCCGCGGTCGGCCCAGGCGCCGGGCCAGTTCGCTGTAGCTGATCACCTCGCCCTCCCGGATGCCCTGCAGGCACTGCCAGACCTGGACCTGGAAGGCGGTACCCCGCAGGTCCAGCGGCAATTGGGGACAGGGAGCGCTGGCACTCAGGTGGGCGTCCAGCGCGGCGACCCAGTCATCCAGTTCGGGGGTTGCATCGGCGCCCGCGGGTTCGATCCGGGCGGCGGGAAATTCCGCTGCCAGGCGCTGGCGCAACTCGGTTTCGGTATCGCCGAACTGGGCGAAGCAGACGCCACGGGCGGTGGCTGCCATTAACAGCGGCCCCAGAGCGGTCATACGGCAGGCGTAGTGGACGGTCTCGCCCCTGCCGCCCTCGCGATAGCGCCGGGGCGCCATGCCCAGGGAGCGGGTGGCCTCACCATAGACCCGGCTGACCGAGCCATAGCCGGCGCCAAAAATGGCATCGGTGACGCCCTCCCCGGCCTTCAGGGAGGCTCGCAACCGGGCCATCCGGAGGCCATCCTGGTAGGCCCGGGGCGACACTCCGAATGCCGCCTTGAACCGACGCTGCAGGCGGGAGGCCGACAGCCCCACAAGCGCACCCAGACTGGCCAGGGTGTGGCGCTCATCCGGATAAGACTCGAGGTAGCGGGCCACCCGGGCCAGGCATTCCGTACCCGTGGCCGTGCCCCTCACAGGCATGGCGGCAGTATTGGGGTTGGGATCCCGGTGCGAAGTCATGGCTTGAACTCCTGTTGCTGTATGCCATGGTTTTACCGGGAGCCGGCACGGTTTTCCATCCGTTTCTTGCCGCCTGCGGATTTCGTTTTGTACCGATTGCCATGCCACCATACGGTGGCGCAGGATCTCCACCAAAAGGATGTCACCCATCCCCCGGAAAAGGAGCCCGCCGTATGGGCCAAAGCCAGCGTAACCCATCCCTCAGCCCGGTCCTGCTGCAGTTCGACGCGGCCCTGGGGGAGTTCGCCCTGGCCCGCAAGCGGGACCCCAAGGCCTCCAGCCTTGCCCTGCTGGAGCGCTCACGGCAGCTGATGACGCTGCCCGGCGGCTTCGATGCCCTCTACCGCCGGGTGGCGGCGCTGGAATCCGCCGGTATCTTCGGCACCAGCGACTGGTCCCAGCCCGCCATCCTGCAGCCGGCCCTGGCCCGCTATTCACTGCGGGAGGCAGGCCCGGTCACGACGGTGGTGGAGGCCCTTAGCGAGATCCGCCTGCTGGCGGTGGTGTCCGGGGACTATTTCCACCCCGGCATATCGGCGGAGCAGGCCCGGCATTTCCTGACCCAGGTCATGGCCCTCAACCTGGACCTGCTGTCCGGTCAGATGACGGAAGCGGACCGGGAGCGTCCCAAGCAGCTGGGTATCATTGTCCAGCAGCTATACCAGTACCTGATTTCCCACCTTGGCTACCACGACCTGCTGGACAGCCTGGTGGCGGAGGTCTGGCGCCTGCTGGACCAGGGCCCGGTGCAGGTGGACAGCATCTGCGACATGATCGGGCAGATCGCCAAATGCCTGTACGACCCCAGGCTAAAGACCAGTGCCACCACCGAGGCCAGCCGTCTGGTACGGGCCCTGTTCGCCCCGACCCCGGCCAGCGCCGATGACCCGGGGCTGGCCGTCTATCTGGAGCGACTCCTGGAGATGGACACCAGGGCGCTGGCGGAGGAGGCCCGCCACCTGGCCCGCAACATGCACGAGACCGGCCTGGCCTCCGCCTACCATGCCGTCATGCTTCGGCATCTGCGTCGCATCGGCGACGACCGCCATATTTCCGCGGTGCTGGGGCTGACCATGACCGGGCTTGACGATTTCTACTGCTATCACGAACTGGTGCTGACGCTGATCGACGAGGCCATCTTTCCGGAGACCTGCCAGGCCGTCTACGGCCTCACCATGATGCTGGAGCGGGGCTCACTGTTTAACCAGCAGACGGCACAGGCACTCTGGCGCCAGATCAAGCTGCCGCTGTCCCGGGAAACCTCCGAAGTACTGGCCTCCGCCTTCGGTGATGCCCAGCCGCCGCGGGTCTTCCTGCTGGCGGGTGTGCTCAACCTGCTGGGTCAACCCTTGGGGGTGGGTCAGGGCAACAACCCCAGCTGCCAGTCTGCCATCGGTCTATCCATGTGGGCGGCGCACGAGGCGGACTACCTGCTTCAGGTGCTGGCCTGGGCGGCGCGGGACAACGAGGTGCTGACCCGTTTCGAGGGCCATGCGGTGTCGTCCAAGAACCTGGCTCCGGGTCTGGTGAAGGACACCCCGGTGGATGTGGATCCGGTGTCGCTGATCCTGATCCCCCACATG
Source organism: Marinobacter sp. (assembly GCF_033722195.1). Taxonomy (GTDB): domain Bacteria; phylum Pseudomonadota; class Gammaproteobacteria; order Pseudomonadales; family Oleiphilaceae; genus Marinobacter. The sequence continues at coordinate 17,581 of NZ_JAWVZL010000015.1, forward strand.
GACCGCATCTACGGCGAGATGTGGCGCCGCTGCGAGGGTCGTGACGACGACGCCCACCGCTGGATCAACCCGGAGTTCTATGGCTGGTGGGTCAGCCACGGCTTCCGGGTGGTGGCGGACATCCACACCGGTGAGGTGCGGGATTACGAAGGCTTCGTGCGGCATTTCTACGCCAGCTACCACCCCTACTACAATGGCCATATGCCGGTCATCCACCCCCAGCCGGCCGGTATTGCGGTGACCGACAGTGCGGCCCGCTATGTCGGTCGCCATGCCATTACCATCCTGCGGGTGGCGCTCAGCCCCAGCAACGAGATGCGGGTGTACTTCTTCAACCCCAACAACGACAGTGGCCAGGACTGGGGCCAGGGCATCACCTGCTCCATCCGAAGCCACGGCGAGCTGCGGGGCGAAGCCTCCCTGCCGATCGCCGAGTTTGCCTCCCGGCTTTACGCGTTCCACTATGACCCGCTGGAGTTGGGTGACCTGGCAGCGGTGCCGGAGGCCGACATCCAGCAGGTGGTGGCCCTGGGCCGAGGCAGCTGGGCGTCGCCGGTGGAAAAACCCAGGGCCGGAGGGGGCCATCGTCCCTGACCATTCGTTTGCGGGAGCACCATGTTGGGCGATACTTCGGAGACAATCCTGTGCCGCTTTGACGGCAGTGCCAACGAGCCCCGGTGGCGGGCCATCAATGACGAGGTCATGGGCGGCGAGTCCGAAGGGGAGCCTCTGGTTCACGATGGCCGGCTGATATTCCGGGGGGAGACTTCCCTGGCCAACAACGGCGGGTTCTCCTCGATCCGGGCCAGTGTCCGGCATTACGACCTCAGCGCTTTCAACGCCATCAGCCTGGCGGTCAAGGGCGACGGCCGCCGTTACCAGTTCCGGCTCTACACCAGCGCCCGCTATGGTTCCTCCCGAATCGCCTACCGCGGCCAGTTCGACACCCGGGCGGGCCAGTGGCAGACCATCACCCTGCCCTTCACGGATCTGCAGCCGGTGTTCCGCGGCCGGCGCCTGAGCGGCCCGCCCTTCGATCCATCGGACGTGGTGGAGCTGGGATTCCTGATCGCCGACCGGCGGGAAGGCCCGTTCGAGCTTGTGATTGATCGCATCGAGGCCACCACCGGTTAGAAAGCCTCAATGTTTACCAGCGCGGCTCAGACAAGCTTGCTGCGGAACATGAAATAGACCGCTCCCACAAGGCAGAGTCCGGCCCAGAGATAGTCCAGTTTCAGCGGCTCCTTCAGGTACATCACCGAGAAAGGCACGAATACGGTCAGGGTAATGACTTCCTGCAGGATCTTGAGCTGGCCTACCGACAGCACCGTGTAGCCGATCCGGTTGGCGGGCACCTGGAACAGGTATTCCAGCAGGGCCACACCCCAGCTTACCAGCGCCGCAATGATCCAGGGCTTGTGGTTGAGCTCCTTGAGGTGGGCGTACCAGGCGAAGGTCATGAACACATTGCTGACGATGAGCAGCGAGATCGAGATCAGTACGGGGTGCATGGATGTCCTTCACGGCGCCAACGAGCTGGCGCCAGTTTAATCGCTTTGGCCCCTGCAAGCAGCTTCCATTGCAGCAGGGTCGCCGAATACCGATAGCACCTGCCGGAAACTGGCCTCAGGCTCCGAGTACAGCGCCAGCGGCTCGCCGGTGACCGGATGCTGCATGCTCAACGCGGTGGCCGCCAGCATCAGCCGACCGGGTGGGAAGCGCTCCGCGAAATAGCGGTTGTGACGACCCCGGCCGTGGTTGGCGTCACCGATGATGGGATGGTGGATGTGCTTCATATGGCGGCGCAGCTGATGCTTGCGGCCGGTTTCCGGATGCAGTGCCACCAGGCTGTAGCGGCTGCTGGGGTAACCCTCGATGGCCACCGGGAGTTCGGTGGTGGCCAGGCACCGGTAGCGGGTTCGGGCCTCCCGGACCGGCTGGGGCTCGCCCTTGCGCCTGCGGTCCTCCGGCTCCTCCCGCAGGGGATGGTCGATCAGCCCCAGCGCCGGCACCCAGCCCCGCACCATGGCCAAGTAGGTCTTGGTGACCCCGCCCGCCATCAGGGTCTGGCCGAGGCGGCGGGCGGCCTCCGGGTCCCGGGCGAACAGCAGCAGCCCCGAGGTGGGCCGGTCCAGACGATGTGCCGGGTAGACGTGCTCGCCGCCATTCAGGGCGCGGGCGTACTGCAACGCGAATTCGGTCTCGTGACGGTCGATGGGACTGCGGTGCACCAGCAGGCCGGCGGGCTTGTGCACCGCCAGCAGCCAGCGGTCACGGTAGACCTCGGTGAGCGGATTGGGCCGCGGGGTCTCGCTCACGCCGCCTGGCGCTTGGCAGCGGCACCGGCCAAGGTGGCATAGAGCGCGTCCAGTTCCCGGATCTTGCGGGCCTGGGGCCACACCGCCTCGGCCTCGGCAAAGCCCCGGCGCAGGTAGTTGAGCCATTGCTTGATGCGCCCGGCCACGTACTTGTCTTCGAGATGACCCTGCAGCGCCTGGCCATAGCCGCGCACCAGCTCCACCGCCTCGGCCCAGGTCATGGCCGGCAAGGTGGCGCCGCGCTGGCTGGCTTTGATCTGGGCTGCCAGGTCCGGTCTTGAGATCAGGCCCCGGCCGATCATGATGTCGTCACAGCCGGACACTTCCCGGCAGCGCCAGTAATCCTCTACTGTCCAGATCTCGCCGTTGGCAATGACGTGGGTCTGGACCGCCTCGCGGACCCGGCCAACCTCCTCCCAATAGGCTGGCGGCCGATAGCCATCCACCTTGCTGCGGGCGTGGATGACGATCTCGGCCGCACCGGCGGCCTCCAGGGCCTGGCCGCAAGCCACGCCCATGGACCGGTCGTCGTAGCCCAGGCGCATTTTCGCGGTCACCGGGATGTGGTCCGGCACCGCGGCGCGCACCGCGGCGGTGATTCGATACAGCAGGTCGGGCTCCTTCAGGAGCACCGCCCCTCCCTTGTGCTTGTTGACCGTCTTGGCGGGGCAGCCAAAGTTGATGTCCACCTGGGGCGCGCCCAGCTCGGCGGCGCGGGCGCCATGCAGGGCCATCTGATGGGGGTCCGAGCCCAGCAGCTGGACCGCCACCGGCACGCCGCTGCGGGTGCGGCACTGGTTGGGCAGCTCAGGGGCGTACTTGAGGAAAATACGGGGCGGCAGCATGCCGTGGGTGACCCGGATAAATTCCGTCACGCAGCGGTCGATGCCCCCCACCTGGGTCAGGGTTTCGCGAATGGGGGCGTCAACCAGACCCTCCATGGGCGCAAGAATGATGCGCATGAACTCTCCGGAGTAGCTGCAATTACATGGTATCGGGCCGGCATTCTAGCGGTTTTCTGATCAAAAAAAAGCCGGCCGTAAAAACGGCCGGCACTCTCTCACCAGGATCGCCGGGCGGGAATCCCGCCCCCCGGTCGTACTGGATGCTTTGCTGGTCGGAACGCTGGTGCTACTGCCCCAGGGCGTAGTTGCCGGCGTATTCGAACCAGGTCTCGAGCCTGAGACGGTAGCGCCGCCCAAGCCCGCGGATATGTATCGACATGGCCACCTCCTCCTCTGAGGATCTATCTCTCAATCTAGTCCAGAAAATGCCGGCTGGTAAATCAATTATTCGAGGGGCCGTGAAAGAATTTGGCTATCGACCGGGACGCCAAGTGGCAGGGGCTATGGAAAGGCGAAGGAGAGACCGTGTGGGGGGCGTCAGTCCAGACGTTCGATACGTGTGAACTTGCCGGTGCTGTCAAAGTGAATCCGGAAACTGCCGCGTATCCCGTCACGCAGGTAGAAACGGGACAGGATACGGGCCGGGAAACGGACACTGCGCCCGTCCCGGGCCGTGGCGTGAACATCGCGGGCCACCCCCTGGTAGAGTTTCACCCACTCATCCGGGGTGATCGCGATGTCCACGTCCAGGTGCTGCATGGGCCTGTCAGTTGCTCAGGTCCAGCAGCAGGCGGTTGAGCCGGCTGACGTAAGCACCCGGGTCTTCCAGCTGCTCGCCGCTGGCCAGGGTGGCCTGGTCGAACAGCACCGCGGAGAGCTCGTCGAAGCGCTCGTCACTCTTCTCGTGCTCCAAGCGCTGCACCAGCGGATGGTCGGTGTTGAGCTCAAAAATGGGCTTGCTTTCCGGCACCTTCTGGCCGGCCGCTTCCATGATCTTGCGCATCTGCAGGCCCATGTCGTGCTCGGCCACCACCAGGCAGGCCGGCGAGTCGGTCAGGCGCTTGGTCACCCGCACGTCCTGCACCCTGTCACCCAGGGACTTCTTGACCTGTTCCAGCAGGTCCTTGTGGGCCTCAGTGGCCTCCTCCTGGTGCTTCTTGTCCTCTTCGGTCTCCACCTCGCCCAGGTCCAGATCGCCACGGGCCACATCCTGGAACTGCTTGCCGTCGTATTCGTTGAGGTAGCCCATCATCCACTCGTCGATGCGGTCGGACAGGATCAGCACTTCGACGCCTTTCTTGCGGAAGACCTCCAGGTGCGGGCTGCTCTTGGCGGCGGTGAAGGTATCGGCGGTGATGTAGTAGATCTTCTTCTGACCTTCCTTCATGCGGCCGATGTAGTCGTCCAGGGACACGTTCTGGGTCTTGTCACCGGTGTGGGTGCTGGCAAAGCGCAGCAGCTTGGCAATCTTTTCCTGGTTTGAGAAATCCTCCGCCGGACCTTCCTTCATCACGGTACCGAACTCATTCCAGAAGGTCTGGTACTTGTCGGGGTCCTTGTTGGCCAGTTTCGACAGCATGTCCAGGACCCGCTTGGTGACGGCGGAACGGATGCTCTCCACGGTGCTGTCGTTCTGCAGGATCTCCCGGGACACGTTCAGGGACAGGTCGTTGGAATCGATCACACCCTTGGTGAAACGCAGGTACAGCGGCAGGAACTGCTCGGCATCGTCCATGATGAACACTCGCTGCACGTACAGCTTGAGGCCACGGGAAGCATCACGCTGGTACAGGTCGAACGGCGCCCGGCCCGGGATGTAAAGCAGGCTGGTGTAGTCCAGCTTGCCTTCCACCTTGTTGTGGGACCAGGTCAGCGGGTCCTCGAAATCGTGGGCAATGTGCTTGTAGAACTGTTTGTACTCTTCGTCCTTGATCTCGGTGCGCGGCAGGGTCCAGAGCGCGGTGGCGTCGTTGACGGTTTCTTCCTTGGCTTCGGACTCCGGGTCCTCGGACTTCATTACCACCGGGAAGGAGATGTGGTCGGAGTACTTCTTGACCAGATTGCGCAGGCGGTAGCCGCTGGCAAACTCTTTCTCTTCCTTCTTGAGGTGCAGCACGATCTGGGTGCCGCGGGCTTCTCGCGTGACCTGCTCGATGGAGAACTCGCCCTCACCGGCGGATTCCCAGTGCACGCCCTCCTCGGCGGGCCGGCCGGCCTTGCGGGTGAAGACTTCGACCCGCTCGGAGACGATAAAGGCGGAGTAGAAGCCGACACCGAACTGGCCGATCAGCTTGCTGTCCTTTTTCTCGTCACCGGTGAGCTGGCCGAGGAATTCCGCGGTGCCGGACCGGGCGATGGTGCCCAGGTTCTCGATCACCTCGTCCCGGGTCATGCCGATGCCGTTGTCGGTGATGGTGACCGTGCGCTTCTTCTCGTCGTAGTCGAGACGGATCTTCAGGTCCGGGTCGTCCTCGAACAGGCTGTCGTCCTTGAGGGCGGCGAAGCGCAGTTTGTCCTCGGCGTCGGAGGCATTGGAGATCAGCTCGCGCAGGAAGATTTCCTTGTTGGAATACAGCGAGTGGATCATCAGGTGGAGCAGCTGCTTCACCTCGGTTTGGAAACCCAGGGTTTCTTTCTTGGATTCGACCGTCATGGCTTGAGGTTCTCCTGACTGCTTGTCTTGGTCATGGACCGGGTCGGTTGGCTGTCAGGAGAAATGGGGCCCGGGTCGGGGTTTTCAAGTGCCTTCAAGCCGGGAAACCCGTGCTCAGTCGTTCAGCAGGAAATGCGCCCGGGCGGTGGCAATCGGCTGACGCCGGGATTTCTGCCAGGCGGTGACCTGGACGTTGGCGACACGGTTGCCCTGACGGGTGAGATGACACTCGGCGAAGGTCTCCCGGTCCAGACCGGCCCGCAGATAATCAAGGGAAAAATCCACGATCTTGGGCACCCGGAAAGTGTCCTGGGACATCATCAGGTAGATGGCGGCGGAGGTTTCCATGAAACCGCCGATCACGCCCCCGTGAATGGCCGGCAGGATGGGGTTGCCCAGGTTCTCGGGCTTGGTGGGCAGGCGGAAGATGAGGTCGTCCCCGAAGCGGTCGCACTGCAGGCCGATAAAGCGGGCGTAAGGAATGCTCTCCAGCATGCGGCTGAAGTCACCGGTCTGCTGGGTGTGGTTGAGGATCTCCGGCGAGGTCATTCGGCACCTCCGGTGATCAGGTCCCGATAGGCCTTGGGTGTCGCCTCGCGGCCGATCCGCATGAAGGTGCCCACGCACTGGGCCACGGTTTCGCCCTCCGCCTGGTAGGCCTCGCAGCGGGTGAACACGATGTTGCGGGTCATCCGGTAGACCTCGGCCCGGGCATACACCGGCAGGTCGGGTTCGGCCGGGCGCATGTAGTCCACCCGCAGGTCGAGGGTCGGGCAAAGCTCGAACTCCGGCAGCGCGCAGATCATCACCGAGCCGGAAGTGGTGTCCATCAGCGTGGTGATGGCGCCGCCATGGATGACCCGGGTCTGGGGATTGCCGATGATTCTCTCGCTGTAGGGCAGGCAGAGCACCAGATGCTTGTCGCTGGCGTCGGTGACGGTCAGGCCCAGCTCCCGGGCCTGATTGAGGGTCTGTATAAACCGGTTGACCCGGTCCATGCGGTTGGCGTCAGTCATCAAATCAGCCTAGCAGTTGGTTTCGGGTATTTCACAGTGGCCCGGGCAAACGCCTGACGGTTTTCAGGCGGGCTTTTCCGGTTCTTCGAAAACCTTGCCCGAACGCAGGGCCTCCAGCGCAACCGACCGGAATTCGCGCCGGTAGAGCACGTACACCACCCAGGTGGAGGCGACGATGCAGAACAGCGGATGGATGAACCAGGTCACCACCGCCAGGGCGTAATAGTAGGAGCGCAGTCCCAGGTTGAAGGCGTCTCCGGCCTGGTTGCAGACCCTGGCGGCGCTGACGGCAAAAGCCTCCCGGGCCGCCGGGCTGGTCTTGCCGTCCTCCGGGCTGGGCGCGCTGCCGATCAGCACCGCCACGAAATTATAAAGCCGCATGGACCAGGTGAACTTGAAGAAAGCGTAGACGAACACCAGCAGCAGGGTTACCAGCCGCAGCTCCCAGATCTCCCGGCTGGGCACAGTGCCGAAGGGCAGCGCCGCGAACACTTCCATGACCTCCTGGGTGTAGCCCAGCGCGGTGATGATACCGGCCAGGATCAGCAGGCAGCTGGAGGCGAAAAAGGCGCCGTTGCGCTCCAGGTTGCCCACCACCGATGCGTCGGAAATCCGGTTCTCACGGCGGATCATGTACCGCATCCAGTCCTCCCGGTACAGATCCAGGGTGTTGGAGAGGCAGGGCCGGCTGCCGGCACGGCGTCGGGAATATTCGCTGTAGCCGATCCAGCAGACCAGGAACCAGGCAAGAGCGATCAATTCGAGGACGGCAGCGGCCATGAAAGGGGTCCGGCGTTAGGTCAAACGGGGCACAGATAATACCCCATCAGCCGGGGGCCCTCCACCGGCAAGGCGGTGATCGTATCCGCCGCAACTGTGTTATAACATCTGGAAAAACCGGGCCAGGGCCGCTCGCATCCTTGCTTGACGCTGTCCATCCCTGATCCTGGCCATGCTTGAAACTACGGGAGCCGAATGTGATCACCCGAACCGCAACCCAGTGTGTCCTCCTTGTTGGTCTGCTTGCTGTGCTGGCGGGCTGTTCCGTCAACCCGGTCACCGGCGAGAAGCAGCTGTCGCTGATCCCCGAAAGCCAGGAAATGCAGATCGGCAAGGAGCAATACCAGCCCACGCTGCAGATGCAGGGGGGCAAGTATTACCTGGACCCGGAGCTGACGGTTTACGTCAATGAAGTCGGCCAGAAGCTGGCGGCGGTAAGCGACCGGCCCGACCTGCCCTATGAATTCGAGGTCATCAACAGCAGCGTACCCAACGCCTGGGCCTTGCCCGCCGGCAAGATCGGCATCAACCGGGGCCTGCTGCTGGAGTTCGACAACGAGGCCCAGCTGGCGGCCGTGCTGGGGCACGAGATCGTCCACGCCGCCGCCCGCCACAGCGTCCAGCGTATGCAGCAGGGCATGATCGTCAGTGCCGGGCTGGCCGGGCTTGGCCTTGCCCTGTCCGACAACGAGTGGGCCGGCCTGGTGATGGGCGGGGCCGCAGTGGGCAGCCAGATCGCCCTGGCCCAATACAGCCAGAGCAACGAGCTGGAGTCGGACCATTACGGCATCCGCTACATGAAGGAGGCCGGCTACGATCCCCAGGCGGCGGTGGAGCTGCAGAAAATCTTCGTCCGGCTGTCGGAGGGCCAGACCCCGCCGGGATTCCTGCAGGGCCTGTTTGCCACTCACCCGCCCTCCCAGAAACGGGTTGAGGAGAACCAGGAACTGGTCAACAAGATCGGCGCCGGTGGCTACCTGGGCCGCGAGGTCTACCAGGAGAAGCTGAGTTACCTGCGCAAGCATCAGCCCGCCTATGAGGCCGAACAGGAAGCCCAGAAACTGGCCAAGGACGGCAAGATCGACGCCGCCATGGCCAAGATCAACGAGGCCATCCGGATCGAGCCGGACGAAGCGGGCTTCTACGCCTTCCGCGGCTACCTTCACGAGCAGAAGAATGCCACCAGGCAGGCCAAGGCGGATTACGACAAGGCGGTCTCCCTGTACCCGGAGATGTTCAGTTACCGGCTCCAGCGCGGGCTTCATGAAATGGAGCTGAACAACCTGAGCCAGGCCCAGCAGGACTTCAAGGCCGCCAACGACGTGGTACCCACCTCCATCGCCTTTCTCAAGCTCGGGGATATCGCCGTCGCCCAGGGCCGCCGCCAGGATGCCCTGCAGTTCTACAGCCAGGCCGCCAAGGCCGAGGGTGAGATTGGCCAGGAAGCCCAGCGCAAACTGGCCGCCCTGACCCAGGGATAGCGGTTCTCCAGGCCCCGGCAGAATGGTGTGCCAACCTGCGCACACCGTCCTGCCCACGGCCACCACCTTGTCAGGTTTTCTCGACTGCCAGCACGCCGCTGGGGCTTCTGCCTGCCATGAATTCGGGCTTTGGCCGCAGTGACGGCGTATTTGTGTCAGGGACTGCATTGACTTCTAGAGCAATAACTCTAAAAATCAGCCTAGCCCGAACCCAAACCGTTCCCCAACCAAAGGCGGACCGAACTCATGCTAACCCGACGTATCAAACCCATGGCCCTGCAGGCGCGCCGTCTCTATGTGGAGGTCATGTTCCAGGTCATGGGCCAGGCCCTGCAGGCCATCAGCGAGGTGGACGACAAGGTCCAGGCCGAGGCTCGGACCCTGCCCAACGGTTTTCTGTTCGAAATGATGGTGATGCCCAACGGCCCCAGGCTGGTCATCGAGCATCTGGGCGCCGGCGCCTTCCAGTATCACGGTGACACCGCCCCCCGGTCGGTGGACCTGTCGATCCAGTTCAAGCATATCGCCCACGCGTTCCTGGTGCTGTCGTTCCAGGAAAAGACGTCCGTGGCCTTTGCCAACGACCGGATGCTGGTGGACGGCGACCTGGGCTACGCCATCCGCATGACCCGGATTCTCAACCGCCTGGAAGCCTTCATCCTGCCCAAGCTGGTGGCCTCCCGGGCGGTCAAGGAGTACCCCAAGGACCTCAACCTGCCCAGCAAGGTGATCAGCGCCGCCCGCATCTACCTGAAAGTGGCCAGCCAATTCTTCGATACGGTGAGAGCATCATGAGCAACCAATATTACGAGTTTTTCTGCCCGGTCAAGGTGATCGCCGGCAAGGCCGCCCTGGAGCACATTCCCTACGAACTGACCGGCCTGGCCGCCAAGCGCCCGATGATCATCACCGACAAGGGTGTGCGGGCCGCCGGCCTGCTGGATCCGGTGATTTCCGCCTGCGAGGAAAGCGGGCTGGAAATTGTCTCCATCTATGACGACGTGCCGCCGGACTCCTCCACCGCCGTGGTGAGGAACATCACCGGCGTCTACCGGGCCGAGAAGTGCGACTCCATCATCGCCATCGGTGGTGGCTCTGCCATCGACACTGCCAAGGCAGTCAACATCCTGGTGTCGGAAGGCGGTGACGACATCGGCGAATACGTCGGCGCCGGCGTGCTCAAGCGCCCGCTGAAGCCTTTCTTCGTGGTGCCCACCACCGCCGGCACCGGCTCGGAAGTGACCGCGGTGGCGGTCATCGCGGACCAGGACAAATCCGTCAAGCTGCCGTTCAGCTCGTCGTTCCTGCTGCCCAATGCGGCCATCATCGACCCCCGCATGACCCTGACCCTGCCGGCCCATATCACCGCGGCGACGGCCATGGATGCCATGACCCACGCCACCGAAGCCTTCACCTGCATGGCCAAGAATCCGCTGAGCGATGCCTACGCCACCTCGGCGATCAAGAAGATCAGCACCTCGCTGCTGACGGTGATGGACAACCCCAAGGACGCCGACGCACGGCTGGAACTGGCCCAGGCCTCCACGATGGCGGGCATCGCCTTCTCCAATTCCATGGTGGGACTGGTACACGCGCTCGGTCACGCCACCGGCGCCATCTGCCATCTGCCCCACGGGCTATGCATGAGCCTGTACCTGCCTTACGTGCTGGAGTACAACCTGGAGACCATCCGTGGACCGCTGGGCGAACTGCTGCTCTATCTGGACGGCCCGGAAGCCTACGCCAACACGCCGGCCAGCCGCCGGGCCGAAGCCTCGATCTCCGCGATCCGGCGCCTGCGGGATGCCCTCTACAAGCGCTGCAAGCTGCCCCGGACCCTCAAGGAAACAGGTAAAGTGGAGGAAAGCCAGCTGGACCGGATCGCCGCCGCGGCGCTGGACGACGGCTCGATCATGTTCAACCCGAAGGAAGTCAGCCTCGAGGATGCCCGCGCGGTACTGCAACGCGCCTGGTCCTGACGGGGCCGCCCGGTGGCCGGCACCCGCCGGTCACCGGGCTACTTGGCGATTTCTGATTGAAAAACCTGTCTAGAAAAGCAACAATCCAGATTCAGTTTTCCAAACAAAAGTTGCGGACGGACCTGCCCTCTTTGGCTGTGAGGCTTTCCAGTCAGCGGCTTTCTGAGTCGGACCTATGCCCCATCGCCCAACGCCAAGCCTGCTTTCAGCCCTTCTGTTTCTGTGCCTCGCCCTGACATTCCAGACATCGGCGCAGGCAACCGATCCGAACCAAATGCGCGAAGCCGGTGTTCTGCGCCTGAACGTGGGTCCCAACGGCTACCCGCCCTATATGATCATCGGCAGGGACGGCCAATACTCCGGGATTGTCTGGGATGTGGTTACCCGCATAGCCAGGCGGCTGGACTACCGCGTGGTGCCCCACAAGATTCCCCGTAAGCGGGTGGACCAGATGATCCTGGAAGGCTACATCGACGCCACCCCCCGGGCCAAGGAGTGGACCCAGAAGCCCGAGCGTTTCCTGTTCACCCAGCCCATTACGCGGATCCGGGAGGTTTTCTTCACCACCCGTGACCACCCGATCTTTTACCGCGTGCCTTCAGACATCGAGGGCGAGACCGTGGTCACCCACCTGGGCTATCGTTACCCGGAACTGGAGCCGGTATTCCAGTCCGGCAGGGCCAAGCGCTTTGACGTCACCAAGGACAGGGACATGTTCCGCCTCCTGCTGGATGCCGATCACTTCGAGGTGGCGGTGGCCGATGAGGCGGTGGGCCTCTGGATCATCCGCAACAACGACTGGCAGGACCGGATCAAGGTCAGCGACGGCGCCATTTCCAACTTTGGCTATCGCCTGATGCTGGCCCCGGGCTGGCAAAGCTTCGTTGAGAATTTTGACCGTGAGCTGGCCATCATGAAGGACAGCGGCGAGCTGTCCGACATACTGCACCAATACCGGTAAGCCGGCGCCGCCCGGGGGCGGCTACCCTGTCTGCCCTACTCCAGACGCCGCAGCAGCAGCATGGGCGATACACTGAGCACCGGCCTGAGTTGCCACCGGCCCAGCAATGCCAGCACCAGCGCGCTGATCAGCGGGATCACGGTGACGATCTGCCAGTGCCAGCGGAACTCGCCCTGGAACATGCGGTATTGGAGGGCCCACACCGCCACTTCCGCCGCCAGCACCCCCAGGATGCCGGCAAACAGGCCCAGCAGGGCAAACTCCAGCATGGTGCTGCGCACCAACAGGGATTGCCGCCCGCCAAGGGTGCGCAGCAAAGCTCCCTCCCGCTGGCGGTCCTGCAGGGTGGCGCTCACCACCGCCGCCATCACCACCAGCGCCGCCGCCAGGATCAGCGCAAGTATGGCCTCGATGGCCTGCGCCACCTGGCGAACGATGCCCTGGATGCGCTCGATGATATGGTCCAGCTCCAGCACCGAGATGGTGGGGAATTCCCGGGCAAAACTGTTGAGGTCGGACTTCTGTTCCTCGGGCAGATAGAAGCTGGTGATCCAGGTGGCCGGCATGCCCTCAAGCGCGCCGCCCGGCGGGAAGGCCATGTAGAAGTTGGGCTTCATGCTGTCCCACTGCACCGTGCGGATGCTGGTAATGGGCTCGGAGATGGTATCCGAGCCTATGGTGAAGCCCAGGGTATCCCCCACCTGTACGCCCAGCTTTTCCGCCAGTTCGGCCTCCACAGAGACTCCGCGGGTCTGGCCCTGGTCGAACCATTCCCCAGCGACGATGCGGTTGTCCTCCGGCAGGTCCTCCATCCAGGTCAGGTTCAGTTCCCGGTTCAGGGCGTTGACGTTGTTTTCCTTGCTCACCGCCTGGCGTACAGGCTCGCCGTTGATCTCGGTCAGGCGCCCGCGCACCATCGGATACAGTGTGTCCAGCGGCAGGTCCCTTTGCGCCAGGAACTGCTCCACATCGTCCACTGCTTCAGGGGCGATGTTGATCAGGAAATGGTTGGGCGTGTCCTCCGGCAGCTGGGCCTGCCAGTCCTCCAGCAGTGACGAGCGCACCAGGATCAGGGTGGTTGCCAGCATCAGGGTCATGGCGAAGACCGCAATCTGGGAAAGGCTGGCCCGGCGATGGCGGTAGAGCCCCACCAGCGCCAGCCGCCAGGCGTTGCCGCCGCCGGAAAGGCGCCGCAGCGATGCCACCAGGGCCCAGCCCAGCACCAGCAGGATGGCCATCAGGGCGGCCAGGCCACCCAGCAACGCCAGCACCAGCTCGATCTGCCGGGCGTAGAGCCACACCAGGCCGAACACCGCCACCACTGCGATCAGGATATCCAGCCAAGCTTTCTGACCGGACTCGCCGGGCTGGCTGCGCAGCACCCGCATGGCGGGCACATCCCGTAGCCGCCGGATCGGCGGGAAGGCAAAGGCGAACAGCGACACCACCGCGGTCAACAGGGCCGGGCTCAAGGCCAGCAAATCGATGCTGGGGTCCACGGCGCGGTCCAGGGCCTGGGCCATCAGGTGGGTGAGCAGGTAGAACAGCGGCAGCGCCACCAGCAGTCCACCGGCCAGGCCCACCAAGCCCCAGAGCGCCAGGCGGGAGAGATAGAGCCGGCCAATGGCCCGGCTGCTCACCCCGAGGGTCTTGAGCAGTGCCACCGTGTCACGCTGACCCAGGGCGTACTGCCGGCTGGCGACCGCGACAGCCACCGCCGCCAGCAAAACCGCCAGGCTGCCCCCCAGCAGCAGGAAGCGCTCGGCCCGCTCCAGCGAATCCGACAGAGTCTGGCCGTCGCGGATGCTCTCCCATTCATGGCTCGGGCCCAAACGGGGTTCCAGCCACTCGTAATAGGCCTGCAGCGCGGCCTCGTCGCCGGCGAACAGGTTAACGTACTCCACCCGGCTGCCTTCCTGGATAACGCCGGTGGCCGGCACATCCTCGGAGTGCATCATGATCCTGGGCGCCAGCGCCGACATGTTGAAACCGCCGTCCGGTTCCCGAATCAGCAGACCGCTCACCTCCAGGGACCTGGCCCCCACGTCGATGGAATCCCCCACCGACACGTCCAGCAGTTTGAGCAGTCGCGGATTTAGCCAGACCTGGCCCTGCTCCGGGCCTCTGGTCAACATCTGCCGGGGCGCGTCCAGCGCGGTCTGGAACTCGATTTCGCCACGCAGGGGGTAATTGCTGTCAACGGCCTTGACCGCCACCAGCTGGAACTCCTCGCCCCCGAACACCATGGTGGAGAACTCCACCATTTGCGCGGTTTGCAGGCCCCGGCTACGGGCCTCCTGGCGCCACTCGGCGGGAATCTTCTCGCCGTTCTCGGCCTCCAGCTGGCGGTCACCGGCCAGAAAGGCGCTGGCGGAGGTGACCAGGGTCTGCTGCAACTGGCTGGCGAACAGCGCGATGGTTGCCACCGTCGCCACCGCCACGATCAGCGCCGACAGCACTACCCGGACGTCGCGCTCGCGCCAGTCCCGGCGCACGGAGGACAGTTTGCGGGTGGCGCTGCTCATTGCACTGCCTCCGCGCGGGCCTCGGCCTTCCCGGCAGGCGCCGCCTCCGAGAGCCGGCCGGCCTCGATCTGGAACTGGCGCTGGCAGCGGGCCGCCAGCTGCTCGTCGTGGGTGACCATCACCAGGGTGGTGCCCTGCTCCTTGTTGAGATCCATGAGCAGATCGGATATGGCCTGGCCGGTGTGGTTGTCCAGGTTGCCGGTGGGCTCGTCGGCAAACAGGATGATGGGGTCGGCGGCAAAGGCCCGGGCAATGGCCACCCGCTGCTGCTCACCGCCGGACAGCTGCCGGGGCGAGTGCTGCAGGCGCTCCCCCAGGCCGACCCGGCGCAGCAGCTCCCGCGCCTTCGCCTCGGGGTCGTCGCTGCCGCCAAGCTCCAGCGGCAGCATGACGTTCTCCAGCGCGGTAAGGGCCGGCAGCAGCTGGAACGACTGGAACACGAAACCCACCCGCTGAGCCCGCATCTGGGCCCGCTTGTCCTCGCTGAGCTCACTGATTCGGGCGCCGTCCAGCTCCACCACGCCCTCGCTGGGCAGGTCCAGGCCCGCCAGCAGGCCCAGGAGAGTGGTCTTGCCGGAACCGGAACGGCCCACAATGGCGACGGATTCGGAGCGCTTGATTTCAAGACTGACCCCTTGCAAGATCGTCAGCGTATCACTGCCCAGGTCCACGGTGTGGGTCAGATCGGAAACCCGCAGCATGGTGTCTCCGACGTTTCGGTCGATTCGAGCTTGGTCGTTCACAGGCACTCCTGGCACGAGAATAGAAGAGAGATGGTTATCAATACGGCAAAGACTTCCCTGAGATCAATCCTTTTCCTGGCTCTGCTGGTGCTCAGTGCCCAGGCACTGGCCGGTTCCGGCGCCATCCTGATCATGGGCGACAGCCTCAGTGCCTCCTATGGCGTCCAGACCGAAAGAGCCTGGGTGGCCCAGCTGCGGGAGCGCCTCGACAGCCGCGTTGAGGGCGACTGGACGGTAGTCAACGCCAGTATCAGTGGCGAGACCACCGATGGCGGCCTGCGCCGGCTGCCGGACCTGCTGTCCCGCCACCAGCCGGATATCGTGGTGATCGAGCTGGGCGGCAACGACGGCCTGCGGGGCTTTCCGCCGGGTGTCATTGAGAACAACCTGGCCACAATGATCGAGTTGAGCCAGGAGTCCGGTGCCCGGGTTCTGCTGGTGGGCATGCAGATGCCGCCCAATTACGGCCCCCGCTACACTGAGGCTTTCGCCGACATCTATCCCGACCTGGCCGAGGCCAAGGAGACCGAACTGGTGCCCTTCTTTCTGGAGGGCATCTACAACCAGCCCGGCATGATGCAGGACGACGGCATCCACCCCACCGGGGACGCCCAGGCCCGGCTGCTGGACAACCTCTGGCCCCATCTCGAACCCATGCTGGAACAAACCGGGTCTAGGAGCGCGCAAGCTGACTGAAGAACACCGTGGCCCGGCGTTCGGACCAGTAGTAGCCATCCTGTGACTGCTCCACAAAACCCACGTGGCCGCCCCAGCGGGGTGCCTCCAGGGTAACGTGCCGGCCAAGCTGCTTCGGTGAGTCCGGGAAACAGGCCTCCGACAGGAAAGGATCGTCCTCGGCACTGACCATCAGCGCCGGCACCCGGATGTCCCGCAGGCGACCCAGCGCCGAGCACCGGGCCCAGTAGTCCCGGGCACTGGCGAAGCCGTGCAGGGGCGCGGTGTAGAGGTCGTCAAACTGGTGAAAGTTGCGAATACTGTCAAATCCGGTGATATCGATCAGGTCCGGAAACCGCTCCGCCTTGGCCTGCATTTTGACCTTCAGGTCCCGCAGAAATCGCTTCATGTAGATCCGCCGGCTGGGCCGGGCCAGCATATCGGCACTGCCCGCCAGGTCACAGGGTACCGAGAAGGTCACCGCGCCCCCGATGCGGCTGTCCAGCTGCTCCCCCTGCTGGGCCAGATAGAGCAGCGTCAGGTTGCCGCCCATACTGAAGCCGGCCAGCCCCAGGCGGCGGTAATCTCCGGTCAGGGCGTGACGCACTACCTGGTCCAGGTCCTCGGTGGCGCCACTGTGGTAGAAGCGGGGCTGGTGATTCATGACACCACCGCAGGAACGGAAGTTCCACGCCAGCACGTCCCAGCCGTCCCGCAGCAGGGCCCGGGCAAGCCCGATCATGTAGGAGCGGCGGCTGTGACCTTCCAGGCCGTGGCAGAGGATGGCGAGGCGGTCGCTGCCCTGGCGGTACCAGTCCAGGTGAAGCTCGTCGTTATCCGGCGTGGCGATTACCTCCACCTCCGGCTCCTCCAGCGCCACCCGGCGGAACAGCGTCGGCCATACCGACTGCAGGTGGCCGCCCCGAAGCCAGACCGGCGGCCGGTAGTGCAGGGCCCGCTGGCTGTAACCGGCGGGTACCGGATGGGGTTCATGGCCAATGTGAGACGGGTCGGAGGGACCGGGGCGGGAGCTGCGGTCAGGACCGGCTTGGATCATGGACTGGGGGACCTTTAATCATTCATTTCATGGGCTTGACCGGCGTCATCAAACTCCTTAATATGCCGGCCTCAACGACGCTGTTCCCCGATAGCTCAGTTGGTAGAGCAACGGACTGTTAATCCGTTTGTCGCTGGTTCGAGCCCAGCTCGGGGAGCCACCTATTCTGAAAAGCCGCTGCCGGACAGCGGCTTTTCTGTTTTCCGGCCTCAGCCGTTTACCTGCGGCCACTGCAGGAATTCCCGCAGCACCCGGTAGAGGTTGTGGCCATCCGCCACACCCGCCATCTCCCGAATGGAATGCATGCCCCACTGCGGCACACCGATATCCAGGGTGGTAATACCCAGGTTGCCGGCGGTTACCGGGCCGATGGTGCTGCCGCAACCCATGTCGCTACGTACCACGAAGGTCTGGCTGGGCAGCCCCAGCTCCTCGCTGATGTGTCGATAGAGCGCCGCCGAACGGCTGTTGGTGGCGTAGCGCTGGTTGTGATTGACCTTGATCACCGGGCCCTTGTTCAGCAGGGGGCCGTGATTCTCGTCGTGCTTGTCGGCAAAATTCGGATGCACGCCGTGGGCATTGTCCGCCGACACCATCATGGAGCGGGCGATGACCCGGCTGCGCGCCTGCGCCCCCACCCAGCGGTCCAGCACCGAGGCCAGGAAGGGCCCATGGGCACCCTCCGCCGACATGCTGCCCACTTCCTCATGATCGTTGCACACCAGCAGCGCCGGCTGGTCGCCGGAGGTGTCGATCAGAGCCTGCAGGCCGATGTGGCAGCTGAGCAGGTTGTCCAGCCGGGCAGAAGCCACGAAGTCCTGGTTCAGGCCGATCAGCGCAGCTGGCTGGCAGTCGTAGAAGTTGAGCTCGTAGCCCAGTAGCTTGTCCACCTTCAGTTCCGGCGACTGCACCAGCATCTGGTTCCGTACCAGGTCCTGGAAGCGGGTGGCGTCCTCCTCGCCCACCTGCATCAGCACCGGCGGCAGATCGGTCTGGGCGTTCACCGACCGGTTGCTGTTGGCTTCCCGGTCCAGGTGGATCGCCAGGCTGGGAATGAAGGCCACCGGCCTGGCGAAGTCCACCAGGGCGTCCCGGACCTCACCGTCGGCATCGCGATAGGTCACCCGGCCGGCCAGGGACAGGTCCCGGTCGAACCAGGGATTCAGCAGGACGCCCCCGTAGACTTCCACCCCCACCTGGAAATAGCCCTTGCGGCGCAGCTCCGGGTTGGGCTTCACCTTCAGGCAGGGGCTGTCGGTATGTGCACCCACCATGCGCACCCCGCTCTCCAGCGCCGGCTTGCGCCCGGTCTGGAAGGCCACCAGGGAGGAGCCGTTGCGCACCACGTAGTAGCCCCGGCCCTGCTCCAGTTGCCACTCGTCCTTTTCGTCCAGCTCGGTGAAACCGGCGGCATCCAGCCTGGCGGTCATCTGCCGCGTGGCGTGCCAGGGGGTCGGGGAGTGGGTCAGGAAATCGAGCAGTGACTGGTTGAAATCCGCGTGTTCCATGGTGTCCTTGCTTGGCTGATAATGAGGCCGACAGTATGGCATGATGCCGCAGCCGCGATAAGCCACCCTGTCGCAATCCCGGCTCCGGAATTCCGGACCGGCGCCACGGCAATGCAGCCTTACAGGCTATCCCACAGGCAAGCTCACAGGAGAGACCCTTGGCCTACACCTCCGTGCCCCGATTCCTTGACATCGAGTACAGCGAAACCGAAGACGGCCTGCTGCCCACGGCCATGAGCTGGTCGCTGGCGGACGGCCGGATGAAAGTGGTGGTGATCGAGCCGGACGAGGCCTGGCTGGCGTATGACGAGATGCCGGACGTGGATCTGCGCTACCTGCAGGAACAGGGCGTGCCGCTGATCGAACTGGCCCGCGCCCTGCACGAGGACCTGCCGGACCAGGTGGTCTATGTGGACGGTCTGGACCCCGACGACGCGCTGGTGGAAATGATCTTCGAGGCGGTGGGCATGGAGCAGCCGTTCGAGCTGGCACCGGTATCGGAACTGATCACCGGCCTGCACCGCGCCGACATCGAGGATGCCCGTCAGGCCCTGATTTTCCAGGAGGGGCTGGACCCGCTGCTACCGGAAACCGGCGTCTACGCCCTGCTGCTGCTGGCCCATCAGGCGGGGTTGGTGGAAACCGGGGAGGACTCCGGGGATTTGTGACCCAGGTCGACGTAACAAACCGTTACACGAGGCAGACTTCAGCTGACCCAAGCCCCCCGCCGGGGCCGGACCCCTCGCCTACTCCGACATCAGCTGGGACCCACAACAAGAATGACACTGCCTAGACGACTCCGTGCCGCGCTTTCTTTGACAACCGCCCTGCTGGTGGCCCAGGGCGCGCCGGCGCAGGAAACCGCCGCCCCGGCGGAACCGGCCCGGGAAGACCTGTACTACGTGGGCCTGATCGGCAGCCTGGTGCAGCTCCGCAGCCTGGAGTCCGCCATCACCGACGACCAGGACGAAATCACCGACGTCGTGGCCGACAGCGCCGACCTGAACACCGCCAGCCTGATCATCGGCGGCCACATCTCCGAGCTTTTCCACGCCGAGATCCGCCTGGGCGGCGGCCTGTCCGAGGCCAAGGTCCGCAACGATCTGACCATCAGCCTGGACTACTTCGCCAGCTGGTTCTTCGGCATCCATTACCCCCTGACCGATTTCGCCCACGGCTATGCCCAGTTCGGCTTCACCCACCTACAGGGTGAGGCCGAGCTGACCAATCCGGACGCCAACCGCAACAGCCGCTATGACGACCTGGCGGGGGACTTCCCGGACAGCTCCTTCAGCGCCAGCTGGCTGATCGGCCTGGACCTGGAGCTGTTCGACAACGCCTACCTGGTGCTGGAGGGCGGCAAGCTCTTTGAGGACACGGTAACGGACGTTACCGGCTATCAGTTCTCTTCCGGCCTGCGCTACGAGTTCTAGCCCAAACGCCCTGCTGCGGCGGAGCTCACCTCAGCCGGGATGACGGATGTGCCAGCAGCGATGGATACGGGCGTTGCGCTGAAAATCCCGGTCGATGGTGTCCCGGCTCACCTCGGTGACCTGGAATTGCTGCTCCAGTGCCTCCTCGAGCCGGAAGCGGCGGAAGTTGTTGGAGAAGATCAGCAGCCCGCCCGGCGCCAGTCGGGCCATGGCCTGCTCCACCAGTTGCCGGTGGTCCCGCTGGATATCCAGCACGCCTTCCATTCGGGCCGAATTGGAGAAGGTCGGCGGATCCATGAAGATCAGGTCGAAGGTCTCACTCAGGTTTGAGCGGTTGGCCAGCCAGGTCAGGCAGTCCGCCTGCTCCACCCGGTGCCGGCGGCTGTCGGCATTGTTCAGGGCCAGGTTCTCCCGCGCCCACTGCACGTAGGTCTTCGACATGTCCAGGCTCAGCGACGACGCCGCTCCGCCGACGGCAGCGTGGACGCTGGCCACCCCGGTGTAGCAGAACAGGTTCAGGAAGCGCTTGCCCGCCGCGTGCTGCTGGATCCAGTGGCGAACCGGCCGGTGGTCCAGGAAGAGCCCGGTATCCAGGTAATCCTTGAGATTGACCCGGAGCTGGCAGCCGTATTCCTGCACCGTGAAGAATTCGCCGGTGGCGGCCTGCTTCTCGTACTGGCTGGTGCCCGCCTGGCGCTGGCGCTGTTTGCATACCATCGCCTCCCGCGGCAGATCCAGGGCCTCGGGAATCACCGCCAGGGCCTCCGCCAGGCGCTCCCGGGCGGCCCGTTCGTCCACCGACTTGGGCGCGGCGTATTCCTGGACATGGACCCGGTCACCGTAGAGGTCGATGGCCAGGGCGAATTCCGGCATGTCGGCGTCGTACAGCCGATAGCATTCGATGCCCTGCTTGCGGGCCCACTGGCCCAGGGTCTTGCGGTTCTTGCGCAGGCGGTTGCGCAACATGTCTGCGCGCTCCTGGTGGAAGATGTGGGGCATGACCTCACCGGGGGCGCCAATCTCCCGGGATCGGGTCTCACTGGCCTTGTCCACCTGGAACAGCAACAGCTGGGCGGGCAGTTTGCCGTTGTAGAGCTTGTACTGCTTGTAGCTGCGCAGGCCGATGGCGTGGCCGGCTTCCGGCGCCCCGGTGAACACCCCCAGCCGCCAGCCCGGCAATTCCGCCTTGATGCGCTCCCCCAGCAAGCGGTAGAGCCCCCCCAGAGTCTTGCGTTCACTGAGACGTTCGCCGTAGGGCGGGTTGACCAGGACCAGGCCCTGCTCCGACCAGCCGGTCGGACGCTGGAACTCCGCCAGCTCCCGGCATTCCACATGGACCACGCCTTCCAGCCCGGCCCGTTTGATGTTGCGCCAGGCGGTGGCGATCACCTCCCGATCCTGGTCGAAGCCGTTGAAATTCGGCAGCGGCCCCTGGCGGCCCTGCGCCTGACGGGTCCGGGCCTCGGTCAGCAGGGACTGCCAGAGAGCGCCGTCGTGCCCCAGCCAGCCGGCAAAGCCGAAGCCATCCCGCAGCAGACCCGGCGCCTGATCCATGGCCATCAGCGCGGCCTCGATCACCAGGGTGCCGGAACCGCACATTGGGTCGACGAAATCGCCGCCCTCGGCGGCAATGGCCGGCCAGCCGGCCCGCAGCAACAGCGCCGCCGCCAGGTTCTCCTTCAGCGGCGCGGCGCCTTTCTCGGTACGATAGCCCCGGCGATGAAGACTGTCGCCACTCAGGTCGATACCCAGTTGCACCAGGCCACGGTGCAGCCGCGCCGAGACGATGATGTCGGGGTTGTCGGTGTCCACCGAAGGCCGGCTGCCGTCGGGTTGCCGGAGGCGGTCGACCACGCCGTCCTTGACACGCTGGACGCCGTACTGGGTGTTGCGGATGGCGTCGTTCTCACCCACGAAGGCCACCTTGAAGCGACCCTCCACCGCCAGATGCGCCGACCAGTCGAGCGCCCGTACGCCCTCGTACAGCTTGTCGCCGCTGGTGGCATCCAGCTCCGCCAGATGCAGAATCACCCGGTTGGCCAGCCGCGACCACAGGCAGGCGCTGTAACCCGCGGCCAGCGGCCCCTGAACCCAGACCCCTGCGGGGGCATTGCGCACAGGCTCCAGACCCAGTTCCCGGAGCTCGTCGGAGAGCAGGTATTCCACGCCTTTGGGACAGGTTACAAAAAAGTTAAGGGTGGACAAGGTTTCCTCCATTTTCGGGCGTTCGGGTCCAGCCTGCGTTCTGGCAGGGCGGCCAAGAAAGACAGTCACTGTTTATGTCACACAAACATAAGCGCAGCTTCATATAGATGAAATAAATAGTGTACATGGGCAGAGTTTTCATCTTACCTTGTTCGAGACGCGTCTTTGGGAGGCCGAGGTTTCCCTTACACAGGATCCTGAACGGTTCGGATTGGTAAAGGCAAGCGGATCAATGTCCCTGGTGCTACGGAAAGGGCCCGGACAACGCTGCTGACACCGATCGGACTGGTGTGTACACACTTGTTCTGTTCAATCCATGATGTGAGGAACGGCATGAAAAGACAGAAAAGAGACATGTACGCTCGTGCATTCAAGCGCGGATATCTGGCCGGTGTGTCCGGAAAATCCAAAGACAGCTGCCCGATTGACCAGGTGGAAATCAGACAGGAGTGGCTCAGCGGGTGGCGCGAAGGGCGCACAGATCACTGGGAAGGCATGACCGGCGTTTCCGGCATTCACAAACTGGCGAATGTCACGGCGTAGCCCTCTTCGTCTCGGGGCGCTTCGGCTCCCCGCCTGATCGCTGACATCGGTTTCAGCGAACTCACTAACGGGTCCACCCGACCCGGCCCATAAGGAAATGCGCCACGGGGTTCTTTCCCCGTTCGGGCCCGCTCAGCGGGCCCTTCCTGTTTTTGGCGCTGCCCTTTCCCAGCCCTTAGTCCTGACGCCCCTTTTCAAGTTGCGCGATCGCCGCCACCGCCTCTCGAATCAGCGCTGGCCCCCGGTAGATAAAGCCGGTATACACCTGAACCAGTTTGGCGCCGGCCCGGATCTTCTCGGCGGCACTGGCGCCGTCACTGATGCCCCCCACCCCGATGATGGGCAGCGAGTCCCCCAGTTCCGCCGCCAGGGCCTGGATCACACGAACCGAGGGCGCCCGCACCGGGTCGCCACTGAGGCCGCCGGCTTCCTGTGCCTGCGGATGACCGGCCACTGCCTCCCGGCTGATGGTGGTGTTGGTGGCAATGACACCATCCATACCAGACTCCTTCAGCGCCCTGGCGACAAAGGCGATGGCGGCGTCGTCCATATCCGGCGCGATCTTGACGGCAACGGGCACGTAGCGCTTCTGCCGCTCCGCCTGCAGGGTCTGCTCGTCCTTGATGGCCGCAAGCAGCCGGGCCAGGGAATCACCGAACTGCAGGTCACGGAGCCCCGGGGTATTGGGGGAAGACACGTTGACGGTGATGTAGCTGGCGTTGCCGTAGACGGCAGCGATGCCGCGGCGATAGTCGGATTCGGCCTGGTCCACCGGCGTGACCGCATTCTTGCCCACGTTGATGCCCAGGATGCCGTCGTACTTCATGCCTTCGACACGGTCCAGCAGGTGCGGCAGGCCCTCGTTGTTGAAGCCCATGCGGTTGATCAGGGCCTTATGTTCCGGGAGCCGGAACATACGGGGCTTGGGATTGCCCGGCTGGGCCAGGGGTGTCACCGTGCCCACCTCGATAAAGCCAAAACCCAGGGAGGCCAAGGCATCCACATGGTCGGCGTTCTTGTCCAGCCCCGCAGCCAGCCCCACCGGATTGGGGAAACGCAAACCCATAACGTCCACCGGGTGGTCCGGTACGTTCGGCGACAGCGATTTCAGCAAGCCGGTCGCCTCCGCCAGATCCAGACACTTCAGGGTCAGGTCGTGGGCACGTTCCGGCGGCAGTCGGAAGAGCAGTGAACGCAGCAGGCCGTACATGAACAGATTCCTCAGAAAGCTCGGCGGTTTTCAGGCGCGCTTTTGACGCCCGCGCAACGGCTGCCGAGTATAACGGAAGTTGTCCACAGACGCTGTTACGACATCAAGATGACGGCTAAATGACTGTGCCGTGAAGACCTTGTGACCTTTTCCACGGAATCTGTGGATAACCCTGTTGAAAATCCCCGATTACAATTTGCAATCCCTTGGGAAACAAGCCGGCCTACAGATTGATCATTTTTTGATCAGTTTATTTTCTTATTTATTTCAACTACTTGCAAAAGCCTTTTCGCCTGAGGAACGCAAAGAGTGGCAAACAGGAAAATGTGAATCCGGCCTCACTCATGTGCATAAATCGCTTCAATATTGACCGCATTTGTGCTCAGGAGGAGGCTATGGACGCCCTTGGGTCTGTTATTTGCGCCGCTTCTCCTCCATGCGGGTGAGAAACTCCTGCATGATGAGGGTGTAGAGTTCACCACCGAGGAAGCGGTCCTCAACGTCCCCATCCACGTTGGGATTGTCGTTGACCTCGATCACCGCCACCCGGTTACCGGCCTGCTTGATGTCCACTCCATAGAGACCGTTGCCGATCAGCCGGGTGGAGTTCAGGGCCGCCTGAATAACATTGCGGGGTACTTCGTAGGTAGGCAGGGTTTCGAAACCGCCGCTGTCCACTTTCTGGTCGGCGCCATGCTGGTAGATCTGCCAGTGGTCCTTCACCATGTAGTACTTGCAGGCAAAAATGGCGCGGCCACCGAGGACCCCTATCCGCCAGTCGTAATCGGTGTAGAAGTACTCCTGGGCCAGCACCAATGCCGACTGCTTGAACAGGGTCTTGAGGGCCTCCCGCAGCTCCTTCTCGTTCTCCGCCCGGATCACCCCCCGGGAAAACGCGCCGTCGGGAATCTTCACCACCGCCGGCAGGCCCAGGTGCTCGATGACCTGCGCCACTGCATCTTTCTGGTCCTTGGACAGGATCAGGGTCTTGGGGGTCGGGATCTTGTTGTTCTTCAGCAGGTCTGCCAGGAACACCTTGTTGGTGCAGCGCAGGATGGACACCGGATCGTCGATAACCACCATGCCCTCGGCCTCGGCCTTGCGGGCGAAACGGTAGGTGTGATGATCAATGGCGGTGGTCTCCCTGATGAACAGGCCATCGTATTCCGGCAGCCGCATGTAGTCCCGCTTGGTGATGCGCTCCACGTTAATGCCCAGTTTCTTGCCGGCCTTCTCGAAGCACTCCAGGGCGTCGGCGTCACTGGGGGGCAGTTTTTCCTCGGGATTCACCAGCATGGCCAGGTCAAAGCGATAGCGCCTGCGGGAGCGCGGCTTGCGCCAGACGATGCTGGAAAAGCGATCCAGGGCGGCAGCAAAGGCGTCCTGCTCGGTATCGCTCAGGTCCGCCGGTGACGCCGGCTTCATGGACTCGATCTGCCAGGCCTTGTTGCGACGCTTGAACACCACCTCCAGAATCGGGCATGGAAAACGGTCAAACAGGGCCCGGGCCACGGGCTTGAGGGCGGCGTGCTCGGCCTGGCCGAAATAGGTCCGGATGCTGACTTCGTGGGTAGCGTCACGATCGTCCTCTCCCGGCTTGAGCGCCGCACCGGCGGCATCCAGCCACTCCAGCACACTGGCGTCCAGCTCTTCCAGCTCCAGCGAGAACAGGCCCTTGCGGCTGAGATCGTTCAGGGTAGTGACCGATGGCACCACGTTGTGACCCCGGGCTTCCGCCAGCAGCGAGCAATAATAGCCCCGGCTCAGGTAACGTGCGCTCTGGCAGAGATTGATGACCCTGACCCGTGCCGAGGCCGGCGCGGTGAATTGCAGGTACTGGTCAAAGGTGAGTACGTCTTCGCTGGGGTAGTATGGCGCCCAGTCCTTTGCCCGGTCTACAACGATCAGCAAACGTGACATCTACGGCAATCCTCCATGGGTGGTGCCTGAACCCACGCTCCCCCTTTTGAACCCGGAAAACGCGGAAAATGATAGAAACGCGACAATAGCGTCAGCCCCGCCCCGGCACAATAACGCAGAAGTGCGTGATTTTACGCATGATTGGGCGCTGTTCACTGGCCTGACTGTCTCTCATAATAGGGTTCATTTTCAATCCTGCCCAAGGCACTGGCTGTATGTCCGATTTTAGTTACCGTCTGGCGGTCATCTCAGACCTGGACGCCCTGGTTGCTCTGGAAAAGCGCTGCTTCAGCGAAGACCGGATTTCCCGGCGCAGTTTCCGCCGCTTTATCGAGGTGCCCCGGGACCGCCTGGTGGTGGCCTACCAGGGCGAGCAACTGCAGGGCTACTGCCTGGTGCTGATGCACGCCGCCACCCGGCTGGCCCGGATCTATTCCATCGCGGTGGCCCCGGAAACCCGGGGCCAGGGCCTGGGTGAGCATCTGGTGCGCGAGGCCGAGAAACACGCCGTGGCGGCAGGCCGGATCATCATGCGGCTGGAGGTGCGGGAAGACAACGCCGGTGCCATTGCCCTTTACCGGCGGCTGGGCTATCGCCAGTTCGGCACCTACCGGGACTATTACGAAGACCACGGCAACGCCCTGCGCTTCGAGCGCCGCATCCTGTTCTACGAGCCCCGGGGCCAGTTCCCTGCGGTGCCCTACTACCCCCAGACCACCGATTTCTCCTGTGGCCCGGCGGCCCTGCTGATGGCCATGGCGGCGCTGGACGATTCCATGTCGCTGACCACCCTGGATGAGCTGCGGATCTGGCGCGAGGCCACCACCATCTTCATGCTGGCTGGTCACGGCGGTTGTGGCCCCCACGGCCTGGCCCTGGCCGCCTGGAATCGGGGCTTTCACGCCTCCGCCTACGTCAGTCAGGAGGGCGCCCTGTTCAAGGACACGGTCCGCAACGACAACAAGAAACGGGTGCTGGAGCTGGTGCACGAAGGCTTTCTGCACGACATGGGTCAGACCGAGATCGAACTGCACCATGCCCCCCTCACCCTTGCACTGGTCGAGGATGCCTTCAAACAGGGCCGGGTGCCGGTGATCCTGATCAGCACCTGGCAGCTGAATCGCAGCCGGGTGCCCCACTGGGTGACGGTCTGCGGTATCGACAGCCAGTTCGTCTACCTGCATGACCCGGAGATCGACATCGCCGAGGGCGAGACGGTCGCCGACAAGCAGCACCTGCCGGTGGACCGTCGGGTGTTCGACCAGATGGCCCGCTATGGCAAGAACCAGCCGCTGCAGGCCGCGGTCATCGTAGGCCCGAAGCGCTAGCCTGAACGACCGCCCGGTCAGGCGGTCCGGATGGCGGCTTCCTTTAGAGTGGCAATCTGGTCCCGCAGGCGGGCAGCCTGTTCGAAATCCAGGTTGGCGGCGGCCTTGTACATGTCGTCTTCCAGCTTGTCGATGTCCTTGAGCAGTTCCTGGGGCGACCGGCCATGGGCCTCGCTCAGGTACTGCTCGGCTTCCTCCGCCGCCTTCTGACCGGGCCGCTCGGCGCGGCGCCGGCCACCGGCGCCACCCCTGGTGGCACCTTCCATGATGTCGGCCACCCTCTTGTTGAGACCGGTGGGGGTAATGCCGTGCTCCTCGTTGTGGGCGATCTGCTTGGCCCGGCGGCGTTCGGTCTCATCGATCGCCCGCTGCATGGATCCGGTTATCCGGTCGCCGTAAAGAATGGCCTTGCCGTTGACGTTACGGGCGGCCCGCCCGATGGTCTGGATCAGTGAGCGCTCAGAGCGCAGGAAGCCTTCCTTGTCGGCGTCCAGGATAGCCACCAAGGAAACCTCCGGCATATCCAGGCCCTCCCTCAGCAGGTTGATCCCCACCAGCACATCGAACACCCCCCGGCGCAGATCCCGGATGATCTCTACCCGCTCCACGGTGTCTATGTCCGAGTGCAGATAGCGCACCCGGATGTCGTGTTCCATCAGAAAGTCGGTGAGATCCTCCGCCATGCGTTTGGTCAGGGTAGTCACCAGCACCCGCTCATCGACGGCGGCACGCTTGCCGATTTCCGACAGCAGGTCGTCCACCTGCGTGGAGGCGGGCCGCACTTCCAGCTCCGGGTCCAGCAGGCCGGTGGGCCTTACCACCTGCTCCACCACCTGGCCGGCGTGACGGGCCTCATAGTCGCCCGGTGTGGCGGACACGAAGATCATCTGCGGCGCGATACGCTCCCATTCGTCGAACCGCATGGGCCGGTTGTCCAGCGCAGAGGGCAGCCGGAAGCCGTACTCCACCAGGGTTTCCTTGCGGGAGCGGTCGCCCTTGTACATGGCGCCGATCTGGGAAATGGTGACGTGGGACTCGCCCACCACCAGCAGGGCATTGGGCGGCAGGTAGTCGAACAGGGTCGGCGGCGGTTCCCCGGGAGCCCGTCCGGACAGGTAGCGGGAATAGTTCTCGATGCCGTTGCAGTAGCCCAGCTCCAGCATCATCTCGATGTCGTAGCGGGTGCGCTCCTCCAGGCGCTGGGCCTCCACCAGGCGGTTGTTGTCCCGAAGCACCTTGAGGCGCTCCTCCAACTCCAGCTTGATGTTCTCGATGGCGTCCAGCACCTTCTGGCGGGGCGTGACATAGTGGGATTTGGGGTAGATGGTCACCCGGGGCACCCGCCGGAACACCTCACCGGTGAGCGGATCGAAGTAGCTGAGGTTCTCCACCTCGTCGTCGAACAGCTCGATCCGCACCGCTTCTTTCTCCGATTCCGCCGGGAAGACGTCAATCACGTCGCCCCGCACACGGTAGTTGGCGCGGTGGAACTCGATGTCGTTGCGGGTGTACTGCAGCTCCGCCAGCCGCCGCAGGATGGCGCGCTGGTCGATCTTGTCGCCCCGGTCCAGGTGCAGCATCATCTTCAGGTAGGACTCGGGGTCTCCAAGACCGTAGATGGACGACACGGTCGCCACGATGATGGCGTCGGAGCGTTCCAGCAGGGCCTTGGTGGCGGACAGCCGCATCTGCTCGATGTGCTCATTGATGGAGGCGTCCTTCTCGATGAAGGTGTCCGACGAGGGCACATAGGCCTCGGGCTGGTAATAGTCGTAGTACGACACGAAGTACTCTACCGCGTTGTCGGGGAAGAACTCCTTGAACTCACCGTAAAGCTGGGCCGCCAGGGTCTTGTTGTGGGCCATGACGATGGTGGGCCGCTGGATCTCCTCCACCACGTTGGCAATGGTGAAGGTCTTGCCGGAGCCGGTAACCCCGAGCAGCGTCTGGTGCGCCAGCCCGGACTGGATACCGTCCACCAGACCGGCGATGGCCTTGGGCTGGTCGCCGGCGGGGCGGTAGGGCGAATCGACTTTGAACATGGGGTCTGGCGTCCTCCCGAGAGGGTTGGGGTTGGCTACAACCACCTTATCGTTGTGGCGGCTTCATGATAACATCTGTGCCATGACAGGCAGTGACGGATTGCCGTGGCAACACCGCCACTACGCCGGATTGGCCTCACCCGTCGCATCGTATAGGAGCGCAAGTTTGGACCTTCAACTTTCCAGCCGTGTACAGTCAATCAAGCCTTCACCCACCCTGGCCGTCACCAACAAGGCTGCGGAACTGCGGGCTGCCGGCCAGAACATCATCGGCCTGGGCGCCGGCGAGCCGGACTTTGACACCCCGGACCACATCAAGGACGCGGCGGTGGAGGCCATCAAGAAGGGTCAGACCAAATACACCGCGGTGGATGGTACGCCGGCGCTGAAGAAGGCGATCATCGGCAAGTTCAAACGGGACAACGGCCTGGATTACGAGCCCAACCAGATCCTGGTGTCCGG
This sequence comes from Marinobacter sp., assembly GCF_033722195.1. Taxonomy (GTDB): domain Bacteria; phylum Pseudomonadota; class Gammaproteobacteria; order Pseudomonadales; family Oleiphilaceae; genus Marinobacter. The sequence continues at coordinate 47,265 of NZ_JAWVZL010000015.1, forward strand.
CGGCGGCAAGCAGAGTTTCTTCAACCTGGCGCTGGCCACCCTGAACGCCGGTGACGAGGCTATCATTCCGGCGCCTTACTGGGTGTCCTACCCGGACATGGTGCTGGTGGCCGAAGGCAAGCCGGTGATCATTGAAACCACGGCGGAAACCCGCTTCAAGATCACCCCGGAGCAGCTGGAAAAGGCCATCACCAGCCGCACCCGCCTGTTCGTCATCAACAGCCCCTCCAACCCCAGCGGCATGGCCTACTCCATGGAGGAGCTCAAGGGCCTGGCGGAAGTGCTCAAGCGCCATCCGGAGGTGATGATCGCCACCGACGACATGTATGAGCCAATCCTGTGGACCGGCCAGCCGTTCTGCAACATCCTCAATGCCGCCCCGGAGCTCTACGACCGCACCTTCGTCCTCAACGGCGTCTCCAAGGCCTACTCCATGACCGGCTGGCGCATCGGTTACGCCGCCGGCCCGGCCCGGGTCATTGGCGCCATGAAGAAGATCCAGTCCCAGAGCACCTCCAACGCCTCCTCCATCTCCCAGGCGGCGGCTCAGGCCGCGCTGGACGGCCCGCAGGAGTGCGTGGGCGAAATGGTCAAGGCCTTCAAAGAGCGCCACGACTACCTGGTGGCGGCCCTGAACGAGCTGCCCGGGGTGGAGTGCCTGTCCGGTGACGGTACCTTTTACGTCTTCCCCAGCTTCAAGGACGCCATCGAGGCCAAGCCCGGGGTGGACAACGACGTGGAGTTTGCCGAAGTACTCTTGCGTGAGGCCGGTGTCGCGCTGGTTCCGGGCTCCGCTTTCGGCGCCCCTGGCCATATGCGGCTGAGCTTCGCCACCAGCCTGGACACCCTGAAAGAAGCGATCAGCCGCCTCAAGAAGGCGCTGTCGGAAAGCTGACCCCCAGGGGTTGACGGGGCGCGGTGGCCACCGTAACATACGCGCCTCGTTGACACGCTGCCGCCACCGCAAGGACGGCACGAGCGCCCGCAACGATGTTCCCCGATAGCTCAGTTGGTAGAGCAACGGACTGTTAATCCGTTTGTCGCTGGTTCGAGCCCAGCTCGGGGAGCCACTATTCCGGAAGGCCGCTACCTGGCATCAGGCAGCGGCCTTTTTCGTTGAGGGGTCGCCTCAGCGACCGCCGATTTCCTTGTGAATCGCCGCCAGCGCCGCCATCGGGTCTTGCGCCTGGGTAATGGGACGACCGATGACCAGGTAATCGCTGCCCGCCGCCAGCGCCGCCGCCGGCGTCATGATCCGCTGCTGGTCGCCGGCACTGGCACTGGCCGGCCGGATGCCCGGCGTCACCAGCCGGAAACCACTGCCCTGCTCTCTCTTCAGCCGGCCCGCTTCCTGCGCCGAGCACACCACACCGTCGAGCCCGCAACGGGCGGTCAGCGCCGCCAGCCGGGCCACCTGATCCTCCGCCGTACCCTGCAGGCCGATGTCGGCAAACTCGGCGTCGGTCATGCTGGTAAGCACCGTGACCGCGATCAGCAGCGGGCGGTCGTCACCGTAGCTCTCCAGACGGCGCCGGCAGGCACTCATCATGGTCTCGCCACCGGAGGCGTGGACATTCACCATCCAGACCCCAAGGTCGGCAGCGGCGGCAACCGCAGCGGAGGTGGTGTTGGGAATATCGTGGAACTTGAGGTCCAGGAAAATCTGGAAGCCCCGGTTCTGAAGTTCACGCACCAGGGCCGGGCCACTGCGGGTGAACAGCTCCTTGCCTACCTTGAGCCGGCACTGCGAGGGGTCGAGACGGTCGGCCAGCGCCAGCGCCGGCTGCTCGGACGGGAAGTCGAGGGCAACGATGATGCGGGGGTCGTTGTTGGTGATCACGTGACAAACGTTTCCTGATAGCGATGAAAGAACCCGGGAGGCTTATTCGGCTTCGACGCCCTGAATCGGGCGAACCGTCTCCCACTGTTTGCAGCTGGGGCAGTGCCAGTGCAGTTGCTGTCCGCCAAAACCGCAGCTGACACAACGATAGACCGGGCGGTTGACCAGTAGCAGGTGGCCGATCCGGCTCACCAGCCGGCCCTCGTCGGTGGTCATGCCCTTCTCGTAACCGGCCATCTCCACCAACCGCAGCAGGCCGCGCACGCTGGGCCGGATTTCCAGTTCCGCCCGCAGCAGTTCGATGGCGGCCGGCCGGCCAGAGGCACGCTCCACCGATTCCACCAGCGCCAGAAGCAGACTGGTACTGGGCCAGGTCTGGTAAAGCTTGCGCAGCTTCCGAACCAGGCGGCTGATATCGCCGTGCTCGCGCTCCAGCCGCATCAGCCGGTCGACGGCCTCGGGCCCGAACTCCGGGTTCTGGTCGAACACTTTCAGCAGCGTGGTGACGGCGTCCCGGTAACTGCCCTGTCGGCGCTGCAGACTGGCCAGAATAAAGGTGGCCCGGACACAGTTGCGATCGCGCTCCAGCGCTTCCCGGGCCAGCTTCTGGGCGCCCCAGCGATCATCCTGGCGCAGCGCCTCGTCGGCCTTCTCGCAGGTCAGATAGGCCAGCTGGGTGTCCAGATTGGCATCGTCCGAGCCGCTTCTGAGGGTGCTGGCCACCCGGATCGCCTTGTCCCACTCGCGCTCCTGCTGGTACAGCTCGATCAGCTGGGAGGCGGCCTTGCGACCATAGTCCCGATCCCCCAGGAGCTGGTTGAACAGGGCCTCGGCCCGATCCAGCAGACCGGCGGCGAGGTAGTCCAGAGCCAGTTCGAAGGTGACCTGGGGCGAGAAGCGGGGCGGCAGCTCCGGCCGAGCCAGCAGGTTCTGGTGGATCAGGATGGCCCGGTCGCTCTCGCCCTTGAGCCGGAAATGGGCGCCGATGGACAGGTGCAGGCTGACGGTGTCCTTGGTGACCGCCAGGGACTGGACGAAATTCTCCACCGCCTGATCGGAATAATTTGTAAACAGGAACTGCAGGCGGTCGCGAACCGAGGCCTCATCGGAAATGACCGTGCCGGAGGTGGCCGACGAGCGTCCATAACGACCGACAAACCAGCCAGCAGCCACCGCTACGGTGACAAGCAGCCACTGAAACACAATATCCATCAGATCGTCCGGTCAGTAGGATTCCTGGATTTCTCCAACGCCTTTTCTGCCCGGTCGAGGCGCTTCTGGATATGACGCTTCGAGACCGACTGTCTCAGGGTTGCAAGCAAGGTAAGGAGGATGCCGACGACGGCGCCGACGACAAAGGCAAGAATGATCCAGATCGCCACGCCCCGGGGCGCGGTTTCAAACAGCAGGAAATCCAGTGGCACAGCCACCTGGTTGTTGAGGGAGAAGACCACCACAACAAGAATAAGAAACAGGACCAGCAGAATGAGCAGGATTTTCTTTATGCCGGCCATAAGCCAATGTGCTCCCTTAGTCACTCATGCTGATGAATCGGTGTTGCGGTCAAAAACCTTTCTTCATGCTGTCGTTCACCTGTTCCCGAAGTTCCTTGCCGGGCTTGAAATGGGGAACAAACTTGGCCGGTAACTGCACCGCTTCCCCGGTCTTGGGGTTGCGGCCGGTTCGGGCGGCACGATGATGCAGGGAAAAGCTGCCGAAGCCACGGATCTCTATGCGCTGGCCCTCAGCCAGAGACTGGGACATGTGCTCAATGATGGTCTTGACGGCCAGCTCGACATCTTTCACGGACAGTTGCGTCTGCTTTGACGCAATCAGTTCGACCAGTTCAGACTTCGTCATGAGGTTTGATCCTTTTTCGTTCTTATTGCAGTGCTGCAATGCAACGCCTTGTCCGTAGTTTAGCTAAACCCCAAAAAAAGACAAAAAAAACGGGCTGTTACAGCCCGTTTTTTTCCACCGTCGCGGACTTGTCAGTCCTTGTTGGCGTTTTGCTGCTGCATCTGCTCCTTGATCAGGTCACCGATGGTGGTGGCACCTGAGCTCTCGGAGGCTTTTTCACGCACATTCTGCAGCGCCTGCTTGTCATCTTCCACGTCCTTGGACTTGACGGACAGGTTGATGATGCGGTTCTTGCGGTCGATGCTGATGATCTTGGCTTCTACTTCGTCACCCTCGTTCAGCACGTTGCGGGCGTCTTCGACCCGGTCACGGCTGATTTCGGAGGCCTTCAGGACCGCTTCCACTTCGTCGTTCAGGGCAATGGTGGCTGCCTTGGCGTCGATGGAGGATACGGTGCCCTTGACGATGGAGCCCTTGTCGTTCAGCTGTACGAACTCGGCGAAGGGATCGCTCTCCAGCTGCTTGATGCCCAGGGAGATACGCTCACGCTCCGGGTCCACAGACAGGATAACGGTCTCGACTTCGTCGCCCTTCTTGTACTCACGAACGGCTTCCTCGCCAGTCTCGTTCCTGCTGATGTCAGACAGGTGCACCAGACCGTCGATGCCGCCGTCCAGACCAATGAAGATACCGAAATCGGTGATCGACTTGATCTTGCCGGAAATACGGTCGCCCTTGTTGAAGTTGCTGGAGAAATCTTCCCACGGGTTGGACACGCACTGCTTGATACCCAGGGAGATACGACGACGCTCCTCGTCGATGTCCAGAATCATCACTTCAACTTCGTCACCAACCTGCACCACCTTGGAGGGGTGGATGTTCTTGTTGGTCCAGTCCATCTCGGACACGTGTACCAGGCCCTCGACGCCCTCTTCCAGCTCCGCGAAGCAGCCGTAGTCGGTGAGGTTGGTCACGCGCGCCTTGACGCGGCTGCCCTCGGGGTAACGGGCCTTGATATCGACCCAGGGATCTTCGCCCAGCTGCTTCAGGCCCAGGGAGACGCGGTTGCGCTCACGGTCGAACTTCAGGACTTTGACCTGGATCTCGTCGCCCACATTCACGATTTCGCTCGGATGCTTGATGCGCTTCCAGGCCATGTCGGTGATGTGCAGCAGGCCGTCAACACCGCCCAGATCCACGAACGCGCCGTAGTCGGTCAGGTTCTTGACGATACCCTTGATTTCCAGACCTTCGGTCAGGGTCTCGAGCAG
>NZ_JAWVZL010000016.1:0-51463 GCF_033722195.1 Marinobacter sp.
ACGCCGGTCATGACGGCGCAGCCTACCAGGGCGGCGTTCTGCAGGGGCACGCCGGGCTCGATCCTGACGGCGTTGTCCACGTGCAGGGTGGCGTATTCGGCCATCACGCCGCAGGCGCCAAACACATTGAGGTCGTTGCCCTCACTGTCGGTGGTACGAACGGTGCCGTCTGGCAGGGTGAACATGGCTTTGCCGGCATTGTCGCAGAGCACCGGTCGGCCGCGGACGCACTGGCGGCATTTGCCGCACATTGAGATGAAGGAGCTGACCACATGGTCGCCTTCCTGGAACCCGGTAACGCCCTCGCCGACTTCGATCACCACTCCGGCGGCCTCGTGACCGAGCACCAGGGGCGGCGGGTACTGGATCTTGCCGGTGGCGGCAGAGAGGTCGCTGTGGCAGACGCCGCAGGCGGCCACCTTGATGGTGATTTCATTGCGTTTGGGGGCGGCGACCCGGATGGTTTCCACCGTCAGGGGCTGGCCCCATTCCCGGCAGACGACGGCCTTGGCTTCACGCGTCATGGTGTGCTTGCTCCTGTTTATTCTTGGTTTTGACTGCCGTCCTCGGAGTAGAGCAACGGTCGGACCACCCTCCGAAAACACGCCGTAAACCCCCGCGAGCGGGTCCGGCCTGCAATCACAGATTGCAGTCGTTCGGCTGCGCATGAAGCTCCGCTTCATAAACGCTTGCCTCACCCATGGGGGCTCGGAGTTGCCATCCCTGGCAACACACGGTTTTCGGAGGGTGGTCCGACCGCTGCTCCGCGGGCAGGCAGTTTGCGATCGAAAAATCCCTAAAAACTGTCCTCTGAAATCTCCAGGGTGGTGGTATCCGCCGTGCGCAACAGGCCCGCCAGGGCGTTCACCCGCGGCAGTTCGTAGCGGCAGAAGTAGTCGCAGGCCTTGAGTTTGCCATCATAAAAGGCTGGCGTCCGGGGGCCATGGCCATTGAGGCCGGCCTGGGCGACCAGGGCCTGGCGCAGCCAGAGCCAGCCAACCACCAGATGGCCAAAGGCCTCAAGATACAGCGAGGCATTGGCCAGTGCACGTTCGGTCTCGCCGGCCCGGCGAATCCGGTTGATGGCTTCGGTGGCCTCAACCAGGCTCTCCAGGGCCTCGGACAGACGAGCGGCGTTGTCCGCCAGCGGTGGCACTCGCTCGGCTTCGTCGACGGTGCGGCGAATGCGGTCGACCAGGATCTGGTAGTGTTCGCCGTTGTCCAGGCCCACCTTTCGCCCCAGCAGGTCCAGGCCCTGGATGCCGTGGGTGCCTTCGTGGATGGGGTTGAGGCGGTTGTCCCGGTAGAACTGCTCGACCGGGTACTCCCGGGTGTAGCCGTAGCCGCCGTAGACCTGGATCGCCAGGCTGTTGGCTTCCAGGCAGAACTGGGCCGGCCAGGACTTGATCACCGGGGTCAGCAGATCCAGCAGGCCGGCGGCCTCGGCGCGGGCTTCGGGGGTTTCGGCGAATTTCTTTTCGTCCACCAATATGGCGCCCTGCAGGCACAATGACAGGCCGCCTTCCACGTAGGCTTTCTAAATCAGCAGCATGCGGCGGATGTCGGCGTGGCGGATCAGCGGGACCATCGGTGAGTTCGGGTCTTTCTCCCCCACCGGGCGGCCCTGGCGCCGTTCCCGGGCGTATTCCAGGCTGTGCAGGTAGCCGGTGTAGCCCAGCATCACGGCGCCCAGGCCGACACCGATGCGGGCCTCGTTCATCATGTGGAACATGGCCGCCAGGCCCCGGTTGGGCTCACCTACCAGATAGCCAACGGCGCCGTCTTTCTCGCCGAAGTTGAGCATGGTGGAGGTGGTGCCGCGGTAGCCCATCTTGTGGATCAGGCCCGCCAGGGCGACATCGTTGCGCTGGCCGAGGCTGCCGTCGTCGTTGACCAGGATCTTGGGCACCAGGAACAGGGAGATGCCCTTCACCCCCGCCGGCGCGTCCGGCAGCCGCGCCAGCACCATGTGGACGATGTTCTCACTGAGCTCGTGATCGCCGCCGGAGATGTAGATCTTGTTGCCGAACAGGCGGTAGCTGCCATCGGCCTGGGGTTCGGCGCGGGTGCGCAGGTCTCCCAGGGAGGAGCCGGCCTGGGGCTCGGTCAGGCACATGGTGCCGAAGAAGCGCCCGGCCAGCATGGGGGCGGCATAGCCTTCCTTCTGTGCCTCGCTGCCGTGGGCCAGGATCAGGTTGGCGGCGGCGATGGTGAGGCCGGCGTAGCCCTGGGTACCGACGTTGGCACCCTTGAGCAGGCCCACACACATCTGGGCCACCGGCGCCGGCAGCTGCATGCCGCCACGGTCGTAGTCCTGGCTGGCGGCCATGAGGCCGGTGTCTCGCAGTACATCCAGGGCTTTCTTGACCTCGGGCCGCATGGTGACCCGGCCGTTCTCGAACCTGGGCTCTTCCTCATCCACCAGGCGGGCGTGGGGAGCGAACTCCTCCACAGCCACTTTCAGCGCCAAATCCAGCGCCGCCTGCAGGGTCTCCCGGCTGTGGTCAGCATAGCGCTGGAAGCGCAACAGATCGTCCACCTTGTGCAGCTCGAATAGCTGGAAGGCCAGGTCGCTGGTGTTGATGATATTCTGCTGCACGCTGCCTCCGGATCAGACCACTTCGAACAGGCCGGCGGCGCCCTGGCCGCCGCCGATGCACATGGTGACCACCACGTACCTGGCGCCCCGGCGCTTGCCTTCGATCAGGGCATGGCCGGTGAGGCGGGAGCCGGTGACACCGTAGGGGTGGCCGATGGAGATGGAGCCGCCGTTGACGTTGAGCTTTTCCATGGGGATGCCCAGCCTGTCACGGCAGTAGACCACCTGGGAGGCGAAGGCTTCGTTCAGTTCCCACAGGTCGATGTCGTCCATCTTCAGGCCGGTACGCTCCAGCAGGCGCGGGATGGCGTAGACCGGGCCGATGCCCATTTCGTCCGGCTCGCAGCCGGCGACGGCGAAGCCGCGGAAGATGCCCATGGGTTCGATGTTGTTCTTCTCGGCGTAGGTGCTGTCCATTACCAGGCAGACGGAGGCGCCGTCGGACAGCTGACTGGCGTTGCCGGCGGTGATGAACTGCTCGGGCCCGCGCACCGGTTCCAGGCCGGCCAGGCCTTCCAGGGTGGTGTTGGGGCGGTTGCACTCGTCTTTGGTGAGGGTGACCTCTTTTTCGGTCACTTCGCCGGTTTCCTTGTTCTTGACCTTCATGACGGTGTCGATGGGCACGATCTCGTCGTCGAAGTAGCCAGCCTCCTGGGCCTTGGCGGTGCGCTGCTGGGACACCAGCGCGTACTCATCCTGGGCTTCCCGGCTGATGTTGTAGCGTTTGGCGACGATGTCGGCGGTTTCGATCATCGAGAGGTAGAGTTCCGGCTTGTTCTTCATCAGCCAGTCGTTGGTGGCGTGGAAGGCGTTCATCTTGTCATTCTGCACCAGTGAGATGGACTCGACGCCGCCTGCCACCATGGCCGGAACCTTCTCCGACAGCACCCGCTGGGCGGCCAGGGAGATGGCCTGCAGGCCGGAGCTGCAGAAGCGGTTGATGGACATGCCGGCGGTGGTCACCGGCAGGCCGGCGCGGATGGCTGCCAGGCGGGCCATGTTGCGGCCCTGGGCGCCTTCCTGGAAGCTGGCGCCGAGGATGACGTCCTCCACCACGGCCGGGTCGATGCCGGCGCGCTCAACTACGTGGTGAATCACGTGGCCGGCCAGGTCGATGCTGTGGGTGTTGTTGAGGGCGCCCCGGTAGGACTTGCCAAGACCGGTACGGGCGGTGGAAACAATGACTGCGTCAGACATGGGAATGTCCTCCGTGGCAATGGGTTTGGCACCCGCTGAGTGCAAACGGCCGGGCCCGCCGGTGTGGCCGCGGGCCCATCGTCAGGGATTGTGAAACGCCTGGCTTACAGGTCGCTGAAGCCCTTGCCTTCGCTCACCAGGCGCTCGAGCAGCTCGGACGGGCGCCACTGGTCGCCGCCGACGGTGTTGTGGAAGTTGCGGACCGCGTCCAGGATCTTGTCCAGGCCCACCTGCTCGGCCCAGAACATGGGGCCGCCGCGGTAGGCCGGGAAGCCGTAGCCATAGATCCAGACCACGTCGATGTCCGAGGACCGGTAAGCGATGCCCTCTTCCAGGATCTTGGCGCCTTCGTTGATCATCACGTACATGCAGCGCTCGAGGATCTCGTCATCGCTGATGGAGCGGGGCCGGATGCCCTGTTCCTGGCGGAACTCCTCGATCAGCCGGTCCACTTCCGGATCCGGCACCGGCTTGCGGCTGCCGTCCTCGTATTTGTAGACGCCGGCCTGGGTCTTCTGGCCCAGGCGGCCCTGCTCGGCGAGCTTGTCCATCCAGCTGGGGGGAATGTCTTCGCCAGCCTTGCGGCGTTCCTGGCGGATGCGGTAACCCACATCGATACCGGCCAGGTCGGACATGGCGAACTGGCCCATGGGGAAGCCCAGGCCGGTGAGCACCTTGTCCACCTGCTGGGGACTGGCGCCCTCGTTGACCAGGGCGGTGGCCTCAGCGCCGCGGCGATGCAGCATGCGGTTGCCGACGAAGCCGTAGCAGTTGCCCACCATGACACCCACCTTCCTGATGCGCTTGGCGACATTCATCACCGTGGCCTTGACCTCATCGGAGGTCTTGGCGCCGCGCACATTCTCCAGCAGTTTCATAACGTTGGCAGGGCTGAAGAAGTGCATGCCCACCACGTCTTCGGGGCGGCTGGTCGCGGCGGCGATCTCATCGATGTCCAGGGTGGAGGTATTGGAGGCCAGGATGGCGCCGGTTTTGCAGACCTTGTCCAGCTGGCCGAAGATCTGCTTCTTGATGCCCATGTCCTCGAACACCGCCTCGATCACCAGGTCCACGTCGCTGAAGTCGTCATAGCTCAGGGTCGGGCGGATCAGCGCCATGCGCTCCTCCACCTGGGCCTGGGTCAGCCGGCCTTTTTTCGCGCTGTTCTCGTAGTTGCGACGGATCACGGCCAGGCCCTTGTCGAGGGCGTCCTGCTTTTGCTCCAGCAGAAACACCGGGATGCCAACGTTGGCGAAGTTCATGGCGATGCCGCCGCCCATGGTACCGGCGCCGATGATGCCGACGCTGTCAACGTTGCGGACTGGCGTATCACGGGAGAGATCCGGAATCTTCGCGGCTTCACGCTCGGCAAAGAAGGCATGGATCAGGCCCGCCCGCTGGGGCGATTCCATGCATTCCTGGAACAGCTGGCGTTCACGCTTCATGCCCTCGTCGAAATCCAGTTCGGTGGCGGCCTGAACCGCATCGACACACTTGAAGGGCGCGAACAGGCCGGGGGATTTCTTCTTGAGGGCGTCGCGAAATTCCTCGAACACCGCGCTGCCTTTATCGGCCTGCACCTTGTTACTCAGATCCCGAACCCGGCGCGCCGGTTTGCCCTGGGCCACCACATCACCGGCAAAGACCATGCCGACGGCGCCGATGTCGTCGTCCTCGCGGACCTCGTCCAGAATGCCGGCGGCCTTGGCGTCGTAGGCGGAGATGAACTCACCGGTGGTGATCATCTCCAGCGCCTTGCGGGCGCCGGTCAGCCGCGGCAGCCGCTGGGTGCCGCCGGCGCCGGGCAGCAGGCCCAGCTTGACCTCCGGCAGGCCCACCTTGGCGGACTTGACGGCAACCCGGTAATGGCAGGCCAGGGCCACTTCCAGACCGCCGCCCAGGGCGGTGCCGTGAATGGCGGCCACCACGGGTTTCTCGCTGTTTTCGATGGCGTCCATCACCTCCACCAGCCCCGGCTCCTGCATGGGCTTGCCGAACTCACGGATGTCAGCGCCGGCGATAAAAGTACGGCCCTCACACACCAGCAGGAGCGCCTTGGCTTCGGCATCAGCCTGACCCTGCCTGAGAGCTTCCAAGAGGCCGGCCCGGACGGCGTGGCTGAGCGCATTCACAGGCGGATAGTGGACGGTGATGACACCGATAGCGCCTTCCCGGTTATAGCTGACGACCTCGGACATAACTCCTCCCATAGAAAACGGATGGTGTTCGGTTAAAACGGACTCCCGATAAATCATGGAATCTAGTTTTATTAAGCGAAACATGATAACGATTTAAACCAAATTCGGCTCAAGTTTCAACACTGATCTGACCGTCGGCACCAGGGAACAGCATGGCGTAGGCTTGCCCCGGCAGGCAACCACCGGGCGGCGGCCATAAAAAAACCGCAGGAGCGGGGCGCCTGCGGTTTTTTTGGCCTGGAAAGCCGGCGGGAATCAGACGCCGAGGGATTCGATATCGCTGCCCAGCATGGCCAGCTGGTGGGCGATGGATTCCCGCAGCTTCTCACCGGAAATCAGATAGGAAGGTGCGGCACAGGTCAGCGCCATGATGGTGCCATCCTGCAGGCGTACCGGCACGCCGGCGGAATTGATATTCCGGTCCCACTCACCGAGGGACAAACAGAAGCCATGCTTGCGGAAGTCTTCCATGGCCCGCTCCAGGCCTTCCTTCTTTTCCGGCCAGGCCTCCGGCCCGTACTTTTCCGCCATCGCCTGCATCAGGATGGTCCGGCCATCCTCGCTGATGGCCGAGCAGTAGGCGCGGCCGGCGGAGGTGGTGGCCATGGGCAGCTTGAGGCCGATCTCCATGCGCAGCAGCGACGCCTCCGGCGGCAGCCGGTTCTCGACATAGATCATGTGCAGGCGGTCGCGGCAGGTCAGGCCCACGGACATGTTGGTGCGGCGGGCAAACTCGTCCATGTAGGGCTTGGCCAGCTGGCGCACCTTGAGGTTGGACACATAGGCGTAACCCAGGGCCAGCACGCCGGAGCTGAGCTGGTACTTCTCAAGCACCGGGTTATAGCTGAGGTAGCCCAGCTTGGTCAGGGTATAGGTCATGCGGGAGATGGTGGGCTTGGGCAGGCCGGTGATGCGGGCGATGTCCTGGTTGCCCAGGATCACCGAACCCTGGCTGAAAGCGCGCAGCACGTCCAGCCCGCGGGACAGCGCCTCCACGAACTTGCGGTCTTTTTCCGGCTTGCCCGGATTGGCGCTGCCCGGCCCTTCGGATGCCATATCCAGATCCGGCATTAAATCCTGGTTGTCAGTCATGAGGCCTCTAATTCCTCCGCGGCTTTGGCTGGTGACCGCCATTCGCTACGGTAATGCATGTAATGAAGGTGGAATGACGATATTTTAATCTGTGAAACAGACCAATGCCAGACAAACCAAACAAAATCTGTGCCAAAGATGAAACACTCTTTCTTTTTGTTTCACATTAATTCCGTCAGGATGACAAAAGCCCCGGCATTTGATAGTTTTTTTCGGTAATTAATTTTGACAGGCGGAACAACTGCGGTCAATTTGACTCAGGACTTTCACTTACCTCAGGCCCGAAAGGACCCTAGCATGAAGATACTGTTCGTTGCCGGCGACCCCAAACCCGAACGCTGGACCCAGCCGCTGCAGGCGTTGCTGCCAGAGGCGGAAATCCATGTCTGGGATCCTCAAGGCCCTGCCGTGGGCGCCGATTATGCCATTGTCTGGCAGCCCCCGGCAGAGCTGTTCGAGCGGGAGACCGGACTGAAGGCGGTCTTCAACCTGGGCGCCGGCATTGACGGCCTGCTCAAGGTACCCAATCTGCCCCGGGGCATTCCGGTCGTGCGTCTGGAGGACGCCGGCATGTCGGTTCAGATGGCGGAGTACGTTGCCCACCAGCTGATCGAGGCCAGCCGGGACATGGCTGTGTACCGGGCCCAGCAACGTGACAACCAATGGAAGATCCACCGCCCCATCAAGCGCCGGGAATGGCCGGTGGGCATCATGGGCCTGGGCCACATCGGCAAGCGGGTGGCGCGACTGCTGACGGCACTGGATTATCCGGTCAGCGGCTGGGCCCGCAGTCAACACCGGATCGAGGACGTGACCACCTACAGCGGCGACGCTGGCTTCGAGGAATTCCTGGCCGGCACACGGGTGCTGGTGAACACCCTGCCCCTGACCGAGGCCACCCGCGGCATCCTCAATCACAGTACCTTTGCCCGTCTCCAGCCGGAAGCCATGCTGATCAACGTCGGCCGGGGCGAGCACCTGGTGGAGGCGGATCTGCTGGCGGCCCTGGACGAGGGCCTCCTGACCCGGGCCTCGCTGGACGTTTTCAGCCGGGAGCCCCTGCCGGATGACCACCCGTTCTGGCAGCGCAAGGACATCACCATCACCCCCCACATCTCCGCCCGGACGCTTCGGGATGCGACCCTGGAGCAGATCACCGGCAAGATCCGCCGCCTTGCCGCCGGCGAGGAGATCAGCGGCATCATCGACATCGACCGCGGCTACTGACCGGCGCCCCTCACTCCCAGAGCCACAACAGGATGAGCATCAACGGCAGGGTGCTGAGGGCGAACAGGCCGTTCCAGCCAAAGGCCACCAGCCAGCGGGACAGCTGGCCGAACCGCGCCAGCAGCATCACCGAGGGCCCGAACGGCGACAGCATCATGGCCATGGAAAAACCGATCACCAGCGCCACCGCCACCAGCAGCGGTGGCAGGCCGGTGGCCGTGAGCTGGGACAGCAGGCCGGCCAGGAAACTCAGCACCGTGATGGGGGCGATGCCCACCGCCGCCAGCAGCGGCAGGCTGACCATCGCACCGACCGCCAGGCCACAGATGCCGGCCTGGTCGGCCAGCAGCCCGGCAATCAGCGCCGGTGGCACCTGCAGAGCCAGCGTCACGCCAAGGGCCGCCGACGCGGCGAAGATGCAGATCTCGTTGCGCAATGCCTGGGTGTTGTCCACCACTTCCGCCAGCATCCGCGCCGGCGCCCGGTCCAGCCACAGCATATAAAGACAGGTCACCACCGGCACCGACACCATGGCGGCGCGGGAAACGTTGAGCGGGGTCAGGCTCACCAGTGCCGCCATCAGGCCGAACACTCCCGCGATCACTACCAGCAGGCGCAGACTGCCGCCGGGCAGGCGTTCGAGCCGAGTGCGCTCGGCGCTGATCTGGCGAAAGCGGCGATACTCCAGCACCCAGCCCACCAGCACGAACACCGCCGCCGCACTGGCGCTGTAGGGCAGCAACTGTGCCCAGCTCAGCTCCGGAACCTCCCGGGTGATGATGGCAACGGCAACGCTGGTGGGGGCAATCAGGGGCACCAGGGCAAACCCCCGCAGGGTGCTGCTGAGCACACTTCTGAGCCACCGCAGACGGGTGGCGCCGGTGATGCCCCGTTCGCTGAGGGTCTCGGACAGCGCGCCGCAGAGCAGGTTCATCATCCCGAAATTGAGCACCGAGGCCACCCCGAAGCTGGTGAGGGCATACTTGGGATAGAGCCAAAGTGGCGGGCCGCCAAGCAGCAGGTCGTGGATTCGGCGCAACACCTCGAAGCGGCGCACCAGACACTGCATCATGCCAAGGCTGGCCAGGAAGGTGCCGTAGAAGGCCGCGGCGGTGGCGGCCGCAGCCAGGTCGGCGGCCCCAAGACGGCCGCTGCCACCGAGCAGCGCCAGGGTCGCCAGGGTCACCATGGCCAGGTAGCGGGCATAACCCGCCAGCTGCAGCAGGGTGAGGACGAAGTAGCCCAGCATAGCAGCCCCGGCAACCACGCTGAGCCGGTCCAGCCCGGCCACCAGGGCCAGCAGCTCGGTCACGACCGCAAAGGGCAACAGGTAGTGAATCATCAGCGGCAGACAACTCGCGTTACGGCATGAATGGGAGGCCAACCCTGAACCGGCGGATGGCTTGCAATTGGTCGGCGTGCGGATTAATCTTTCGACAAGCCATATACAAAACTTAATTCCGCTTATCGAAACTATATTAACGTTTCTGACAAGGCAAGCCTGATTTCCCCCGCGCCGGAATCGATCCGGTCGGGCGAGTACCTGCCTTTATCTACAGGAGATGCCATGAGCGCATACATCTATGACGGCCTGCGAACCCCGTTCGGGCGCCACGCCGGCTGTCTTGCCAGGGTGCGCCCCGACGATCTGCTGGCCGGCGTTATCCGCGCCCTGGTGGAGCGCAATGCCTTTGATCCCCTTGCCTATGAGGATGTGATCGCAGGCTGCACCAACCAGGCCGGTGAAGACGCCCGCAACCTGGCGCGCCATGCCAGCCTGCTGGCCGGACTGCCAATGGAGACCGGCGGCATCACCGTCAATCGCCTGTGCGGCTCCGGCCTGGCGGCTGTGATCGACGCCGCCCGCGCGGTCCGCTGTGGCGAAGGCGCCCTGTTTGTTGCCGGCGGCGCCGAGAGCATGAGCCGGGCGCCCTTTGTCATGGCCAAGAGCGAAACCCCCTTCAGCCGGGATTTCCGGGCCTTCGACAGCACCATCGGCGCCCGCTTCCCCAATCCGCTGATCGAGAAGCAGTTCGGCGCCGACACCATGCCGGAGACCGCCGACAATATCGCCCGGGAGCTGGGCCTGACGCGGGAAGCGGTGGACCGGTTCGCCGCCCAGAGCCAGGCCCGCTACGACGCCGCCCTGAAGGACGGCTTCTATAATGAAGAGATCCAGGCGGTGAGTGTCTACCAGGGCCGCAAGAAACCCACCCTGGTGGTGGACCAGGACGAACACCCGCGGCCACAGTCCGACCTGGAGGCCCTGGCTGGCCTGAAGCCGCTGTTCGAGGGCGGCGTGGTTACCGCCGGCAACGCCTCGGGTATCAACGACGGCGCCGCGGCGCTGATCGTCGGCTCGCTGGCGGCGGGGGAAAACGCCGGCATCCGGCCCCGTGCCCGCATCGTATCCGCTGCCGTGGCCGGGGTCGATCCCCGCACCATGGGGTACGGTCCGGTACCCGCCAGCGAGAAGGCGCTGGCCCGAGCCGGCCTCAGCCTCAAGGACATGGACGTGATCGAGATCAACGAGGCCTTTGCCGCACAGGTGCTCGGCTGCACCACACGATTGGGTCTCGACGCCGGTGATTCCCGGCTGAATCCCAACGGCGGCGCCATCGCCGTGGGCCACCCGCTGGGAGCCTCCGGCGCCCGCATCGCCCTGACTGCGACCCGGCAGCTGGAGCGCAGCGGCGGCCGTTATGCGCTGATCAGTATGTGCATTGGTGTGGGCCAGGGCATTGCCGCGGTTCTGGAGCGCTATACCGACTAACCCGCCGTTGGCCACGCCAGGCCCGACGGCTCCGGCGGCACCCATGGGGTGTCGCCCCCATGAGAAATCAGGAGACAAACATGGCTTCCGCACCCTGGGATGACCTGCTGCAATTCGACAAGCAACTGGACGAAACCGAACGCCAGGTCCGTGACAGCATCCGCTCGTTCTGTGACCAGCGCCTGATGCCCGGCATCCTCCAGGCCAACCGCCACGAGAAGTTCGACCGCAACATCTTCAACGAGATGGGCGAGCTCGGCATGCTCGGCGCCACCCTGCCGGAGGAATACGGCGGCCCGGGCCTCAACCACGTCTGCTACGGCCTGATCGCCCGGGAAGTGGAGCGGGTGGATTCGGCCTACCGCTCCGCCCTGAGCGTACAGTCCTCGCTGGTGATGTATCCGATCCATACCTATGGTCAGGAAGCCCTGAAACAGCGCATCCTGCCCAAGCTGGCCTCCGGCGAGCTGGTGGGCTGCTTCGGCCTCACCGAGCCCAACCACGGTTCCGACCCCGGCGGTATGGAGACCCGCGCCAAGCGGGTGGAGGGCGGTTACCTGGTGAGTGGTTCCAAGACCTGGATCACCAACTCCCCCATTGCCGATGTCTGCGTGGTCTGGGGCAAGCTTGACGGCAAGGTTACCGGCTTCGTGCTGGAGCGCGGCGCCAAGGGCCTGGACACCCCCAAGATCGAAGGCAAGTTCTCGCTGCGGGCGTCCGAGACCGGCTCCATCTTCATGGATGAGGTCTTCGTGCCGGAAGAGAACAAGCTGGAAGTCGAAGGCCTCAAGGGCCCGCTGAGCTGCCTCACCAAGGCCCGCTACGGCATTAGCTGGGGGTCGCTGGGCGCCGCCGAGTTCTGCTGGCACGCGGCCCGCAACTACACCCTTGAGCGCAAGCAGTTCGGCAAGCCGCTGGCCGCCAACCAGCTGATCCAGAAGAAGCTGGTGGACATGCAGACCGAGATCACCCTGGGCCTGCAGGCTGTCCTGCAGCTGGGCCGCATGATGGACGACGGCACCGCCACCCCGGATGCGGTCTCCCTGCTCAAGCGCAACAACTGCGGCAAGGCCCTGGACATTGCCCGGGTCTCCCGTGACATGCACGGCGGCAACGGCATTGCCGACGAGTACCACGTCATCCGGCACGTGATGAACCTGGAGGCGGTCAACACCTACGAGGGCACCCACGATGTCCACGCCCTGATCCTGGGCCGTGGCCAGACCGGTATCCAGGCCTTCAGCTGATTGCCGACAGGCGGCAGATCAGGCAGGGCTCAGGCCCTGCCTTTTTTGTGGCCGAAAAAAAGCCCCGAAGCAGGCGTCTTCGAGGCAAAAAGGGGTAAACCACACCTGAGTCATGGGGCGCCGGCCTCCGGCTCCCGCTCTCAAAAGAGCCGCGGATCAGAACCTCAGACGGGCCGAGGCGATCACCTGCTCGTACTGCTCGCTGCTGTCCGACCCGATGCGATCGAAGTCCCAGTAGGCGTACTCCAGGCCCAGGTCCAGTTTCTTGTGGGGCGACCAGATCAGGTTGGCGTGCACCGAGGCGGACTTGTCGAAGTAGCTCAGGGTTCCTGCTGGCGGATTGGCCAGGTCGTCGACAATCTCGGTCTGGGACAGGCTCAGGTTACTGCGCCACTGGGGGCTCCAGAAATGCCGGTAGGCGATGGTGGCACCGTAGGTCTTGAGCGGCTCCACCTCACCGGCCGCCAGGGCGCCCAGATCCAGGTCCGGATAGGTGAACAGGCCCAGGTAGCGGCCCAGCGTGCCGTAGCTGTACTGCAGCCGGAGGTCGTCCCGGCCAAAGGTGGGAATTCGCGCACTCAGTGACACCGCGCCGGTGACGTCGGTCTTGTCCGCGGCATCGTCCTCGATGCTGCGTACCATGCCGGCCACCGAGTAGATCCCGAGCTTGCTGCGCAGCTGGTAGCGCGCGGTCAGGTCCGGGTAGGACTGATCGTCATAGGAGGTGGACCCGAAACCGTCTTCCGGGTTCTCCAGCGCCACCATCAGCTTGCCGCCCGGCGACGCCATGTTGTAGCGGAGCATGGGTTGGACGCTGTAGATAAAGGCCGCCTGCTTGCCCTGGTCAAGGATCTCGGGCATGGCCGCCAGGTCGGAGAAGGTGGTGTAGGTCTGACCGAAATCCCAGCTGTTCCAGGAGCCATAGGCCTGACGCAGACGCGGATTGTAGCTGTTGGAGACCACCTCGTTGCCCGGCGCGTCGATGCCGCCCTGGAAGTCCATCTCAAGATAGGTGGTCAGGGTGGAGCCGGCCACATCCGGGGTCTTGGTACCGAGACTGAAGCGGCTCTCCCTGGCGGTGAAGCCGGTTTTCCAGTCGCCTGTATCGGTGGCGGCGGCGCTGGCGAAGGTTCGGGGCAGACCGACGGAATAGCTGTTGCGGGTGCCGTTGCCGTCGGAGCCGAAGATGGCGTCCGCCTTGATGAAACCGGCGATGGTGATGGTGGTGTTACCGATTTTGAAGCCGTTGCCATCCTGCAGCAGGTAGAGGTTCTTGGCATCGTATTCCGGGGCTTCGATACGCTCACTGACCTGTTTTTCGAGTCGCTCCACCTGCTTTTTCAGGGCCTCCAGTTCGCTTTCCTGAGCCAGGGCGGCGCCGGAGCCCACGGTCAGGGTGACCAGGGCGATGGATCGGGTAAGTGTGTTTTTATTGAACGATCGGGTTGTTTTTCTCATTGCGGACCTCGTCTCGTGCTTGTTGATTTTGTTGTGTCTCAAAAGCCGGGGCATGATCGTCTGCCGAATATCTATTTTTATTGAACCTTGTTCCGCTGTGCGATACTTGTATGATTTATTGTTTCGCAAAGCAATACCGGCTTTCGTATCACCGAATATAGACAAAGCAAAATCGGACAACAACCTTTTAAAACCAAATTCTGCGGAATGACGTATCAGTAAGTACTTATTTGGTCTGTGCTGCAATTGACAGGTCCAGGTTGATCATTCAAGATAAAGATATTCTGCTATGCGGTATTACTTTTCGCTAAGAACAACCGAGAGGTCGATCGATGAATATTAGCTACACCGCTGACGAGCTCGCCTTCCGGGACGAGGTCCGGGCCTTTCTGGAGTCCAAACTGCCCGAGGACATCGCGGAGAAGGTCAAGCACTACCGGCGCCTGAGCAAGGAAGACCACCAGCGCTGGCAGCGCATCCTCAGCGAGCAGGGCTGGTACGCCACGCACTGGCCGGAGGAGTACGGCGGGGTCAAGTGGACCCCGGTGCAGAAGCACATCTGGGACGAGGAGTCCTGCCGCTACGGGGTGCCACGCTCGATTCCGTTCGGCGTCAACATGGTGGCCCCGGTGATCATCAAGTTCGGCACCGAGGAGCAGAAACAGCACTACCTGCCCCGCATCCTCAGCGGCGAGGACTGGTGGTGCCAGGGCTATTCCGAACCGGGCGCAGGCTCCGACCTGGCCTCCCTGAAGACCCGGGCCGTGCGCGAAGGCGACCATTACATCGTCAACGGCCAGAAGACCTGGACCACCCTGGGCCAGCATGCCAACAAGATCTTCTGCCTGGTCCGCACCAACACCGAGGTCAAGCCCCAGGAAGGCATCTCCTTCCTGCTGATGGACATGGATACACCGGGCATCAGCGTGCGTCCGATCATCACCCTGGATGGTGAGCACGAGGTCAACGAGGTCTTCTTCGAGGACGTCAAGGTGCCGGTGGAGAACCTGGTGGGAGAGGAGAACAAGGGCTGGACCTATGCCAAGTACCTGCTCACCTACGAGCGTACCGGCCTGGCCGGCATTGGCCTGTCCAAGGCGGCGCTGGCACACCTGAAGAGCCTGGCCGGGCGGCGCCTGAAGAACGGCCGGCCGCTGATCGAGGATCCGACCTTCAGCCGGCGCATCGCCCAGGTGGACATCGACCTGATGGCGGCGGCCATCAGCAACCTGCGCATCATCGCCTCGGTGGAAGGCGGCGGCGTACCCGGTGCCGAGAGTTCCATGCTCAAGGTCCGCGGCACGGAGATCCGCCAGACCATCAACGACCTGGCGCGCCGGGCCATCGGCCCCTACGCGCTGCCATTCGTGGAGGAGGAGATGCACTACGGATTCGAGGGCGAGTACCTGTCCGATGAGGACGCTGCTCCACTGGCGCCCCAGTACTTCAACAACCGCAAGCTGTCGATCTTCGGCGGGTCCAATGAGATCCAGAAGAACATCGTATCCAAAATGATTCTCGGACTATAAGGAGGCGATCATGGATTTCAGACTCAACGAAGAGCAACAGATGCTGCAGGACACTGTGGCCCGCCTGGTCCGTGGTGAATACAGCTTTGAGAAACGCCTGGAGTTCAGCGAGACCGAGCTGGGCTTCAGCGAGGACTTCTGGAACCATCTGGCTGAGCTGGGCATCACCGCGGTGCCCTTCCCCGAGGAACTGGGTGGCTTTGGCGGCACCGGCATCGAGGTGCGCTCGGTGATGACCGAACTCGGCCGCGGGCTCTGCCTGGAGCCCTATATCCAGTCGGTGATCCTGGGCGGCGGTCTGATCAGCCAGGCGGGCAGTGACCAGCAGAAGCAGCAGTGGCTGGAAGGCGTGGCGTCCGGCCAGCTCAAGGTCGCCGTTGGCCTGCAGGAGCCCCAGAGTTTCTACAACCTGGACGACGTGGAAACCCGCGCCGAAAAATCCGCTGATGGCTACACCCTCAACGGCCGCAAGGCGGTGGTCATTGGCGGCCACTGCGCCGACCTGCTGATCGTATCCGCCCGCAGCAGCGGCGACAGCCGTGACAGCGACGGCCTGAGCCTGTTTGCCATCAACCCGGATGCCAAGGGCGTGGAAAAGCGCAGCTATCCCACCATCGACGGGGCCAAGGCCTGCGACCTCTTCCTCAATGACGTCAAGGTGGGCGCCGACGCCCTGCTGGGCGCCGAGGGCCAGGCCGGCGACATCATCGAATACCAGGTCGGCCGGGCCATTTCGGCGCTCTGTGCCGAGGCGGTCGGGTGCATGGAGGAAGCCAACGAGCTCACCCTGGACTACCTCAAGCAGCGCAAGCAGTTTGGCGTGCCCATCGGCAAGTTCCAGGTCCTCCAGCACCGCATGGTCGACATGATGTCGGAGCTTGAGCAGGCCCGTTCCATGTCGATCCTGGCCGCCAGCGTGGCGGACCAGGACCAGAGTCTGGAGCGCCGCCGTGTACTGGCCGCCGCCAAGAACGTGATCGGCCGTGCCGGCCAGTTCATTTCCGAGAACGGCATCCAGTCCCACGGCGGTATCGGCATGACCTGGGAATACAGCTTCGCCCACTACGCCAAGCGCCTGATCATGATCAACCACCAGCTGGGGGATGACGACCATCACCTGGAGCGCTTCGCTGCCCTGTTGCAGGCCAGCTGAGCGGGTTTTCGAGGCGGCCTCCGGGCCGTCTTTTTTATTGGGGAGAGACCAAGATGACCAACAGCAACGACAGCCAGGACCTGCGCAAGGCCGAGTGACAGGTGCCGGAAAATAATGAAATCAAGTTTCTCTCATTTAAACCTAGATTCTGACATCGATAAGAAGGCTACTGTCATGAACGAGATTTCATTGGGCGATCTGGCCCGCCATCAGGGCGAGTTCATCGGTCACAGCCCCTGGAAGACCATCAGCCAGGACATGATCCAGGCCTTCGCCGATGCCACCGGAGACCATCAGTGGATCCACGTGGACGTGGAGCGGGCCCGGGTCGAATCGCCATGGCGCAGCCCGGTGGCCCATGGTTTCCTCACCGTATCGCTGATTCCGTTGCTGAACCAGGATGTGATCCGGGTGACCGGCACGGCCGCCAGCATCAACTACGGCCTCAACAAGCTGCGCTTTCCCGCCGCCGTCAAGGCCGGCGCCCGCATCCGCACCCGGGTGACCCTGCAGGAAGTCACCGAGCTGGACCCGCAGCGGGTTCTGGCCGCCTACCAGACCACGGTGGAGATCGAGGGCGAGGACAAGCCCGCCTGTGTGGCCGAAAACCTGGTGATGTACGTGCAGAACTGAGGCAAGAGGACAGAGTCCGGGGGCAGAAGAAAGCTTTCTTCTGACCCCTTTTTGCGTTTACTGACCTTCGATCTCCTTCTGCACGATCTTGCCGTCTTCCACCACCGCCAGGGTGGTCTCGGTGACAAAGCCCCCCGTCTCGGTGACTTCGCGCACCTCGTAGGGGTTCTTGCTGGCGTCCATCTGCGCCAGCGCCTCGCTGATGGCACCGCGAATGGCGCGGGCATCGGTCTTGCCGGACCGCTGCATGGCTTCCACCACTGCGTGCAGGGCCAGGTAGTTGTAGGCGGCCTCTGAGCCGGGCATCTTGTTGTACTGGGCCTGGTAGCGCTTGATGAAGTCCTGCGCCGCTTCGGTCTCGTACACGGACAGCGGAACCACGCCAATCGCGCCTTCCAGCATCTCCAGGCCACCAGCGACCTGGGCCATCTCGTCGATCTTGGCCTGGTCCATCACGATGAAACCGCCCTGGTAACCCAGCTGGCGGGCCTGCTGCGCCACCAGGCCGGTGGGCTCGGAAGCGCCGCCGATGAATATCACGTCCGGGCGCTCCGCCAGGATCCGGCTGACACCGGTGTAGAAGTCCGCGGACTTGTTGTAGTCCATGGGGTTGTCAGCCACGATGGTGCCGCCCCTGGCGACCCACTCCTTCTTGATCATGGCCGCCCAGATCTTGGCGTACTCGTGGGTGGCGCCGCCCATGCCGAGGGTATCGCCCTGGTGCTTGAGAGCGTAGTCGGTGAAGGCCTTCACATAGCCGTCGAAGGTGGGCGGGATGCGGATGGTGAGCTCGTTGCCCTTCTCGGTGACCGTGGGCACGCTGGTGTAGGCCATCACCAGGAAATCGTCTTTCTCGTTGAAGTCCTGAAGCGCGAATACGCCTCCGGAGTGGGGCACGAACACCGCCGGCACGCCGGATTCCTGCACCAGGCGCTTGGCGTTGGTGGCAGCCTGAGCCGGGGAATAGCGGTCGTCCAGCGCCACCAGGTTGAGGGTATGGTTCTCGCCGGCCACCTCGAAACCACCGGCGGCGTTGATCTCGTCCACCGCCATGCGCAGGCCGGACAGGGTGTTCTCCCCATAGAGGGCGGCGCCTCCGCTGAGCGGGCCGGTGAAGCCGATGTTGATCTCCTCGGCGACCGCCGAGGTGGACAGGCCAAGTCCCAGTGTCGCCACCGCGACAGCGCGGCCAAGTCTCTTTGCTATTTTCATTGTCTGCTCCCTGGTTGTTCGCTTGTCATGTGAACCGTTTGTTGTTGGAACCGGCAGCGGCACTGGGCCGCCACCGGAATCAGGAACCTCCCCCCTCAGGCCCCGATATACGCCTTGCGGACGTTCTCATTGCCCAGCATGGTCTCGCGGTCGCCTTCCATGACCAGTTGTCCGTTCTCCATCACGTAGGCCCGTGTGGCAATCTTCAGTGCCGCAAACGCATTCTGCTCGGCCAGCAGCACCGTGGTGCCAAGGCCGTTGATCTTCTGGATTGTTTCGAACATCTGCCGGACCACCAGCGGCGCCAGCCCCAGCGAAGGCTCGTCCAGCATCAGCAGCCTGGGACGGCCCATCATGGCGCGGCCAATGGCCACCATCTGCTGCTGGCCGCCGGACAGACTCCCGGCGGGCTGGTCCTTCTTCTCCTCCAGGATCGGATACAGCTCGTACATCTCCCGCAGGCGCTGGCGGTTGCCCTGCTTGTCGCGCCGGTGCACGTAGGCGCCCATCATCAGGTTCTCCTGCACGCTCATCTGCGGGAACAGCTTGCGGCCCTCGGCGCACTGCACCACGCCCGCCTCCACCACCGCGCTGGGTTTGAGGCCGTCGATACGGCGGCCGCCAAAGGCGATTTCACCCCGGGTGGGCCGGTTCAGTCCGCTGATGGTGTTGAACAGTGAACTCTTGCCGGCGCCGTTGGCGCCCAGCAACACCACCAGCTCGCCGGTTTCCACGGTCATGGCGATGTTGTTGAGGGCCTTGAAGCTGCCGTAGCAGACATCAACGTTATTAAGCTGCAGCATCGTCATCACTCCCCAGGTAGGCTTCGATCACGACCGGGTCGTTCCTGACCTGCTCCGGTGTGCCCTCGGAGATCTTCTCGCCGTGGTCCAGCACCATGATCTTGTCGGCTATGCCCATGATCATGTCCATCTTGTGTTCGATCAGGCAGACGGTAAGGCCGGACTTGACCATCTTGCGCATCAGGTCCGCCAGGCCCTCGGTCTCCTCCGGATTGACGCCGGCGGCCGGTTCGTCCAGCAGCACGATCTTGGGATCGGTGGCGAGGGCCAGGGCAAAGGCCACGCGCTTGCGCTCCTCCTGCGTGACATCGGCGATGAAGCGGTTCTCGACATGGGACAGGCCGACGAAATCCAGCACCTCCCGGGCCTTGTCGCGGCTGGCCTTCTCTTCCCGCTGCAGGCGTTTGGAGTTGATCAGCACGTCCCAGAGGCCGGAGCGGGTACGCAGCCGGTGCCCGACGATAAGGTTGTCCAGCACCGTGGCCTGCTCGAACAGGTTGGTGGTCTGGAAGGTGCGGGCCACCCCCAGCCGGGCGATCTGGTCACAGGGCTCCTCGGTGATGTCGACCCCATCCAGCACAATGCGCCCGGAGGTGGGCTTGTGGGTGCCGGCGATCAGGTTGAAGAAGGTGCTCTTGCCGGCGCCGTTGGGCCCGATGATGGCATTGACCTTATTGGCCTCGAAACGCACCGAGACATCGTTGACCGCCGCCAGGCCGCCAAACCGTTTGGTGAGATTGCTTACCTCAAGCATTGCTGTCGGCCTCCCGCTTGGTCAGGGTGTCATCGCTGACTTTGCTCTCCTTGTGCTTGTCCGCCGGTCTGAGCGCCTGCATCTTCTGGTGCATCCAGGTCAGGAAGGAGCCCACGATGCCGCGGGGGAAGAAGATCACCAGGATCACCAGCAGCGGCCCGAAGATGATCATCCGGTACTCCTCCAGGAACTGCAGCGACTGGGTGATCCAGACGATGCCGAGGGTACCCAGCAAAGGTCCCGACAGCGTGCCGATACCACCCACCAGCAGGTAGGTGATCATGTCGAAGGTGTGGTTGATGTTGGCCTCTTCCGGGCCAATGAACCGCACCATGCCGGCGTAGAGCGCACCGGCCAGGCCGGCGTAGGTGGTGGACAGCACGAACGCCAGCACCTTGTTGCGCATCAGGTTGATGCCCAGGGACTCGGCCAGCTGGTCACCGTTGCGGATGGCCAGGAAGGTGCGCCCCAGAAGCGAGCGCGACAGCCGCCCCATGAACCAGATGGCGAACACCAGGAAGGCCAGCACCAGGTAGTAGAAGGGTGTGGTCTCGGTGAAGTCCACCAGGCCGAAGCCGTTGGGCGCGGCGATGTCCCGCACGCCTATGGGGCCGTGGGTGAGTTCCTCCCACTTGTCCAGCACCAGATAGATGATGAACCCCACGCACAGGGTGAAGATGGCAAAGTAATGCTCTTTCAGCCGCAGCGAGACCACCCCTACCAGGAAACCCAGGAAGGCCGTCATCACCAGCGCCGCCAGGAACGCCGGCCAGAAGCTCCAGGCGTAGTCGGAAGTGAGCAGGCCCAGGGTGTAGGCGCCGATGGCGAAAAAGCCGCCGTGGGCCAGGTTGAGCTGACCACAGTAGCCGGTGATGATGTTCAGGCCGTAGACGGCAATGGCCCAGACGAACGCCGTTGCCATGACGTAGACCTGGTATTCGTTGGCGGCCACCAACGGAAAGACCAACGCCAGGATCAGCAGGGCGATCTTGGCCGCCGGGGTCATCAGCAGGGAAGCAAGTTTCAATAGCATGATCAGTGCGCCCCCTTCGCGAACAGCCCTTGCGGACGGACAGACAGGATGAACACCAGCAGGCCGAAGGCAATGATGTCCTTGTAGGCGGTGGAGATGTAGAAACCGCCGAAGGCCTCGGCAAAGCCGATGATCATGCCGCCGGCAATGGCACCGGGGATACTGCCCATGCCACCGAGGATGATGATCACGAACGCCTTCATGATCACCAGGTGGCCCATGGCCGGGTAGACCAGGTTGATGGGGGCATAGAGCGTTGCCGCGATGGCCGCCAGCGCGCCGGAGATGGCAAAGGTCATCATTGCCACCCGGTTGGCGTCGATGCCCACCAGGAAGGCGCCTTCACGGTTCTGCGCCATGGCGATGATGGTGGCGCCGGTCATGGTCTTGCGCAGGAACAGGTGCAGCGCCACCACCAGCACTACCGCGCCGATGATGATCAGCGCCCGCTGCTCGGGAATGATCAGGCCGTCGAAGTTCATGATGCCGGTGAAGGGCGACGCCATGCGACGGAAATCCGAGCCCCAGAACATCTGCACCACGGCTTCCAGGAACAGCAGGATGCCGATGGCGGCGATCTTGTCGTGGATCGGTGGGGAGTTGCGCAGCGGGTGGAAGACCAGGCGCTCACAGATGATGGCCAGCACTGCCACGATGACCGCGGAACCGGCCATGGCAAGCCAGTAGTGGACACCGATGTCGACCATCAGGAAGTAGGACATGAAGGCGCCCACCATGTAGAGCGCACCGTGGGCAAAGTTCGGGATATGCAGGATGCCGTAGACGAGCGTCAGGCCGAGGGCTACGAGACCGTAGATGCTCCCCAGGGTCAGCCCGTTGACCACCTGCTGGAAGAAAAGATTCAAGATCAGCCTCCCGTGGCATTGTTGTTATCGGGGGTTATTGAGCGTTGCCGCGGGTTGTCCGCGGCAACGGCTTGGTGGTGGCTCCGGCAGGAACCCACCTCTGACTTCAGATTACATCGTGAGCTTTTCCTGTCAATAGACAGAATATAATTCCGCTCTGCGGACTTTATAGCACGATTGGTGAGTTTTATTGAAACAGTAGCAGCCCTGCAGGCCGCCCCTCACGGTCCTCCGGCCAAGCCGGTTCAGGCGTTGCCGGCGCGTTTCCACTCTGCATCCTGGAGCGCCCGCCACATCAGCTTGCCGGTGGGGGATTTGGGCAGCTCGGGCACGAATTCGATGATCTCGGGCACCTTGTAGGCGGCCATCTCTTCCTTGCACCAGGCCGAGATGGCCTCCGCCGTGGTCTGGTCCTCGGCTTCCGGAGTCAGCACGATGCAGGCCTTGACCGTCTCGCCCCGGCGCGGATGCGGGGATGAGATCACGCAGCACTCCCGGATCGCCGGGTGGCGGTACATCAGGCTCTCCACCTCCGATGGCCAGACCTTGAAACCGGACGCGTTGATCATGCGTTTGACCCGGTCCACCATGAAGAAGTAGCCCTCTTCGTCGTAATAGCCCAGGTCGCCGGTGCGGAAGAAGCGCGTGCCGTCCAGCTCGATGAAGGCCGCGTCGGTTTCCGCCGGCCGCTTCCAGTAGCCCACAGTCACCTGCGGGCCATGGCTGACGATCTCCCCCACCTCGCCCGGCCCCTTCTCCGCAAGGGTGTCCACATCGATGATGCGGGCGTCCACATCGAACACCGGGATACCCAGGCACTGGGCCTTGGGCCGGTTGGGCGGGTTGATGTGGGTGGCGGCCATGGTCTCGGACAGGCCATAGCCCTCAATGTAGTCCAGCCCGGTCAGGTTGTGGAGCTTGCCGGCAATGGCTTCCGGCATGGCGGCGCCGCCCCCGCCTATGGTGTTGAGGCTGGACAGGTCGTACTGGCCTATCTCCGGATTGGAGAGGAAGTCCACCGCCATGGTGACGATGTTGGTCCAGCCGGTGACCCGGTAGCGCTCGATCAGCTTGGCCGCCACCGTGCGGTCCCAGCGGGTCATGATGACACTGGTGGAGCCGGAATAGATCGGGCTGTTCATCGAGCCCTGCATGCCGGTGACGTGGAAGAACGGCAGCGTTGCCAGTTGCACCGTGTCGGCGGTGCTCAGGTTCCAGAACGCCCGGTGCACCGCCGTGGCCATCACCGCCCGGTGCACGTGCATGCAGCCCTTGGGCGCGCCGGTGGTGCCGGAGCTGTAGGGAATCACCGCCAGGTCATCGGGCCCTGCAGTGTGTTCACCGGGCCGGTAGTTGCCGTTGAGGGCATCCTCCCAGCTGATGCAGCCCGGCGTCTTCAGCGGCTGCATGGGGGCGGCCACCTCCGGCGGCAGCGCCAGGTCGGTTTCGGTACGGAGGTAGCTGCTGTAGGCCGCCACCACCAGGTGACGCAAGTGAGTGGTTTCCAGCAGCGGCGCAATGAACCCGGCCAGCTCCTGGCCGGCCAGGCAGAGTTCGGCACCGGTATCGGCAATGTAGTGCTCGAGTTCGGCGTGGCGATTCATCGGATTGACCGGAATCACTACCGCATCGGCCCGCAGGATGGCGTAGTAGCTGATCACATACTGGGGCGAGTTCTGCATATACAGCAGCACCCGGTCGCCCTTCGCCACGCCCTGGCTTTGCAGGTAGCCCGCCAGCGCCTCCACCTCGTCCAGCAGTTCACGGTAGGTCAGTTTGCTGTCGTAGAAGATGATGGCGGTGTGGTCCGGGAAACGCCGGGCGGAAATCTCCAGGTTGGTGAAAACGCTGGTCCGGGGCAGCGTCATGGTCTTGGGCAGTTCCTTGGGCCAGACCTGATGGTGTCTTGTGAACGTCATTGTTGTTCTCCTGTGTCTTCCGTCGCGTGCCGCCCGACCATGCCGCGGGCGGCAACGGTCAAAGTGTGTCCAGCCGGTACTCGGTGGCGCCGTCCGGCAGGGTGTCCTCGCTGCGCAGCGGCGACACCGCGATGGCGTTCTCCCGCAACACCGTGACATCGGCGTCCGGAGTGACGATGTGCCGGGAGCTGCGTTCGAAGCTGAGCCACCAGTAGGGCAGGTTGCGACCGTCTTCGCCTGCCAGCAGCCGGGTGCGCTGGATCGAGCCGGTGGACTGGCGCGCCCAGCGCACGCCGGTGACCTCGCCGCTTCCACACGCCGGGAAATTCACGTTCCAGCAGCAGCGGCCCTGGTCCGGCGCCCGCCAGAGCTTGCGGATGACCCGCTCGCCCCAGGTCGCCACCGGCGACCAGTCCAGGCCGGCGCGGGTGAGGTAGGCCTGGCTCAGGGCGATGGCCGGAATGCCCATGTGCTCGGCGGTCAGCACCGCCCCCACCGTGCCCGAGTACTGCACCGAATCGCTGATATTGGCGCCGGTGTTGACCCCCGACAGCACCAGGTCCGGCGGGGTCTCGCCGAACCATTCCGCCAGCGCGAACAGCACGCAGTCGGCGGGGTTGCCGGAAATGGCGTAGCGGTTGTGGCCATGGCGGTAGGCCCGCAGCGGGTGCGACAGGGTGATGCTCTGGCCGGCACCGCTGCGGTCGTGCTCCGGCGCCACGATCCAGACCTCCTCGGCAAGCTCGCGGGCGATGTCCGCCAGCACCGCCAGGCCCGGGGCCGCGATGCCGTCGTCGTTGGTGATCAAAATGCGTTTCATCAGCGGGGTCCTGCTCATTGGCCGGTCCCCTTGCGCCCGCGCTGGGCAATCTGCCAGCCGATGTCCGCCAGCACATGGGCCCGTTTGCCCACCTCCAGGGCATCGGCGTTGGCGGCGTTGCCCGCCAGGGCGCGGGCATAGACCCCCTGCAGGATGGCCGCCAGCCGGAACAGCGAGAACGCCAGGAACACATGCCAGTCGGCGATGCCGGCGCGGCCGCTCTGCTCGCAATAACGCTGGATCACCTCCTGCTCGCCGGGCACACCCAGCTCGTCCAGGTTCTCCCCCACCAGGCCCCGGGAGCCCTCCAGGCCCGCCGGCAGGTGGTAGGGCAGGCAATAGTACGCCAGGTCCGCCAGCGGATGGCCGAGGGTGGACAGCTCCCA
This sequence comes from Marinobacter sp., assembly GCF_033722195.1. GTDB lineage: Bacteria > Pseudomonadota > Gammaproteobacteria > Pseudomonadales > Oleiphilaceae > Marinobacter. The sequence continues at coordinate 24,900 of NZ_JAWVZL010000016.1, forward strand.
GTCCAGGATCGCCACCACCTCCGGCTTGTCCGGTGCCAGCATCAGATTGCCCAGGCGGTAGTCGCCGTGGGCAATGGCGCATTCGTCGCTGGCGGGCAGGTGGTCCGGCAGCCAGGCCATGAGCTTGTCCATGGCGGGCATCTCGTCGGTTTGGGAGGCCTGGTACTGCTTGCTCCAGCGCGCCACCTGGCGGGCGACGTAGCCTTCCGGGCGACCGAAGTCCGCCAGCCCGACGGCGTTCACGTCCACCGAATGCAGCTGCGCCAGGGTGTCCATCGCGGCATGGTGGACCGGGCGGCGTTCCTCCGGGCCCAGGGCGGTCAGGGCGGGATGGCTGACCACCCGGCCCGGCATGAAGTCCATGACGTAGAAGGGCGTACCGATGACCGCGCTGTCCTCGCACAGTACCCGGGCGGTGGGCACCGGCACTTCAGTATGCTGCGACAGCGCCCGGATCACGCGGTACTCCCGCTCCACCATGTGGGCCGACGGCAGGGTCTTGCCAGGCGGTTTCTTGCGCAGCACATAGCGTCCGGCCGCGGTTTCCAGCATGAAGGTGGGGTTGGACTGGCCACCCTGGAACTGCTTGATCCCGAGTTCGTTACCGGTGCCCGGCATGGCCTGCTGTAGCCAGTCCAGCAGCCGCACCTCGTCGAAACGATGGGCGTCCAGCACCGGCACCAGGTTGGGTTCCATGGTCTTGAGTTTCATGCCGCCCTCACCCTACGGTCTCGCCGCCATCGGCGACGATCACCTGGCCGGTGATATAGGCACTGGCCGGGGTGGCCAGGAATACCGCCAGGCCGGCGATGTCCACCGGCTCACCGATGCGGCGCAGCGGGGTCTTTTCCTCGGCGCGCTTGACCCGCACCGGATCGTCCACCAGGGCCTTGGCGAAGTCGGTCCGCACCAGCCCCGGCGCGATCGAGTTCACCCGGATACCCCGCGGCCCCCACTCCACCGCCAGGTTGCGGGCCAGTGCGGCCTCGGCGGCCTTGGACACGCCGTAGGTGCCGATCACGGTATTGCCGCGAATACCGGCAATGCTGGACAGCAGGATGACATTGCCGTCGCCGCGCTCCGCCATGTGGGGCAGTACCATCTGGGTAAGCCAGAAGGTGCCCTTGACGTTGGTGTCCATGATCTTGTCCCAGGCCTCGTCGGTCATCTCCTGGGTGGGACCGTAAACTGGGTTGGTGGCGGCATTGCACACCAGAGTGTCTATGCGGCCCCAGGTTTCCAGGGTCTTGTCCACCAGGTTCTGCAGATCCGCTTTCCTGCCGACGTGGCAGGGCACGGCGATGGCCTCGAAACCCTGGGCCTTGAGTTCGCCGGCCACCTGTTCACAGGCCTCGGCCTTGCGGCTGGAGATCACCACCCGGGCGCCACAGCGTGCCATCTCCTCGGCGATGGCACGGCCGATGCCCTTGGTGGAACCGGTGATCAGGGCGACCTTGCCAGTCATGTCGAAAAGGGGATTGGTCATGTCACTGTCCTCACGCGTTGCTGGCTTTCGGGTAGTCCCGCAGCTCGATCTTGGCAATGCTGTCCAGATGGACCTCGTCCGGGCCATCGGCAAAGCGCAGGGTCCGCACGTGGGCCCAGGCCGCCGCCAGGAAGCTGTCCTGACTCACGCCCAGGGCGCCATGGGCCTGCATCGAGCGGTCCAGTACGTTGAGCGCCATGTTGGGCGCCACCACCTTGATCATGGCGATTTCCTGGCGCGCCACCTTGTTACCGACGGTGTCCATCATGTGGGCCGCCTTCAGGGTCAGCAGCCGGGCCTGCTCGATCTCCAGGCGCGAGCGGGCGATGTCTTTGCGGATGGAGTCGAAACGCACCAGCTGTTTGCCGAAGGCCTCGCGCTCGTGGACCCGCTGGCACATGGCCTCCAGTGCGCGTTCGGCAACCCCGATGGTGCGCATGCAGTGGTGGATGCGGCCCGGCCCCAGGCGGCCCTGGGCGATCTCGAAGCCACGGCCCTCGCCCAGGAGGATGTTGGCGGCCGGCACCCGGACATTGTCATAGTGGATCTCGGCGTGGCCGTGGGGCGCGTGGTCGTAACCAAACACCGTGAGCGGGCGCTCGATCTTCACCCCCGGGGTGTCCAGCGGTACCAGGATCATCGACTGCTGCTGGTGGCGGGCGGCCCCGGGGTCGGTCTTGCCCATCACGATGGCGATCTTGCAGGTGGTGGTCATGGCGCCGGAGGACCACCACTTGCGGCCGTTGACCACGTACTCGTCCCCCTCACGGCGGATCTCGGTGGCGATGTTGGTGGCATCGGAGGAAGCCACGCCCGGCTCGGTCATGGAGAAGCAGGAGCGGATCTCGCCATCGAGCAGCGGCTTTAGCCACCGGTCCTGGTGCTCCTTGCTGCCGTAGCGGGCCAGCACTTCCATGTTGCCGGTATCCGGCGCCGAGCAGTTGAACACTTCCGGTGCCATGTGGGAGCGGCCCATCACCTCGCACAGGTGGGCATACTCAAAGTTGGTCAGACCGGCACCGAACTCGCTCTCCGGCAGGAACAGGTTCCACAGGCCGGCGGCCTTGGCCTTGCCCTTGAGCTCCTCGAGGATCGGGGTCGGCTCCCAGCGGTTGCCCTCATTGATCTGCTCGTGGTGCAGGTGCTCGTTGGGGTAGACGTACTCCGCCATGAAGTCGATGACCTGCTGGCGCAGCTGCTTGGCTTTATCGGACAGTTCAAACATGGTGTTGGCCTCTGTTGTGGTCGGGTGCGGCCTCTATAAAAGCCGGTTGTCGGGGCTGCGGAAGGGCTAGATGGGCACGCCCTCCGGGCTCTCGCTGCCGGAGCGCAGCCGGTAGGTGCCCTCGGCGATGGCCAGCAGGTTGCCGTCGGCATCCCGGACCTCGCCGGTACTGTTGAAGATGCGGCTGCCGCCGGCGCGCTTCTCGCCGGTGACCCGGATTACCCCGCCGGAGCACTGGCCGGTGAAGGTGGTGGTCAACGACAGAGTGATGGCCTTGCGCATGCGGCCGGGGAACGGGCAGTAGGTCCCGGCCTCGGCCAGGGCGATGTCCAGCAGCGAGGTGAGCACCCCGCCATGCACCACGCCGCCCAGGTTAAGGTGCTCGGGCCGAAGCTCCAGCTCGATGGTGGCGGTGGTCTCGTCCCAGGCCACCTGGCGATAGCCCAGCAAGCGATGGAAGCCCGGCAGGTCCTGGCCGCCGGAAATGAACGGCCGGTCGGAGTTGTCGCTCATCACACTTTCATCCCCGGCAGGTTGAGGGAGGCGGTGTTGCCGCCATCCACCGCCAGCGCCTGGCCGGTGATGAAACTGGCATCGTCGCTGACAAGGAACAGGATAGCAGCGGCGATCTCCTCCGGCGCGCCATATCGGCGCAGCTCGGCACGGGCGCCCAGTTTGTGGGCCTTTTCGTTGGCACGGGCATACTCGAAGATGGGCCGGGTCATGCCGGTTTCCACCAGGCCCGGGCAGACCGCGTTGACCCGCACGTTGTCACCCCCCAGGTCGCAGGCGGCGGTCATGGTGAGGTTGATGACGCCGGCCTTGGAGGCGCTGTAGGCGTTGCCACCGGCGCCGGAGCGGATGCCCGCCACCGAGGCGGTATTGACGATGGCGCCCAGGCGGCGCGCCTGCATATGGGGCGCCACATGCTTGATGAACAGCATGGGCCCGATCAGGTTGACCCCGAGGATACGGTCCCACTCGGAGCGGTCCTGGTCGGTGATGGGCGGGTGGCGGCCGGCGATGCCAGCGTTGTTGCAGAGCACGTCAATGCGCTGGAACTGCTTGAGGGCGTCGGCCACCACCGCCTCCACCTGGGCCTCGTCGGAGACATCCATCACCCGGCGCAGGACTTCACTGCCTTCCGGCAGCATGCCTTCGGTTTCCACCAGACCGGCCTCGGACTGGTCGATGATCACCAGCCGGGCACCTTCCCGGGCCAGCCGCAACGCGGTGGCCTGGCCAATGCCACTGCCGGCGCCGGTGACAATCGCCACCCGTTCGCTGAAACGCATCATGGGATGCTCCTGTGGTTCTCAGTTTCTTGTTGGCGGGACTCCGGACCCAAAGCTGCATTTAATTTGTCACGGCTTCCGGTTTTGAGTCAATATAAACGGAAATTAATTTCACTAGACAAAACATACTTTGAATTAGTAGGCGAAAATGCAAGCAATCATCCGTCAAATGCCGGTACATGCACCGCTGAACGACACCGAAACCCTGGAATCCTTCGGCGAACGCCTGCAGTACCTGGCCCGTCACCAGCCTCGCAAACTGGCGCTGGTGGATGAGCAGGGCAGTCTGACCTGGGGTGAGCTGGTGGCCCGCAGCAACCGCATCGCCAACCGTCTGCGGGCCGCCGGCCTGGAAGCCGGCGACACGGTGGCGGGACTGTCGGAGAACAGCGCCGACTACGTGGCGCTGTTCCTCGGCACCCTCACCGCCGGCGGCTGCATGGTGCCGCTGTCCGGCATGGCCAGCGGCGAGACCCTGGCGCTGATGATCAACGACTGCGACACCCGTTTCCTGTTCGTCTCCCGCCGCAACCAGGCGCTGCTGGAGCAGTGCCGGGCGCAGCTGCAACGGGTACCGCCGGAAAATCGCATCGGACTCGGCTTCCGGCCGGCGGACAGCGACCAGGACCTGGACGACTGGCTGGCGGACACACCGGCCACCACGGCGCCGGCACCGGTAACCCTGGATGACGCCTTCAACATCATCTACAGCTCCGGCACCACCGGCACGCCCAAGGGCATCCTGCACGACTACCGCTTCCGCGCCCGGCAGATCCGCCGCATGACCACCTACGGCCTGGACCGGGACTGCATCAACCTGGTCAGTACGCCGCTGTATTCCAACACCACCCTGGTGTCGGTGCTGCCCACCCTGTTCAATGGCGGCACCCTGGTGCTGATGGCCAAGTTCGACGCCCGCCGCTTCCTGGAGCTGGCGGAGCACCATCGGGTCAGCCATGCCATGCTGGTGCCGGTGCAATACCAGCGCATCCTGGCGGATCCGGAATTCGACCGCTTCGACCTGTCCAGTTTCCAGCTCAAGCTGTCCACCAGTGCGCCCCTGCGGGCGGCGGTGATTTCCGACGCCATGGCCCGCTGGCCCGGCAACCTGCGGGAGGTCTACGGCCTCACCGAGGGGGGCATCTCCACCAGCCTCGACTGCGCCGCCCACCCTGACAAATGGGACACCGTGGGCCGGCCCACCGAAGGCTCGGAAGTGCGCATCATCGATGACCAGGGCCGCGAGCTGCCGGTTGGCAGGACCGGCGAGATCGTGGGGCGCGCCGGCGCCATGATGCGGGGCTACTACAACCGCGAAGAACAGACCCGGGAGATGCTCTGGCGCAGCCCCGAGGGCCTGGTGTTCTACCGCAGCGGCGACATGGGACGGCTCGATCAGGATGGTTTTCTCACCATCCTGGACCGGCGCAAGGACATGATCATCTCCGGCGGTTTCAACATCTATGCGGTGGACCTGGAGAAAATCCTGCTGGGCCATCCCGACGTGGCGGACGTGGCGGTCATCGGCGTTCCCAGCGAGCAGTGGGGCGAGACCCCGCTGGGCCTGGTGGAGATGCGCCCCGGCGCAGCCACCAGCGAGGCCGAACTGCTGGACTGGGCGAACCAGCGCCTGGGCAAGGCCCAGCGCCTGTCCGCCATCGAGTTCCGGGAGCAACTGCCCCGCAGCACCATCGGCAAGGTGCTCAAGCGGGAGCTGAAGGAGCCTTACTGGCGCTGAGCGCTGCCGCCAGGCAGGCGATCCAGGGCCCGGCGGCAATCGTCCGAGCGCAGACGGTCGGCAAAGGTGTCGCGTTCCCGGTTGAGGGCCTGCACCGTCAGTTCCTGCCAGGGCGCCTTCAGTAGCCGCTTGCTGGTGCGCAGCGCCTGCCGCGGCTTGCGGGCAAGATCCCGGGCCCGGGCCAGGGCCTCGACGGTGGCCTCGCCGTCCGCCACCACCACACTGACCAGGCCGCAGTCCCGGGCCGGGACCGCGGTCAGGGTTTCCCCCATCAATAGCAAGCCGGCAGCCTGGCGGAAGCCCAGGTGCAAGGGCATGGTGACGGTGGAGGCCGCCTCAGGACACAGACCCAGGTCAACGAAGGGCGTGCGGAACACCGCCGATTCGGCCGCAACCACCCAGTCGCAGTGCAGCAGCAGCGTGGTGCCGATACCGATGGCCAAGCCCTCCACCGCCGCAATCACCGGTGTATCACAGGCCATCAGACGCTCGATGAACGCCAGCCCGGCCGAGGGCTCGGGGTTGTCGGCGGTGGCACGGGCGCGGAAATCGTCCAGGTCGTTGCCGGCGGTGAACTGGCCCCCTTGACCGGAAATGACGATGGCATGGACCGACTCATCGTCCGCGGCCAGGTCCAATGCATCCGCCAGGGCCTGGTACATGGCCCGGGTCAGGGCGTTCCTCTTCTCGGGGCGGGCGATGGTCAGATGAGCCACGCCGGATTCCTGTTCCACTTGAATCATGATGCTCAGCCTGTTTTCGAGGTTTTACAAAACAGGGTTTCACAGAAGGCGTGGCTATGCCAGCGGCGCGGCGTCTTGGCGTACCCGCAACGGCACCTGGCTCCGGACTGATCTATGCTGACGGAGTAGCAGCACCTGTCAGCGCTGTGACCCGAGTCCTCCCGGGGGTCGCCCAGGTTGGAGACGAAGCCGATTCGGGTATTGCAAATGGGTGTCTGTGTGATAAATTCCAAGAATTCAGATTCGTTCTGCAACCAAGAATTCCGCACAGCAAAACGTATACGATAAAACTCAGAGCACTCGCACAACAACAAAGAGGCCATCGCATGAACACGCTTTCCCTATTCCGTAGCAAACTGACCCTCTACGCCTCCGCCCTGACCCTGGGGCTGGGCGTCGCACTGGCGGGCAACCAGGCCGCCGCCGCCGACAAAGTCACCTGGAAGGTGCAGTCCCACTGGCCCGGTTCCAGCAGCTCCTATGAGGACAGCCTGGGCCGCCTCAAACGGGTGCTGGAAGAACGCACCGATGGCCGCCTGGAGCTCCAGCTGTTTGAATCCGGCGCGTTGTTCAAGCCCAAGGAGACCTTCAATGCGGTCAGCCGTGGCATCCTTGAAATGGGCACCATCTCCCCGGCCTACGCTCAGGACAAGATGACCCTGGCCGGCATCGCTTCCGGCCTGCCGTTCGCCTTCCGCAATGTCTGGGAGGCCGCGTACTTCCACCAGGGCCTGGGCTTTGAGCAGATGCTTCGGGACGAGGCCGCGCAGTACGGCGTCTACTGGGCCACCGACAAGGTCTACCCCACCGAGATGGTGGTCAAGAAGCCCATCAACAGCTGGGAGGATTTCACCAGCCTGAAGATCCGTTCGTCCGGCGCACTCCAGAAGTTCCTCACCGAGGCCGGCGCCGCCGCTTCCTACATCCCCGGTGGCGAGCTCTACACCGCACTGGATTCCGGCGTGGTGGACGGCGCCCACTGGGGCGCTGCCCAGGGCGCCTACAGTATGGGCCTGTACGAGGTGGCCAAGCACCACGTGCTGCCGCCGCTGAACATTGCCGGTACCGACGTGATCATCGTCAGCCAGAAGGCGCTGGACAAACTGCCGGAGGACATGCAGGCCATCGTCAAGCAGGCCCTGGAAGAGCAGTTCTGGTTCCGCACCAACGAGTACCAGTACAAGGAGCGGGTCACCCTGGCCAAGGCCATCGAGGAACTGGGTGTTGAGGTCAACCGCATGCCGATTGATGTCCAGGCCCGTCTCGTGGAGACCGCCCAGTCCATGTGGGATGCCGAAGGTGAGCGCAGTGACAAGGCCGCCGAAGCGCTGACCATGCTCAAGGGTTACCTGACAGAGCTGGGTTACCTGTAATCGACCGGCCCCTGTTCCGGGGCCTACAGGCAGGCCGGGCAGCCCAAGCTCCGGCCTGCGCTGTTGCTGAACAATCCAGGAGGCTCTGAAAAACCCCCTGTCATCGCAGGCGCCCAGGGCGTTTTCCAGAGCTTCACCAACATCCCGGAGGTTTGCCATGAGGGCGCTCACCGCGTTCATGAACGGCGTTACCAGACTCAATGATCTTATCGGGCGATGGATCGCCTGGCTGGTGGCAGGGATGTTCGTGTTTCTGTTGCTGGAAGTGGGTTTCCGCTACCTGCTGAACTCCCCCACCGTATGGACGAACGAGCTGACCCAGATGCTGTTCGGCATCTACGCGGTCATGTCCGGCGGTTACATCATGGCCCACCGCGGCCATGTCAACGTGGACCTGCTGCACAGCCACCTCCGCCCGCGGGTACGGGCGGTGGTGGATATTCTGACCTCCAGCGTGTTTTTCATCTTCACCCTGGCCCTGCTGTACTTCGGGGTCCAGATGGCCGCCGAGTCCATCAGCAGCTGGGAAACCTCCTACTCCGCCTGGAACCCGCCGATCTGGCCGGTCAAGCTGGCCATCCCGGTGGGTACCGCGCTGCTGATGCTGCAGGGGCTGGTGAAGCTGCTGGAGGACATCGCCATTGCCTTCGACCTGAGCTATTACCGGCCGGCGCCGGAAGCCGACGACACCGACCACCCGATTCCCGAGGAGAGCAGTCGTGAGTATTGAGATCCTGACCCTGCTGTTCTTCGGCTCGCTGCTGTTTTTCCTGCTGCTGGGCCTGCCCCTGGCCTTTGTGCTGGGCGGTGTCTCGGTGGTATTCCTCTACTTCACCTGGGGTTTTGACTCCTTCTACATGGTGGCGTCCCAGATCTGGGGCACCATGGGCAGCTTTACCCTGGTGGCGATACCCCTGTTCGTGTTCATGGCCATGATCCTGGAGCGGACCGGGGTGGCCAATGACCTCTACCGCATGATGCAGTTGTGGTGGGGCGGCGTGCGGGGCGGCCTGGCCATCGGCACCCTGTTCATCTGCGCCATCTTCGCCGCCATGTGCGGTATCAGCGGCGCCGCCGTGGTGGCCATGGGCACCATCGCCCTGCCCTCGATGCTGGCAAGGGGCTACGACAAGAACATGGCCCTGGGCTGCATCAACACCGGTGGCGGCTGGGGCATCCTGATCCCGCCCAGCATCCTGATGATCCTTTACGCGCTGATCACCGGCGTCTCGGTGGGCAAGATGTTCGCCGCCGGTATCCTGCCGGGGATTCTGCTGATGGTGCTCACCATCGGCTACATCGTCATCCGCTGCTACTTCCAGCCACACCTGGCACCGGCGCTGGGGCCGGAGGAGAAAGCCTCCTGGGCCGAGAAGTTCCGGGCCCTGCGGGCGGTGATCCTGCCCATCCTGATCGTGGTGATGGTGCTGGGCTCCATCATCGGCGGCATCACCACCCCCACCGAGGCCGCGGCCGTGGGGGTCCTGGGCTCGCTGATCTCGGCCCTGGTGTACCGCAAGTTCAGCTGGGACCTGATCTCCGATGCCTCGGTGCGCACCTTCAAGCTCACCGGCATGATCATGTGGATCCTGTTCGCCGCCCACGCCTTCAGCGCCGCCTACCAGAGCATGGGTGCCCAGGCGCTGATCGAAAGCCTGATGCAGGGCATTCCGGGCGGGCCCTGGGGCATCATCATCGCCATGCTGCTGATCACCTTCCTGCTGGCCATGGTGCTGGACCCGGTGGGCATCATGCTGATCACCCTGCCCGTGTTCATGCCCATCGTGGAGTCGCTGGGTTTTGATCCGATCTGGTTCGGCATCCTGTTTGTGATCAACATGGAGATCGGCTACATGACGCCGCCGTTCGGCTTCAACCTCTTCTACCTGAAGGGGGTGGTGCCACCGGACATCACCATGAAGGACATCTATCGCTCCATCATTCCGTTCGTGCTGGTGGAGATTGTCGGGCTGATCCTGATCATGATCTTCCCGCAGATTGCCACCTACCTGCCGGACCTGTTCTTCTGAGTCCGCTGTAACCGGCTGGAAACGCTCCGGCGCCCCTTCGGCGGCGGAGCGTTTCCGCCAAACCTTCAGCCGGCACCTTCGCCGGACACCACACCGTCCACCGCATCGGGATTGTCATACTGGCTGGGGTGGTAGTTGCTGTAGTCGATCTCCTCGTCCTCACCCCAGACCTTCTCGATGAACTGGTAGCGGCCGGAGTTGAAGGTGTAGACGTTGTAGCGGACCGGATTTTCCTTGTAGTAGTCCTGGTGGTACTCCTCCGCCACGTAGAAGGACTCGAAAGGCTGGATCGGGATCACCACCGGCTGCTGGTAGCGGTCCGACTCGATCAGCGCCTGTCTGGACTCCTCCGCCAGCCGCTTCTGTTCGGCGTTGTGGTAGAAGATGGCCGGGCGGTATTGCTTGCCCCGATCCACGAACTGGCCCTGGTTGTCGGTGGGGTCCATCATGCGCCAGAAGCCCTGCAGCAGGCCCTTGTAGGTAATCTCGTCGGGATCGTAGTAGACCTGCACCGCTTCGGTGTGGCCGGTCCGGCCGGCGGATACCTGGTTATAGGTGGGATCCTTCTCGTCACCACCGCTGTAGCCGGACACCGCCTCCTTCACACCGGGGATCTTCTCGAAACCCGCCTCCACGCACCAGAAGCAGCCACCGGCAAAGGTGGCCACCGCCAGTGACGGATCGTCGGGGGCATATTTGCCGTTGTCGGCATTGTCAGCCGCCTGTGCCTGCCAGCCGGCCAGACCCGCCAGCAGCGCCAGCGCGGCCCAAGTCAGATGTCTTGTCATCATCACCATCACCTCCGTTGTTGGGCCCCGGCCGGATGTTTACCAGTCGCCCTGATGTTTGTCATGACTGAGTGTGGCGCGAAAGGTTCACGTCCAGGTCTGTAAACGCTTACGAAACGACAGCGACGGGGGGATCAATCGGGAACCAGCCCTGACCAGCCGGCCAACGGCAGCGGCAGGGTATGGACCCCAAGCGAGCATCACGGCCGCAGAGCTTGCCGTCGGCCCACCCCGGCATTATGTTGAGGTAAGGGCCCGGAGCATGGCCCTGTCCACCATTCACAGAAGGAGACGGTGATATGACCTTACTCGCCAGATTCCGCCCCGCAGTGGTTCTGGTCCTGCTGTTCGCCACCGCGACGTTGGCCAGGGCCGAAGCCCTCACCGAGCTGCAGATCGAGAGCTTCATTGCCAGCCTCAAGGAACTGCATACGCTGGAGGCCGATTTCGAGGCCGCCGCACCGGAGGTGGAGAACGGCGATCCCGCCAGCCTCCCCAGAATGGACACGCTGATTTCAGATTCCATCGCCCGGATGGAAGGGCATGTGCTTTACGACCAGGTGGAGCAGGTGGTCCGGCAGCACGGTTTCGAAGGTGTTGAGCAGTGGAGCCGGATCGGCGACCGCATCCTCAATGCCTTCGTGGCCCGCCAGATGGGCGCCCAGGACAAGGACCTGCGGAAGGAGATGGAGCAGGCCCTGGCCCAGATCGAGAACAACCCCAACCTGACCGCGGCCCAGAAGGAGCAGATGAAGTCCATGATGGGGGGTGCGGTGTCATCGGTGGAGGCCATGGCCAATGCGCCCCAGGAAGACGTTCGCGCCATCGAGCCCTACATGCAGCAGCTCGACCGGACGCTCACCGACGAAGGCAGCCAGTAAACCGCTCCTGCCCGCCCTCAGGCTTTCGGCATGAACACCGGCACGCCGTCCATGTCCAGGGTCTGCAGGGCCTGGCCGTAGAGCCGCTCCAGGGCCTCGGGCACCAGCATCTGGCCGGCCTCGCCCCAGCAGGCATCGCCGTTGGGGTAAAGCAGTAGCAGATGGTCACACCAGCGGGCCGCCAGGTTGAGATCGTGCAGGCACATCACCACGGTACGGCCCCGCCGTGCCCGCTCCGCCAGTAGCGCCATCACTTCCACCTGGTGGTGCAGGTCCAGGTGGTTGGTGGGCTCGTCCACCAGCCAGATCGCCGGATCCTGGGTCAGTAGCGTGGCCAGTGCCACGCGCTGACGCTCTCCGCCGGACAGTGTACTCACCAACCGCGGCTCCAGCGCCTCCAGCCCCAGACTGGCCAAGGCGGCCCGGGCCCGGAGCAGATCGTCCGCGGTTTCCGACTGCCAGGGCGACAGGAACGGGTGACGTCCGATGAGCGCGGTTTCCAGCACGGTGGCGGGGAAGCCGTCGTGGTGGTCCTGGAACAGCAGCCCCAGCTGTTGCGCCACCTGGCGCCGCGACAGCGCCCAGAGTGCCTGGCCATCGAGCCGGATCCTGCCGCTACGGGGCGCCCGCAAACCCGCCAGGGTGTGCATCAGGGTGGACTTGCCGGCACCGTTTGGACCCAGGATTCCCCACACCTGGCCCGGCGCCAGGCTCAGGTCCAGGCCGTAGCCATCACCGCGGCCGGGAATATCGATCACCAGTGTGTCTGTGGTTAGCGTGGTCATCATCGGCTCCGGTAGAGCAACAGCAGGAACACCGGCACCCCCAGCAGGGCGGTGATCACCCCCACCGGCAACTGCTCCGGGGCAATCAGGGTACGGGCAAGCACGTCGGCGAGTACCAGCAGGGCACCGCCGGCCAGGGCGCAGGCCGGCAGGATCAGGCGCTGGTCGTTGCCCAGCACCAGCCTGAGCAGGTGGGGCACCACCAGTCCCACAAAACCGATGCTGCCGGCGGTGGTGACCGCCACCGCGGTTACCAGGCTGGCCAGAAGGTAGATCAGCCATTCCAGGGGCCGTACCGACACCCCCAGGGCCGCAGCCTGGAGCGAGCCCCGGGCCAGCACGTTGAGGCTTCGACCCAGCGGCACCAGCAGCACGCAGAGTGCCAGCAGGATGAGCAGCGGCACTACCGGGCTGCCGGCGTAGGTGAGGTCCCCCATCAGCCAGTAGAGCATGCCGGGCAGGCGTTCCGAGGGGCTGATGGCCAGCATCAGGGTAATCACCGCACCCCAGCCGGCGGCCACGACAACCCCGGTGAGCAGCAGGCGGGTCGGGGTCCAGCTGCCGGTGCCGTGGGCCAGACCGAACACCAGCAGGGTGGACAGCAAGGCGCCGGCAAAGGCGGAGCCGGATACCAGCAAGCCCGCCAGGCCCGCCAGCATGGCCAGCAGGGCACCGACGGCGGCACCGCCGGAGATGCCCAGTACATAGGGGTCGGCCAGGGGATTGCGCAGCAGCACCTGCATCAGGGCGCCGGCCACCGCCAGCAGGCCACCGGTGGCAAAGGCCGCCAGGGCTCTTGGCAGGCGCAGGTCCAGAACCAGTGTCCGGTGCAGGGGGTCGCCACCGCCCTGCAGCACCGCCAGCAGTTCCGGCGCCGCCAGCGGCACACTGCCCACCATGACCGCCAGCGTCACGGCGGCCAGGGCCAGCAGGCCCAGCACCGCCAGCGGTTGGAAAAGTCTTTGCATGGCTGTGCGTTACCCCACCACCCGGATCATTCAAGACCGGCACTTTACCACATTACCGGGTGGCGCCGGTGGCGGCGCTCAGCGCTGATGGACCCCGCTCATGTTGGGCAGTTCGTGGGCGATGCCCTTGTGGCAGTCGATGCAGGTCTGGTCGCCGTCCTCGCCCAGGGCGCTGGCGTGCATCCGGGACGCCCGGTCGCCCTGCAGGGTGAAGTCCATGTACTCGAACTCGTGGCAGTTGCGGCACTCCAGCGAATCATTGGCCTTGAGCCTGGCCCACTCGCGTTCGGCCAGGATGCGCCGCTTCTCCTCGAATTTCTCGCGGGTGTCGATGGTGCCGAAAATCCATCCCCAGACCTCCTTGGAGGCCTCCATCTTGCGGGCGATCTTGTCGGTCCAGTCGTGGGGGACGTGGCAGTCGGAGCAGGTGGCGCGGACCCCGGAGCGGTTGGTGTAGTGGATGGTGGGCTTGAGTTCCTGATAGGGGTTGGCGTACATCTCGTGACAGCTGATGCAGAACTGCTCGGTGTTGGTAGCCTCCATGGCGGTATTGAAGCCGCCCCAGAACAGGATACCAGCGATAAAACCACCCAGGGTGAGAAAGCCCAGGCTGTAGTGGACGCTGGGCCGTCTCAGCAGGGTCCAGTAGTAAGCCAGCGTTCGCCGCAGCCACCTCATTGCGCCTGCCCTCCCTCGCCCATGATGACCTCGTCGGCAGACTTGAACTCATTCTCCACCAGGGCCTCGGTATCGGTCTGGGGCACGTGGCACTGGGTGCAGAAGTAGCGCCCGGGCGTGACCGCAGCCCGGACCTGACCTTCCCGGTCCATGAAGTGGGTGACGCTCACCATGGGGGCACCTACCTGGGGCGCGGCGTTGCGGCTGTGGCAGGACAGACACTGGTTGTAGCGCTTGTCCAGCTGGTAACCCCGAATGCTGTGGGGAATCACCGGCGGCTGCTCCGGCCAACCTCTCACTTTGCGCTCACTGCCCCTGGGCTCGCCGGCGATTTCCGGTGCCGGCCGCGTGTCCGCCAGGGTGCCGCCCGGTCGCAGGCCATCCGGGGCAGGGTCGTTGAGCTCTCCAGCGGTGACGCTGGCAATCTCCTCCTGGGCCGGCACCGGAGCGGCGCCGGCCAGCAGCGCCAGCACCATCATCAAACCGTGGAAACGTTTCATGGCTGCTCTCCTCAGGCCAGGCTGACCAGTTCAAGACGGACGGCGCACTTCTTGAAATCCGTCTGCTTGGAGATGGGGTCGGTGGCGTCCAGGGTGACCTTATTGATCAGCCGGCCGGCGTCGAAGAAGGGCACATAGACCACGCCTCGGGGCATTCGTACCCGGCCCCGGGTCTCCACCCGCAACCGCACCTCGCCCCGGCGGCTGATTACCCGGACCTCGCTGCCCCGGCGCCAGCCCTGGGCCCGGGCATCCTCCATGTTCATATAGACCAGGGCATGGGGCACCGCCTTGTGCAGCTCCGGCACCCGCTGGGTCATGGAACCGGTGTGCCAGTGCTCCAGCACCCGGCCGGTGGACAGCCAGAACGGGAATTCGGCATCCGGCGATTCCGCCGGCGGCTCGTGGGGCAGGGCGAAGATGCGGGCACGGTTGTGGGGGTTGCCGTAGAACTGGAAGCCGGCACCGGCCTCGACATAGGGGTCGGAGCCCTCGCGATAGCGCCAGAGTGTTTCCTCACCGTCCACCACCGGCCAGCGCAGGCCACGCACCTCGTGGTAGCGGTCGAAAGGCGCCAGGTCCTTGCCCTTGCCCAGACCGAACTGGCGGTACTCCTCGAACAGCCCCTTCTGGATATAGAAGCCAAAGGCCTCGGCCTCCGCATTGGGGTAGTCCGGGTCCAGATCGTCGAGGCCGAACTGGTCGACGTTGCCGTTGCGGTAAAGCACCTCGTAGAGGGTCTTGTCACGCAGCTCCGGGGCCTTGCTGAGCTGCTCTTCCGGCCAGACGTCCGCCACCTTGATGCGCTGGGCCAGCGACACCGTCTGCCAGAGGTCGGAACGGGCCTCGCCGGGAGCATTCACCAGTTGGTGCCAGAACTGGGTGCGACGCTCGGCGTTGCCGTAGGCTCCTTCCTTTTCCACCCAGCCGGCGGCCGGCAGGATCAGGTCGGCGGCCTGGGCCGAGGCGGTGGGGTAGATGTCGGAAACAATGATGAACGTCTCCGGGTTACGCCAGCCCGGCAGGGTTTCCTGCATCAGGTTGGGACCGGCCTGGATGTTGTTGGTAGCCTGGGTCCAGTAGACCTTGAGAACACCGTCCTTGAGGGCCCGGCTCTGCAGTACGGCGTGGAACCCGGGCTTGTCGGGGATGGTGCCCGTCGGCACTTGCCAGATCTTCTCCGCCTTGTCCCGGTGCTCGGGATTGGTCACCACCATGTCCGCCGGCAGCCGGTGGGCGAAGGTGCCCACTTCCCTCGCGGTACCGCAGGCCGAGGGCTGGCCGGTAAGGGAGAAGGGGCTGTTGCCGGGGGTGGCGATCTTGCCGGTGAGCAGGTGCAGGTTGTAGATCAGATTGTTCACCCAGACCCCGCGGGTGTGCTGGTTCACCCCCATGGTCCAGAAGGTCATCACGCGCTTGTCCGGATCGGCGTAGAGCCTGGCCAGCTCCTCCAGCCGGCGCTCGGGAATGCCGGATTCCTCCGACGCCCGCGCCAGGGTGTAGGGTTTGACGTACTCAACGAACTCCTCGTAGGACATGTCGGTCCAGCTGTTGGCACTGTCGGCGTTCTCGGCCCGTTGTTCGCGGGGGTCCTCCGGGCGCAGGCCATAGCCGATGTCGGTGGCACCGCGGTGGAAGCTGACGTGCTGGCGCACGAAGTCCTCGTTCACCGCGCCGGTCTGGATGATGTGGTTGGCGATGTAGTTGAGGATGGGGATGTCGGCGTGAGGGGTCATGGTGAGCTTCATGTCCGCCAGGTCGTAGCTGCGGTGCTCGAAGGTGGACAGTACCGCCACCCGGACGTGCGGGTGCGACAGCCGGCGGTCGGTGACCCGGGTCCAGAGGATGGGGTGCATCTCCGCCATGTTGGAGCCCCAGAGCACGAAGGCGTCGGCGTTCTCGATGTCGTTGTAGACCCCCATGGGTTCGTCGGAGCCGAACGTGCGCATGAACCCGGCCACCGCCGAGGCCATGCAGTGGCGGGCATTGGGGTCGATGTTGTTGCTGCGGAAGCCGGCCTTGAACAGCTTGCTGGCGGCGTAGCCCTCCCACACGGTCCACTGGCCGGAGCCGAACATGCCGACACTCTCCGGCCCATGGTCCCGGATGGACTGGGTGAACTTCTCGGCCATGATGTCCAGGGCCTCGTCCCAGCTCACCGGCTCGAATTCGCCGTCCTTGTGGTATTGGCCGTCACGCTTGCGCAGCAGCGGCTGGGTCAGGCGGTCGCCGCCGTAGAGGATCTTGGAGAGGAAATAGCCCTTGACGCAGTTCAGGCCCCGGTTGACCTCGGACTGGGTGTCGCCATGGGTGGCAACGATGCGGTTGTCCCGGGTCGCCACCATGACGCTGCAGCCGGTACCGCAGAAGCGGCAGGGGGCCTTGCTCCACTTCAGCTTGGTAAGCTCCTCGTTGGTGATCAGGTTGGCGGCGGCCGAAGGCAAGGACAGCCCCGCGGCACTGGCGGCCACAGCGGCGGCGTTGGCCTTGGCGAATTCACGACGGGTCATGTTCATGGCAGTGTCCTTGTTGTTATCGGTTGATCGGTCGAAAGGCCGTCAGGCGGCGGGCGCGCCGGCGCTGCCCGTCAGCACCTGGTCGCCTTCCATCGCGGTCATGCTCTCGTGGTAGATGAGCACACAGTTGACCACGCCGGGCTGGCCGGCCAGCTGTTCCAGGGCGTCGGTGATGCCGTCCGGCCGGGAACGCTCCACCACCAGTACCAGCTTGCCCTCGGGACTGGCGGCGTGGACCTCGATGTCACGGTGGGCAGCCAGGTAATCCATCAACCCTTGGCTGGCGTCCGGGCGCACGTGGACCAGCAGGCTGGCGATGTGGCATTGCTCAGGCATGGCGTTTCTCCAGGTGGATGGCGTTGTTGGGACAGACGGCGACACAGGCACCGCAGCCGGTGCAGGCGTCGGGGTCGATGTCGGGCTGGGGCACCCGGGCCAGGGCAGGCCGGAACCGGATGGCACGGGTGTCGCAGGCGTCCTGGCAGCTCTGGCAATGGATGTTGTTACTGGCCAGGCAGTCGCTGCCGATGGCGGCAAACCAGGGAAACGCCGGACGCGCCAGGTCGAATACATCGGCCTGGCAGGCCTGTGCGCACTCACCGCAGAGAGTGCAGCCGTCCTGGTCAAAGCGGATTTCCGGAAAACCGCCGTCACCGCGATGAAGAATCTGCTCGGGGCAGGCGGCGACGCAGTCATCGCACCGGCTGCACCGGTCGGTAAGGTTGTCGCCGGTCCAGGGCGGGCGCCGGACCGGGCGGGCGTGGGAGGCGCCCCGCAGCAGGGTGCGTCTGGAAAGGGCCGTGGTCATGTCAGACACCTCAGCCCGGCGGGCCGGGGGGACCGAGGAACAGCTGCGACATCCAGACGATAAAGCCATAACCGCCAACTACGGCCACAGCGAGAATGGGGAACAGGAAAACGATCAGGAAAATGAACAGCCGCCGCTCGTCCCGTTTGCGCTCTGTTGCAGAGAGGTTCTGAGGATCATCCATAAGCCACCCCGGGTTTGCATCTTCTATAACCCTAGCAGAGAAGACCCACGCTTCAATTGACATGGGTCACTTTGGAAACAGACAGGTGGTGTACCCCGGACCCGATGAATGGGCTACGGGAAGCTACGCGGCCGGAGGGCCGGGCTCAGGCGAGGAACTCGGCGCGGTGGTGCCGGTCGGACTTGAAGACCCCGCCCAGGGCGGTGGTCTCGGTGTTGGAGGCCACGTCCATGACGCCGCGGGCCTTGACGCAGTAATGGGTGGCGTGGATCTGCACCGCCACGTCCTCCACTTCCAGCAGGGTCTGAAGCGCCACCAGGATCTGATGGGTCAGGCGCTCCTGGACCTGGGGCCGCTGGGCAAAAAAGCGCACGATGCGGTTGATCTTGGACAGGCCGATGACCTTCCGGCCCGGCAGGTAAGCCACCTTGGCGACGCCGTCGATGGTGACGAAATGGTGCTCGCAGGTGCTGACTACCGAGATGTCGCGGATCTTGACCATCTCGTCCACACCCATCTTGTTTTCGATCTGGGTGATCTTGGGGAAGCGTTCGTAATCCAGCCCCGAGAACACCTCGTCCACGTACATCCGGGCGATCCGCTCCGGCGTGCCGCTCAGGCTGTCGTCGTTCAGGTCCAGGCCAAGGGTGGCCACTACCTGGGACATGAGGTCGGTGATCCGCGCCACTTTCTGGTCCCGACCGAGAACGTTCTCGTGCATCGGGGTTTCCAGACCGCGTTCGGCGAGGGCTGCCTGGACGGCAAGAGCATCGGGACTGGGCATGGGTTTCTCACTTCTGGATGGCTCAGACCCCAGTCAATACGTCAACGAATGCCTTCCCGGATGACAGTTCCGGGTCAACAGTACGCCACGTCAAAGACCGGGTCGGACATTATCCACACCCGGACGGCTTTTGGCACCCTCGGATCCACCTCGCCCGCCGGCTCTGAAAACCGTCACGACCTTGGGCTATACTCTGCGCCCGATTCTGCAACAGGTTGGCAAGCGCCGTGGATGAGATTCATCAACCCATACCCCAGACCCGGCAGCCGCTGATCCAGCGGACCCTGTCGGAGTGGCGCACGCTGGCGCTGCTGGGCGGGCCCATCCTGGTGGCCCAGGTGGCGCAGATGGCCAACGGCGTGATCGACACCGTGATGGCCGGCCATGCCAGCGCCGAGGACCTGGCGGCGGTGGGCATCGGCAGCAGCCTGTGGATGCCGGTCTTCCTGCTGTTCATGGGCACGCTGGGCGCGCTGCAGCCGATCATCTCCGGCTACCGTGGCGGCCGTGAATTTGACCGCATCATGCCTGCCACCTGGCAGGGTCTCTACATCGCGGCGGCGGCCTCAGTGCTGATGATCCTGATTCTGGTGAACGTCCGGCCGGTGCTGGATCTGCTGCGGCTGGAAAGCGAAACCGCCGACATTACCCAGGGCTACCTGGATGCCTTTGCCTGGGGGGTTCCCGCCATGTTGCTGATGGCGGCCCTGCGGGGGCTGACCGATGGCCTGGGCCATACCAAGGTGATCATGGCGTTTTCCCTGCTCAGCACCCTGTTCAACCTGCCGCTGAACTACATTTTCATCTACGGCAAGCTGGGCCTGCCGGCCATGGGCGGCATCGGCTGCGGCTGGGCTACTACCGCCTCCAACGGCATTGCGGCTGTCGCCCTGCTGGTCTACCTCAACCGCAGCGCCGCCTACCGCCGCTTTCACCTGCTGGCGGAGCGGGTAAGGCCCGACCTGGAAAGCATCAGGGCCATACTGCGGCTGGGACTGCCGATCGGCTTCACCATTTTTGTGGAAGCCAGCATGTTCTGCGTGATCGCACTGTTCCTGGCGCCGCTGGGTCCGGTGGTGGTGGCGGGTCACCAGATCGCCCTCAACGTGGTGTCGCTGCTGTTCATGCTGCCGCTGAGTCTGGGTATGGCGCTGACCCTGCGGATCAGCTTTCTGATGGGGGCGCGGACACCGGCCACCGCCGCGCTGCTGTCCCGCAGTTCACTGATCCTTGCGGCGGCGCTGGCGGCGGTGTTCGCCACCGCCCTGTTCGTGTTCACCGACGGCGTGGCGCGGCTCTACACCAGTGACCCGGCGGTGCAGGCAGTGACCGTATCGCTGCTGGTATACGCGGCGCTGTTCCAGGTTGCCGATGTTATCCAGGTGACCTGCATCAGCGCGCTCCGTGGTTACAAGGACACCCGCATCCCCATGATGATCATGCTGTTCTCTTTCTGGGGACTGAGCCTGCCGCTGGGTTACCTGCTGACCTTCACCGACTGGCTGGTGCCGGCGATGGGAGCGGCGGGTTTCTGGATCGGGCTGACCGGCGGCCTGATCTCCGCCAGCCTGATGCTGGGCAGCCGGCTGTGGCTGTTTACCCGGGCAGCCGGTGGGGACAGGGTCTAGACCGCTTCGGCCAGCGCCTCGCTGCCGGCCACGCAGATCCGGTCGCGCCCGCTTTCCTTGGCCTCATAAAGGGCCTCATCGGCCCGGGCCAGCCACTGGTCGGCGGTTTCGCCCGGTTTCAGCAGGGCCAGGCCGTAAGAGGCGGTCACCGGCCCGCCGGGGCAGCGAAGTTCCCGGCGCAGGGCCTTGTGAAGGTTGGCCATCACCACCCGCATGTCGGCGTCCTCGACACCGGGCAGCAGCAGCACGAATTCCTCGCCGCCAAAACGGAACAACTGGTCGGACTGGCGGGTGTTGCAGCGGATGATCTCGGCGCAATTGATCAGCACCTCGTCGCCGATACCGTGGCCATGGACGTCATTGACCCGTTTGAAATGATCCAGGTCCACCAGCGCCAGGGCGAAGGACAGGCCGTTGCGCTCCCGAGTCGCCACCGCCGCTTTCAGTTCCTGTTCCATGGCCCGGCGGTTCTTGACGCCGGTGAGCGGGTCAAGGGTGGCAAGCTGCTCCAGGCGGTGGCGCTGGCTTTCATTACGAAGGGCGAAAATGTAGGCACAGGCGCTGACCACCAGCGCCGTGGTGATGAAAGACAGCATGTGCTCGGCGGACTGGAAGGCAATGCCGAAGCTCACCAGCACCATCAGGGCTCCGCCATTGATGATCATGGCCACCCGCGGCGAGGTCAGGAAGAAACTGGTGATGAACGGCGGGTAAAGCCAGAACAGGCCGGTGTTGCCCAGCACCGAAGCCACCGCAACGCCGCCACCGCAGGCGACCAGCGCCAGCACGAAACCGCTGCGGCGGGTATCGCCGGTGACCCAGGCGTATACCATGGCAGTACAGATACCCAGCAGGATGAGCGTGTCCACCAGGCCGGCCATGACGTTGCCATCGATAAACCGGAAGATCGCAAACGGGGTGATCCCCAGAATGGCGCAGACTCCCATCAGAGTAATGATGGAAAGCCGGAAATTGTGACGCAGGCGGTACAGCATCGCCGATCTCTTCCTCAAACGGATCCGTGTCGGACGGGGAGTCATCCAAGAGCATAGCCCCCGGCTCAGGGAAGAATAGCCTAAGGCGTCACAAAGCGGAGGATTTTTTACAGCTTTTTGCACCATCCCGGAGCATGGCCCGGGCACCCGGAATTGCGGTATCGTGCTGCTGACGCCCGCAACCCCGCCGGCGAACCTACAACAACCACAGGACCACCGCCATGAGCCAGTCCCCCTTTGAATTTCGTCTTCGGGTCCGCTACGGGGAATGCGACGCCCAGGGCGTGGTGTTCAATGCCCGCTACGGCGACTACGTGGATATCGCCGTCAACGAGTACATCCGCACCCTGTTCGGCGACTACCAGAACCTGCTGGACCAGGATATGGACATCCAGGTGGTCAGTCTCACCATCAACTGGCGCTCGCCGGCCCGCTTCGACGATGTCCTGCGTGCCACCATCCAGCCCGGCAGGCTCGGCAATACCTCCTTTGCCCTGGACCTGGCGTTTTTCCGCTATGGCACTGATGAAAAGGTCGCCGATGCCGCCATTACCTATGTGTTGATCCAGCCTTCCACCGGCACCAAACGGCCGCTGCCGGACAGCATCCGGGACACCCTGGCGGCAGGCGCGCCGGGGGTTCTGATCAGCCACGCCGGCGAAACGCCCTGAACCGGGATGGCCTTTGCCGACAGTGCAATTGGCATATCCCTGAGCTATCTTTAGCACAATGCGAATGTCGTCTTTCCCGAAGGTTCAAGCGTGACCAAGCATGTCCGTGTAGCGCCCGGCGCCCTCATCGTGGGCAAGCCCCTGCCCTGGACCGTCTATGACGCCGAGGGTCAGGTCCTGCTGCGCCAGGGTTATGTGATCCAGAGTGACATGCAGCTTGAGCAGCTGTTCGAGCGGGGCCTGTTCCAGCCCAGGGAAATGGAGCTCCGGGCGGAACCGGAGATCGTCCAGGATGTGCGGGCCCGCAATCCGTTCACCGACTACCCCGGCCTGCTGGCGGCCTTGGAAACCACCCTGCGGTCCATTTCGCAGCGGGACCCCTCTGCCCGCAAGCGGCTGGCGGGCCTGGCCCGGCTGATCGATCGTATCTGCCTGGAGGCCCCGGACCCGTGCCTGGCGCTGGTGCACCTGTACGCCGTGGAACCGACAGCGGCCGAGCAGACCCTGTTCTACGCCATCATCTGCCACTTCACCGCCTGCCAGCTTGCCCTGGCCGAGGACAAGCGACTGGTGCTGATCGGTGCCGCACTGACCGCCAACCTGGCCCTGCAGCCGTTTCTGGACAAACTCAACAACTCGCGGCGCCGGCTGACCGATGATCAGCGGCTGGTGATCCGCAAACACCCATTGCTGAGCGTCAAAGCACTGGAAGAGGCGGGCGTCGAGAATGCCCACATACTCAAGATCATTGAGCAGCATCATGAGACTCCGGACGGTACCGGCTACCCTGCCGGGCTTTCGGATGACCAGATTGTGCTGGAGGCCCGCATCCTGGCGCTGGCGGAGCGCTACACCGCCCTGATCACCCGCCGCGCCTACCGGGAGCGCTACAGCGTGGAGCAGGCCATGCGCAGCATCCATGAGGCCTTTCATGACCAGCCCCGGCCGGAGATCTACAAGGCCCTGCTGGCGGCACTGACGCCCTTCCCGCCCGGCTGCCTGGTGCGGCTGGCCAACAACGAGGTGGCGGTGGTGACCCACCGGCCGACGCGCATGGGGGACCATACCGCCCAGGCCATCGTCGGCCCCACCGGCAACCGATACATGGGCGGTTTCAAACGGGACTGCAGCATACTGGAGTTCAACATCCGCGCGGTGGAAGATGTGGACGTGCTGCCCTCCATGGACTTCGGCCTGCTCTGGGGCTTCGGCTGAGCCGCCTTCCCCGGCACCGCACCTTGAAATAGCCCTTTCCCGGCGCAACCCTTACCTGAGTTCCGGTTCCTTCGCGAACCGGGCATCGCCAGAGTGATACAGCCACAGCGGCCAACGTATCTTGGTTCAGTTGCGGCATTGCCAGACCCGGGCAAGCCTCTACCAAGCCAGACACTGTAAGGAGCGCGCAATGAAGATTCTGATGGTTCTCACCTCCCACGCCGAGATGGGCGATACTGGTCACAAGACCGGTTTCTGGCTGGAGGAGTTCGCCGCCCCTTATTACGTCTTCAAGGACGCCGGTGCCGAGGTTCTCCTGGCCTCACCCGCCGGTGGCCAGCCCCCGGTGGACCCCAACAGCGAAGCGGAGGACGCCCAGACCGACAGCACCCGCCGCTTCCAGCAGGACGACCAGGCCCGGAAGGCCCTGGCCCAGACCCGCAAGCTCACCGAGGTGCCCATCGACGCCTACGACGCGGTCTTCTTCCCCGGCGGCCACGGTCCGCTCTGGGACCTGGCGGAGGACCCGGCCACGGTCGCCCTGATCGAGGATGCGGTCAACAAGGACAAAGTGGTGGCGGCGGTCTGCCATGCCCCCGCCGTGTTCAGACATCCGAAGGACGGCACCGGCGCGCCGCTGGTGAGTGGCCGCCAGGTTACCGGCTTCAGCAACAGCGAAGAGGAAGCGGTGGGCCTCACCAAGGTGGTGCCCTTCCTGGTGGAGGACATGCTCAAGAACAACGGCGGCCTCTACTCCAGGGCTGATGACTGGGCCGAGCACGTGGTGGTGGACGGCAGGCTGATCACCGGCCAGAATCCGGCCTCGTCCGAGGCCACCGCCGAAGCGGTCCTGGACGCCCTCAAACACTGAACCGCCGGAGGCCCGCCTCAACCCATGGACGCCATAGCAGTTACCGACAACGGCCTTCGCTGGCAACCCCACCCGGACCTGCCGGCACCGGAAGCGGACGAAGTCCGGATCCGGGTCGCCTGGGCCGGTATGAACCGGGCCGACCTGATGCAGCGGGACGGCCATTACCCGCCACCCCCGGGAGCCAGCGACATCCTCGGCCTGGAGGTCAGCGGTACCGTGGCGGCGGTGGGGGACAACGTCACCCATCTCAGAACCGGCGACCCGGTCTGCGCCCTGCTCACCGGCGGCGGTTACGCCTCCGAGGTGGTGGTCCCGGCGGCCCAGGTGCTGCCGGTGCCGCCAGGGCTGGACCTCAAGCAGGCCGCAGCCTTGCCGGAGGTGTTTGCCACCGCCTGGCTCAACCTCTACATGGAGGCGGCACTGCAACCCGGTGAACGCATCCTGCTGCACGCCGCCGCCAGTGGCGTTGGCACCGCGGTGCTGCAGCTGGCCCGGGCCATGGGCAATCCGGTGTTCGCCACCGCCGGCAGCGCCGACAAACTGGCGCTGTGCCGGGAGCTGGGCGCCGATGCCACCTGGAACCGCCACCAGGGCAGCTTCGTGGATGCGGTGAAGGCCTGGGGAGGCGCCGACATGGTGCTGGAGCCGGTGGGCGGCGACTACATCGGCGACGACCAGAAAATCCTCAAGCCGGGCGGGCGCATCCTGCTGATCGGCCTGATGGGTGGGCGCATGGCCCAGCTGGACCTGGGCCTGATGCTGATGAAACGCCAGCGCCTGATCGGCTCCACCCTGCGGGCCCAGCCGGTACGGACCAAGGGCGAGATCATGGACGCTCTCTACGAAAGCGTCTGGCCCCTGCTCAGCGCCGGCGACATCCGCCCCGTCATCGACCGCACCTGGCCCATCGTGGAAGCGGACGAGGCCATGGCCTACCTGCAGAGCAACACCAGCGCCGGCAAGGTGCTGCTGTCGGTGCCCTAAGTCGGCTGCGCCTGGGCGTCGGCCCATCCGGCCACTGGTCTCGGTCGTACAATGATCACACCGATCCGGGAGAGCCAGTTTGGATACCCTCTACTACGACAGCCAATGCCCGCTCTGCCGCCGGGAGATCGCCACCCTGACCCGGCTGCAGACCGGCGGCCTGGCATTCGCCGATATCCATCGGCTGGATGACGCCGCTGAGCATCCCAGCCGGGAGCAGCTGCTGCGCCGGCTGCACCTGAAAGCCGATGACGGCCGCTGGCTGGTGGGCCTGCCCGCCAATGTCCGGGCCTGGTCCCATACCCGTCTGGGCTGGCTGTTCCGACCCCTGCTGTGGCCCGGCATCCACGCCCTGGCCAGAATCATTTACGAGCGCTGGGCCGACCGCCGTTTCGAACGTCGCTATGGCTGCGCCAGCTGCGCCGGAGATCGGACGTGAGGCGGCTTCCCGACGGTTACGGTCTTCGCCTTGGTCTGCTTGCCCTGGTCCTGGCGCTGGTGGCCGGCTGCAGCTCCAACCGCATGGCCTACCGCTACGCCGACTGGGGCCTGGTGTGGTGGGTGGAGGATTACGTCACCCTCACCGACGCCCAACGCAGCCAACTGGAAGCCGATTTCCAGGCCTTCCGGCAATGGCACTGCAGTACCGAACTGCCCCGCTACAGCCAGTGGCTGGCCGACCTGGAGCAGGACCTGGCGGAAGGCCGGATATCCGAACCCCAGATCCGCCAGCGCCAGCAACAGCTGTTCACCGCCGTCGAGCGCCTGCTGGTGCGGGCCACGCCCCTGGCCGCCAACCTGCTGGCGGACCTGAGCCCCGCCCAGGTTGAAGAGCTGGAAGCCAGGATGGCGGCGGATCAACAGGAGAAAGAACAGGAATACCTGAGCCCGGACCCGGGCGTTGCTGTGGAAAGCCGGGAAAACCGGACCCGGGAGCGGGCGGAGCGCTGGCTGGGGGATCTCAATGCCGAGCAGCGGCGGATCATTGCCGACTGGAACCGGGCCCGCGGCAACCAGACCGGGATCTGGCTGGAGGGCCGCCAGCGCTGGCAGGCAGCGTTGCTGGAAACCCTGGAACTGCGGCCGGGAGAAGCCTTCCGGACCCGCCTGGCAACCCTGATCCAGGACAGCGCCAGCGTCCGGGGAGAAGGCTACCAGGCCATGATGGCGGACAGCCGGGAAGCGCTGGCCAGTCTGGTCAGCGATTTGCTGAGCGCCGCCGACGCCAGCCAGATCCAGCACCTGACGCAGCAACTGGCGGATCTGCGGCGCGACTTTGAGGCCCTCAGCTGTACCGCCGAGGGCTGAGCCGCCTTGAACCCGGACCCTCTACGTGCAAAGCCGATGCCTGGATGCTCTAGACCTGCAAACCCAGGGCCCGGCCGTGATGATCCAGGTGTTCGTCGATGAACGAG
>NZ_JAWVZL010000017.1:0-51150 GCF_033722195.1 Marinobacter sp.
ACCTGATCGAACCGCTCGGGTTCGCCATGGACGACCGGCAGCTGCGCCGGGCCGGGCTGGACTACAGCGAGTACGCCCAGGTGGTCGTACACGCCAGCTACCCAGACGTTCTGGCCAGCGAAAAGCCCGACCGGCTGTTCGGCCTGACCACCAAAGGCAGCCGGTCCTATTACGAGGTGGCCTTCCGGCCGGGGGATTACCTGATGTTCGGACCGGAAACCCGGGGCCTGCCGGCCTCGGTGAGAGAGGGCCTGGCGGCGTCAAACCGGCTGCGGGTACCCATGCGGCCGGACAGCCGCAGCCTTAACCTTTCCAACACTGCGGCGCTGGTGGTCTACGAGGCCTGGCGACAGCTTGGTTTCGAGGGCGGGGTCTGAACAGGCGACAAACGGTGCAATGCGGCAGTGGACGCAGCGGGCCCACGGCCTGCTGCGTCAACAGGTCAGGCAGGACTCAGTGGGTCTGCTCTTCCTTGGACTCACCGCCTGCAGCCGCTTCTTCCTGGCGGCGCTTGACGGCCTGGGCGTAGATGGCGTCGAAATTCACCGGCGCCAGCATCAGGGCCGGGAAGCTGCCCCGGTTGACCACGCCGTCGATGGTTTCACGGGCATAGGGGAACAGGATGTTGGGGCAGTAGGCACCCAGCATCTGGCTCAGCTGCGCGCCCTCGATACCCTTGACCAGGAATACGCCGGCCTGCTGGATCTCGACGATGAACGCCACCTTGTCCTCCACCTTGGAGGTCACGGTCAGGGACAGCACCACTTCGTACTGGTTGTCGCCGATCTTGTTGTGGCTGGTGTTCAGGTCCAGGTTCACCTGGGGCTTCCACTGCTCCTGGAATACCAGCGGCGAATTCGGCGATTCGAAGGACAGGTCCTTGAGATAAATTCGCTGCAGCGCGAATTGCGGTTGGTTCTGGTTGTCGCTGCCTGCGGCGGCCTGCTGGTTTTCAGCCATGTTCAATCCTTAGGTTCTGATCCGGGCGGGGGCTGCCTGCCCTGTTGTTGTTGACGGCGCCGGCGGTGGGGCCGGCTGCCTTTTACCGAGCTAGAACAGTGCGCGAGTTTGCCGCGCAATTCAAGTGGCCAGAGAGGGCTCCAATGGCTTCTGGCGCCAACGCCTACTTCTTGACCAGCGGCAGGTTGCTGGCTTTCCAGTCGGCAATTCCGCCACTCATGCGGGAAACCTTGGTAAAGCCCTCGGCGTTGAGCTGCTTGACTGCGGTGGCGCCGTGCTGGCCCATCTTGTCCACCACGATCAGCTCCTTGTCCTGGTGCTTCTTGAGCTCGGACAGATGGTCCTTGATGCTGCTGAGGGGAACGTGCAGGGAGCCTGCGATCCGGCCTTCCTTGACGTCCTTGCGATCCCGCACATCGATGATGACGGCTTCATCCCGGTTGATTAGGCTGACGGCCTGCTGCGGGGTTACCTTGCGGCCGCCGCGCCGCGCCTCCAGCAGAAACAGTGCGGCCAGCAGAGCCACGAAAATCGACACCAGAATGTAGTGATTGACAACAAACTCGAACAACCTGTCCATTAAGCCACCTTCTCATTTGAATGGCGGGATTATACACACCCGCCACCGGTGACAGAAGGCAGGTCACATAGCCTGTGCCCGCCAAACCGGTTAGAATCGTGCTCTGAATTTTCCACGACCGGATTGAGTAATGACCGCAACGCGCACGCCGACTGCATTGATTATTCTTGACGGCTGGGGTCACCGTGACCCGAGCGACGACAACGCCATCAGCAACGCCCACACCCCCTGCTGGGACAGGCTCTGGCAGAACCAGCCCAAAACCCTGATCAACACCTCGGGCATGTTCGTGGGCCTGCCCCAGGGCCAGATGGGCAACTCCGAAGTGGGTCACATGAACCTGGGTGCCGGACGAGTCGTCTATCAGAGCCTGACCCGTATCGACAAGGACCTGGAGGACGGCACCTTTGCCCGCAATCCGGTGCTTTGTGAGGCCATCGACAAGGCCGTGCGCCAGGACCGGGCGGTGCACCTGATGGGCCTGCTGTCACCGGGCGGCGTGCACTGCCATGAGGATCATGTGCTGGCGGCGGCGGAACTGGCCGCCGAGCGGGGCGCCAGCAGGGTCTACATCCATGCCTTCCTGGACGGTCGCGACATGCCGCCCCGCAGCGCCAAGGCCTCCCTGGAGAAGGCCAGTAAAAAGCTTGAACAGCTCGGCTGTGGCCGCGTCGCGTCCATCGTCGGCCGCTACTTTGCCATGGACCGGGACAACCGCTGGGATCGGGTCGAGGCAGCCTACAACCTGCTGACCCTGGGGGAGGCGGAATACACCGCAAACACCCCGGTGGAAGGCCTGGAGATGGCCTACGAGCGGGGCGAGAACGACGAGTTCGTGAAACCCACACGGATCCAGGCGCAGGGTGAGCCGGATGCCTTCATCGATGACGGCGACGCGGTGATCTTCATGAACTTCCGTGCCGACCGCGCCCGGGAGATGACCCGGGCCTTCGTCGAGCGCGATTTCAGCAGTTTCCAGCGCCGGCGCCATCCCGCCATCGTCGAGTTCGTCATGCTCACCGAGTATGCCGCCGATATCGATACCGCCTGTGCCTACCCGCCAGAGCAGCTCACCAATGGGCTTGGGGAGTACATGGCCAATCACGGCAAGACCCAGCTGCGGATCGCCGAAACCGAGAAGTACGCCCACGTGACCTTCTTCTTCAACGGCGGGCTGGAAACGCCGTTCGAGGGCGAGGAGCGCATCCTGGTGCCCTCCCCTGACGTGGCCACCTACGACCTCAAGCCGGAAATGAGTGCTCCCGAGGTCACCGACAAACTGGTGGAGGCCATCAAGAGCGGCAAGTACGACCTGGTGGTGTGCAACTACGCCAACGGCGACATGGTGGGTCACACCGGCAAGCTGGACGCCGCCATCAAGGCCGCCGAGTGCATCGATGAGTGCGTTGCCCGGGTCACCGAGGCCCTCAACGAGGTCGGCGGCCAGTGCCTGATCACCGCCGACCACGGCAACTGTGAGCAGATGACCGACGAGAGCACCGGCCAGGTCCACACCGCCCACACCACCGGACCGGTGCCGCTGGTCTATGTCGGCCCCAGGTCGGTCAACCTGGCGGACGACGGCAGCCTCAGCGACGTGGCTCCCACCCTGCTGGCCCTGATGGACATGGAGCAGCCCTCGGAAATGACCGGCCACAGCCTGGTTCGCGATTCGTGAGCTGGGCCGCCCGCGGGCCGGACTGACCCAGCCGATATGAAGCGCCCGGTATCCCGTCGTCTGTTTTCCCCGTTCTGGTGGCTGGTGCTGGTGATGGCACTGCCGGTGCCTGCGCAGGCCCAGACCGAGGCCACGCCGGCGCAGCTGGAAGCCCTTAAGCGCCAGATCAGCCAGATCGACCAGTGGTTGCGGCAAGCCGAGAAGGATCGCAGCAGTCTGGAACGTGAGCTGGTCGATACCGAGCAGGCCATCAACCGGCTGATTCGGGAGCGCCGCGAGCTGCAGACCCAGAGGGCAGCTCAGGCCCAGCAGCTGGCCGAACTGAAGGCACAGGAGAACCAGCTCACCGCCAGCCTGGACCGCCAGCGCGAGAGTCTGCGCCAGCAGATTCGCCAGGCCTGGATGGCCGGCGACACGCCGGCCCTGAAGGTGCTGCTCAATGAAGTGGACCCCCAGCGGGTGGCCCGCACCATGACCTACTACGAATACCTCAGCAAGGACGCCGTGGCCCGGCTGGACGCCTTCAACGCCACCCTGGACCAGCTTCAGCAGACCCGGCAACAGACCCTGGCCACCCAGGGCCGCCTCAACCGCCTGGAGCAGGAAGTGGCCGACCGCCAGAGCCAGCTCCAGCAGCGCCGCCAGCAGCGCCAGCAGACCCTGGCGGCACTGGAGGCCAAGATCGACGACCGCCAGTCCGAACGCGCCACCCTGAGCGCTGACCGGGCCCGCCTGGAAAAACTGCTGCGGGAGGTGGAGGAAGCCATCGCCAGCATCCCGTCTCCCAATGAATCCAAGCCTTTCAAGGCCTTGCGCGCTAAACTTCCCTGGCCGGCCCGTGGTAAGGTGACTCGCGGCTTCGGCGACAGCCTGGCCCAGGGCAAACTCCGGCATAACGGCCTGCTGATCAGCACCTCCGATGAAAGCGAAGTGCGGGCGGTGCATTACGGTCGGGTGGTGTTTGCCAACTGGCTGAGGGGTTTTGGTCTGATGACCATTATCGACCACGGTGACGGCTACATGAGCCTGTACGGCAACAACAGCAGCCTGCTGGCCAGCCCCGGCGACTGGGTCGCCGCCGGCGAAACCATCGCCCTGGCGGGCCAGTCCGGCGGCGGTGACGACACCGGGGTCTACTTCGAGATCCGCCACCGGGGCAAACCCCAGAACCCGCAGGTGTGGCTGGCGCGGCAGTAGCGAACGAAGGGCGTCGGCCGGGAGGCTGACAAACCCCGCCGCGGCCGCCATACTACCTGCAAAACCACGGCTTACCAGCACATTAGGAAACGTGAATGAAACGGGTCAGATGTAAATACCACGCCGTTATCGCCGCCGCTCTGTTCAGCGTCGCCTGCCTGATCGCCCTGCCGGCTCCCGTCCAGGCCCAGGAGGCCGGCGAGGCCCCCGATGCTTCCGAAGATGCCCGCCAGTTGCTGGAGGCAATCGCCGAGGGCAAGAACGTGGAGATTCGCCTGCCGGACCCCGAAAAACAGCTGCCGCTGGAAGACCTGCGCAAGTTCACCGAGGTGTTTAGCCGGATCAAGGCGGCCTACGTGGAGGAAGTGGATGACAAGACCCTGCTGGAGAATGCCATCAAGGGCATGCTGGGCGGCCTCGACCCGCACTCCACCTACTTGGGCCCCAAGGCCTTCGAGGAGCTGGAGGAGAGCACTACCGGCGAGTTCGGTGGTCTGGGCAT
Organism: Marinobacter sp.; assembly: GCF_033722195.1. Classification (GTDB taxonomy): domain Bacteria; phylum Pseudomonadota; class Gammaproteobacteria; order Pseudomonadales; family Oleiphilaceae; genus Marinobacter. The sequence goes on from NZ_JAWVZL010000017.1 coordinate 4,918, forward strand.
AGAGGTCGGCATGGAGGATGGCTTCATCAAGGTCATCGCTCCCATCGACGACACCCCGGCCGAGGAGGCCGGCGTGAAGGCCGGTGACCTGATCATCAAACTGGGTGAGCAGCCGGTCAAGGGCCTGAGCCTCGAGGAAGCGGTCAACATCATGCGGGGCAAACCCGGCACAACCCTGACCCTGACCATCCTGCGGGACGGCGAAAGCGCACCCATCGAGATCGATGTTGAACGGGCCATCATCAAGGTCACCAGCACCAAGTCCCGGCTGATCGAAAACGGCTACGGCTACGTCCGCCTGACCCAGTTCCAGTCCGAGACTGGCCAGGAATTCGTCGACGCCATCGAGAAACTGGAACAGGCCAATAACGGCCGGCTCGATGGCCTGGTGATTGACCTGCGCAACAACCCCGGCGGGATCCTGCAGGCCGCAGTGGAAGCCGCCGATGCATTGCTGGAAGAAGGCCTGATCGTCTACACCGAGGGCCGTATCCAGAGCTCGCGGCTGCGCTTCAGCGCCCAACCCGGCGACGTCACCGACGGCGCTCCTATTGTGGTTCTGATCAACGGCGGTTCCGCCTCGGCCTCGGAGATTCTCGCCGGCGCTCTGCAGGACCAGGGCCGGGCGGTAATCATGGGCACCGACAGCTTCGGCAAGGGCTCGGTCCAGACCGTGATTCCCCTCGACGACACCCACGCCATCAAGATGACCACGGCGCGCTACTATACCCCGGACGGCCGGTCCATCCAGGCCAAGGGCATCAAGCCTGACATTGAGGTCAAACAGGCCGAGGTGACCGAGGTGGACAGTGAGCCCTTCTTTACCGAGGCGGACCTCAGCGGTCACCTGGACAATGGCGAGGGCAAGCCCGGTGGCGACGAACGCGGTGACCAGCGCGAGGCGGCCGAGGACCAGGGACCGGCAGGCGCGGACTACCAGCTGCGCACCGCGCTGAACCTGCTCAAGGGTCTGCACATACTGGGCAAGAAAGACGTCGAGGCGCGCTGACCCCGTGCCGCAGCTGTTCCCCAAAATCGTCGCGGTAAGCCTGGCTGCCGCCCTGGGCCTGCTCGGTGCAAGTGCGCCGACACTGGCAGAGCCGGCTCAGGAAGCCCCCCGCAGCGTGCCGCCCACCATAGCCATCATCATTGATGACATGGGCCACGACCTGATCCAGGGCCAGCGCCTGGTGGCTATGGAGCAGCCCCTGACCCTGGCCTTTCTGCCCTACCGCCGCCATACCACGGCGCTGGCGGAGGCGGCCCATCGCAACCACAAGGAAATCATGCTGCACGCCCCCATGGCCAACACCCGCCAGTTCGGCCTTGGCCCCGGTGGGCTGGACGTGACCATGGACCAGAACACCACCGCCAGTACCCTGCGCCGGGCCCTGGCTTCCATCCCACACGTCCGGGGCGTGAACAATCATATGGGCAGCCAGCTCACCCAGATGCAGAACAACATGAACTGGGTGATGTCCGAGCTGGTGAATTATCCGGTCTATTTTGTCGACAGCCGCACCATCGCCACCAGCGTCGCTGCCGACACCGCCGCCGCCCACCGGATCCCGACCCTGACCCGCGACGTATTTCTCGATCACGAACAGACCGAGGAGTACGTCGACAGGCAGTTCAGGCTGCTGGTGAAAAAGGCCCGGGAGAACGGCAGTGCCATCGGTATCGGCCACCCCCACAAGGTGACCGTGGACTACCTCAGCCGGGTGCTGCCGACGCTGGATGAACAGGGCATTGCGGTGGCCACGGTGAGCGCGCTCTGGACCCTGCGCAACAACAACCTGGACATGTTTGCCGAAAGGGAGCGACTGCGCCAGGTGCAGCCGGCCCTGGCAGGGCGCAAGAAGGATTAACCAGAAAGGCAATACCAACGCGGCCCCGCGACGGGCCGCGTTGCGTCAGAGCCGGACCTCGATGCCCTGCTCCCGCATGAAGGCCTTGGCCTCGGGAATGGTGTGCTGGCCAAAGTGGAAGATGGACGCCGCCAGCACCGCATCGGCGCCACCCAGGGTGACCCCGTCCGCCAGGTGCTGAAGCTCCCCGACACCGCCGGAGGCGATCACCGGCACCGACACCGCATCGCTGATGGCCCGGGTCAGGCCCAGGTCAAAACCCACCTTGGTACCGTCCCGGTCCATACTGGTGAGCAGCAGCTCACCGGCCCCCAACCGGGTCATCCGGCGTGCCCACTCCACCGCATCCAGACCGGTCGCCTTGCGGCCACCGTGGGTGAAAATCTCCCACCGGGCCGGCTCGCCTTCGGCGCTGACCCGCTTGGCGTCAATCGCCACCACGATGCACTGGCTGCCGAAGCGCTCTGCAGCCTCCTGCACGAAACCGGGGTTGAACACCGCCGCGGTATTGATGCTGACCTTGTCGGCACCGGCGTTGAGCAGCTTGCGGATGTCGTCCACGGTGCGCACGCCGCCACCCACGGTGAGCGGAATGAAGACCTCGCTGGCCATGCGCTCCACCGTTTCGTAGGTGGTGTCACGGCTTTCATGGCTGGCGGTGATGTCCAGGAAGGTGATCTCGTCGGCGCCCTGCTCGTTGTATTTGCGGGCCACCGCCACCGGGTCGCCAGCATCGCGGATATCGACGAAATTGACGCCCTTGACCACGCGGCCCTTGTCCACGTCCAGGCAGGGAATGATGCGTTTGGCCAGGGTCATGTCAGCCCTCCGCCCGCTTGAGTCCGTCGCACCAGGCCTGGGCCTCAGCCACATCCAGAGTGCCCTCGTAGATGGCGCGGCCGGTGATGGCACCGAGGATGCCCTGGTCCGCCACTTCCGACAGCCGCATCAGGTCATCCATGTTGGTGACGCCACCGGAGGCGATCACAGGAATGCCGCCGGCCCGGGCCAGTGCGGCAGTGGCCTCGACGTTGACTCCCTGCATCATGCCATCGCGGCTGATGTCGGTGTATACGATGGCCTCGACGCCATCGTTGGCGAACTGCTTCGCCAGGTCCGTCGCCATGACCTCGGACACCTCGGCCCAGCCGTCGGTGGCAACACGGCCATCCTTGGCGTCCAGGCCGACAATGATGTGGCCGGGGAAGCGCTTGCACATCTCGGTCACGAAAGCCGGCTCCTTGACCGCCTTGGTGCCGATGATCACCCACTGCACGCCGGCCTTGAGGTAGGCCTCGATGGTTTCCGCCGAGCGGATGCCGCCACCGATCTGGATCGGCAGGTCCGGGAACCGGCGGGCAATGGCATTGACGATCTCGCCGTTCACCGGCTCACCGGCGAAGGCGCCGTTCAGGTCCACCAGGTGCAGGCGGCGGGCACCGGCATCCACCCAGCGCGCAGCCACTTCCACCGGGTCGTCGGAGAACACGGTGGAGTCGTCCATCCGGCCCTGGCGCAGGCGCACGCATTTGCCGTCTTTCAGATCAATGGCGGGGATAATCAGCATGAGCGATGGTTTCCGTTATCAGTCAGGAATCGGGTAGCGGTCAGGCGCCGGACCACTGGGAAAAATTCTTCAGCAGCTGCAGGCCGGCCCGGTGACTCTTCTCCGGGTGGAACTGGGTGGCGAAGATGTTGTCACGCGCCACCGCCGCTGCCAGCTCCACACCGTAACGGGTGCGGCCGGCCATGTCCGGGTTGCCCTCGGCCTCGGCGTAATAGCTGTGCACAAAGTAGAAGCGCTCGCCGTCGTCGATATCGTGCCACAGTGGGTGATCCACGGTCTGGTGAACCTGGTTCCAGCCCATGTGGGGCACTTTCAGGCGCTCGCCGTTCTCGGTCAGCTCGTTGCCGAAAAACCGCACTTCGGCGGGAAACAGGTTGATGCAGTCCACCCAGCCATTTTCCTGGCTGCGGGACATCAGCGCCTGCATGCCCACGCAGATGCCCAGCAGGGGCCGGTCCGCGGACACTTCCCGCACCAGCTCGTCCACCTTGAGTCGGCGGATTTCCGCCATGCAGTCACGGATGGCGCCAACGCCGGGCAGAATGACCTTGTCGGCGCTGCGGATCCTGTCCGGGTCCGAGGTCACCAGGGCGCGCGCATCCGGCGCCACATGTTCAACCGCCTTGCTGACGGAATGCAGGTTACCCATGCCGTAGTCGATAATGGCAATGGTTTTCATATCAGGAACAGCTCCGGATCGATGACAGCAGGCGGAGTCGGCGCCGCCGGGCGGCGCTTACAGTGAACCCTTGGTGGAGGCGATGATGCCTTCCATGCGCGGATCAGGCTCGATGGCCATGCGCAGGGCACGGCCGAAAGCCTTGAACACCGTCTCTATCTGGTGATGGGTGTTCTTGCCCTTCAGGTTGTCGATATGCAGGGTCACCATGGAGTGGTTGACGAAACCGTGGAAGAACTCCTCGAACAGGTCCACGTCGAAACCACCCACCGAACCACGGGTATAGGGCACATCCATCATCAGGCCGGGGCGGCCGGACAGGTCGATCACCACACGCGACAGGGCCTCGTCCAGGGGCACATAGGCATGGCCGTAGCGGCGAATGCCTTTCTTGTCGCCCACCGCCTGCTTGAAGGCCTGCCCAAGGGTGATGCCGATGTCCTCCACCGTATGGTGGTCATCGATGTGCAGGTCGCCCTTGGCGACGATGTCCAGATCCACCAGGCCATGACGGGCGATCTGGTCCATCATGTGGTCGAGGAAGTGGACGCCGGTTTCAAAGCGGGCCTTGCCGGTGCCGTCGAGGTTGATCTCGACAGTGATCTGCGTTTCGAGGGTATTGCGTTCTACCCGAGCCTTACGTTCGGCCATGGGGTCTCCAGATTCAGAATGCGGCGACAGCCGGAAAACAGTGTGATCGGATTATACCTGTTCCGGCGCCTGTCGTCCTGCTGCTTTGGCTATCGCCGCGATCAATGAACCCGGATCAGAAGGCGCTCTTCAGGTTCTTCATGTAGGTGTCCACGAGACTGTTGAACTCGTGCTTGATGACCGGGCTGATGGCCAGCTTGAGCAGGCCCGGCAGCGGCAGGGTGAGTTCGGCCTTGGTCTGGAACCTGGCATTGGTCACCTTGTCGCCCTTGGCGGTGAGTTTCCAGGAGCCCTGGACCACGCCGTTGCCCTCGCCTTTCACCGGCTCCCAGCTGATCTTGCCGCTGTCTTTGTCGGCGTAGTACTTACAGGCGTACACCGACTGGATGGAATGCTTGTCCACGCCGATCTTTTCCATTTCCCAGCGGTAGGTGTTGTCGCCCAGGTCCACCAGCTTGTCCACCTTGGGAAAATGGCTGGCCGAGCGCGGCACATCCGCCAGCAGCTCGAAGACTTCGTTGTAGGACCCCGGAATGTCGATATCGCGGTTCAGTTCAATGGATACAGTGATAGCCACGCGGGCCTCCTTGTTATTGTTGATGGCGCCGGTCCTGCCCCGGCGAGACGCATCGTTTCAGGCTGTGATGCCGTATTCTGGCTTAACACGCTGCCATTGTCATTTGGGTTCACCTTTAAATCTGGGCCGTCTGCGTTATTCTTGGGGCAGTTGGTCACCCACACCAAACCATCTCGCTCAATCTGGAAAGGATGCTCACACATGAAAGCTGTCCGTTACATCTTGCTGGCGCTGCTAGGCCTTGTGGTGCTCGCCGTGATTGCCATCGGCGTAGCCTTCTTCGTCATCGACCCCAATGCCTACAAGCCCCAGATCGAGAAAGTCGTCGAGGACCAGACCAACCTGGACCTCAACCTGGCTGGCGACATCAGCTGGTCGCTGATACCGCTGGGTCTTGAGATCAATGAGGTGGAAGCGACCCTGGACAACGAACGCTTTGTGGCGCTGGAGCTGCTGGTAGCGGAAGTGAATTTCTGGTCGCTGCTAGCCATGTCTCCGCAGGTGAACACCTTTGTACTGGAAGGCCTGGACGCCCGCCTGCAGGTGGCCAAGGACGGCACCGGCAACTGGACCCGCATCATGCCCGAGGGCACACCCGCAGAGGCCCCGGCCCAACCTGCCGAACCCGCTCCCGAGCCGGCGCCGGAAGAGGCCGCCGCCCAGACGCCGCTGGCCTTCGAGGTTGAGGAAGTACGGATCAGCAACGCCCAGGTGCATTATGACGACATGAGCACCGGCCAGTCCGTGGTGCTGGAGGACTTCACTCTGACCGCCAGCGACATCGCCCTCGGCCAGAGCTTCCCGCTCAATGTGGGCTTCCGTTTCGCCACCGGCCAGCCGGAATTCAACGTGGTGGCCGACATCAGCGCCAGCCTGTCCGCCAACGAGGCCCTGGATACCTTCGCTGTTTCCGGCCTGGACAGCAGCTTTGACCTCAGCGGTGAACCCTTCACCGGCAAGACGGTGCAGGCCGGCCTCACCGGCAGCATCAACGCCAACCTGAACGACGAAACCGCCAGCCTTCAGAATCTGGAGGCCAGCCTGGCCAACCTGACCCTGACCACCAACCTGGAGGTGGCAGGCTTTGGCGATCAGCCCAAACTCAGCGGCAGCCTCAGCATCGCCGAATTCTCCCTGCGCCAGCTGCTGGACAGCATGGGGCAGCCGGCCATCGAGACCGCTGACCCGGACGTGCTCAAGGCCCTGGCCTTCAGCACGGACATCGGCGGCCCCGCCGGCACGGTGGAGCTCAGCAACCTGAACCTTAAAGTGGACGATTCCAGCTTCACCGGCGGCGCCAGCTACGGCCTGGCCAAGGGTGCCATTGCCCTGAATCTGCAGGGCGACAAATTCAACGCCGACCGTTACCTGCCGCCGGCCAGCGAGGAAGAGGCCGCCGCGGAGACTGCCGGCAACGGTGAACAGGCGCCGCAGCAGCCCGCCGGCGAGACTGCGGAAACCGACCTGCTGCCGCTGGAGACCCTGCGGGACCTGGCCCTGAACATCAACCTGGGTCTCGGTGAGCTGATCGTCAGCAACCTCACCATCACCGAGTTGAAGAACCGGGTTACCGCCGACGCCGGGCTGATCAAACTCAACGAGTTCAGCGCCAAGCTCTATGACGGCAGCATCAACGCCAACGCCACCCTGGATGCCCGCTCCGACAATCCCAAGTGGTCGGTCAGCAAGAACATCACCAACGTGCAGACCCTGCCGCTGCTCACCGACCTGGCGGAAGTGGAGCTGCTCGCAGGCGGCGCCAACATCAACACCAACGTCACCACTCAGGGCAACCGCATGTCGGCCCTGCGTGGCAACGCCGACGGCGAGATCAACTTCAACCTGGCGGAAGGCCAGTTCACCCGGATGAACCTGACCCGGATGGCCTGCCAGGGCATTGCCCTGGTCAATGGCGAGAGCCTGACCACCACCGACTGGGGCACCGGTACTCCCTTCAATGACATGAAGGGCACCATGAAGATCGACGGCAACATGCTCGACAACACCGAACTGGTGGCGGCCCTGGCGGGCATGAAACTGGAGGGCGCCGGCACCGTCAACCTGACCAGCGAGATGCTGGACTACCAGATTGGCCTGCGGGTGGTGGGCGAGATCCACCGTGACGAGGCATGCCGGGTCACCGAGTACGTCAAGGGCGCAGTGATTCCGGTGGAGTGCAAGGGCAACTTCGCCGACGACCCGGCCGGGCTCTGCTCCTTCGATGGCTCCCGCTTCCGTGACACCCTCAAGGACATGGCCGCCAAGGCCGCCAAGAGCAAAGCCAAGGAGGAGGTAAACAAGGCTGTCGAGGAGAAACTGGACAAGGCCCTGGAGGGCAAGGGTGGTGAACAGGTCAAGGACGCACTGAAAGGACTCTTCGGCCGGTGAGCGAAACCTTTGCCGCGCGCCTGATGCGCTGGTACAACCGGCACGGCAGGCACGATCTGCCCTGGCACCAGGACCGCACCGCCTACCGGGTCTGGGTGTCCGAGATCATGCTGCAGCAGACCCAGGTGGCCACGGTCATCCCCTACTACCAGGCCTTCATGAGCCGGTTCCCGGATGTTGCCAGCCTGGCGGAAGCGCCGGTGGACGATGTCCTGAGCCACTGGTCCGGCCTGGGTTACTACGCCCGGGCCCGCAACCTGCAAAAAGCCGCGAAACAGGTGGTGGCGGACTATGGTGGCGCCTTCCCCGCCGACCAGGACAAGCTGGAGGCCCTGCCCGGCGTGGGCCGCTCCACCGCCGCCGCCATCCTGGCCCAGGCCTACGATCAGCGCGCCGCCATCCTCGACGGCAACGTCAAACGGGTGCTGGCCCGCTATCACGCCGTACCCGGCTGGCCCGGCCAGACCGCGGTGCTGAACCGCCTCTGGCAGTATGCCGAGAAACACACCCCAAAGCAGCGGGTGCGGGATTACACCCAGGCCATCATGGATCTGGGGGCCCTGGTCTGCACCCGCTCACGACCAGACTGCGGGCACTGCCCCCTGGCGGACGGCTGCCTGGCAAACGCCCGCAACGAGCAGGCTCTCTACCCGGGCTCCAAACCCAAGAAAGCCAAGCCGGAGAAAACCACCTGGATGGTCATCCTGGAGGACCGCAAGGGCCGCGTCCTGCTGCAGCGCCGTCCCCCCAGCGGCATCTGGGGCGGGCTCTGGAGCCTGCCGGAGCTGGACCCGGCCTACGGCAGCGAAGAGCTGGCCCAGGCCTGCGAGGACGAGCTTGGCCTCAGCTGCGGCCAGGCCCGCCCGTTGGGCGGCTTCCGCCACACTTTCAGCCACTACCACCTGCATATCCAGCCCGCCCTGCTGGCGGTTGCGGATGCTGCCGCCGTCGCCGACCGGGACGACCTGCGCTGGAGCCACCGGGACGAGGCCCTGAGCCTGGGCCTGCCGGCGCCCATCCGCAGCCTTCTGACCGCGCCGGAGCAACCCGCCCTGCTCTGATCTGCCGATTCCATCTGTTATCATCGCGGAAACTCTCACGATTTACCGGCCGGCAGCCCCGGCCCGGTTACAGGAGCCGCCATGACCCGCACTGTGATGTGCCGCAAGTACAAGGAAGAGCTCGAAGGCCTCGACTTCCCGCCCATGCCCGGCAAGAAAGGCCAGGAGCTCTATGAGACCGTGTCCAAGAAAGCCTGGCAGGAATGGCAGAAGCAGCAGACCATGCTGATCAACGAGAAGCACCTCAACATGATGGACCCCTTCGCCCGCAAATACCTGCAGGGCCAGATGGAGCGTTTCCTGGACAACGAGCCCTACGACCAGGCCGAGGGTTACGTGCCGCCGGAGAAAAGCTAAGTCCCTGAAACCGATACCGGAGCAAGGTGGATTTTTTCCTCGAATCCACCTTGACTCGCCAAACCGAAACCGGTTTAATAGCGCCCCGTTGCAATGCAGTAGCGCAACTCGCCCGGATAGCTCAGTTGGTAGAGCAGGGGATTGAAAATCCCCGTGTCGGTGGTTCGATTCCGCCTCCGGGCACCATTATTCAACGAGAAAGCCAGCCCCAGCGCTGGCTTTTTTGTTGCCTGGAGAAAACCACCGACGGGCGCCTGCGGCGCCAGTGACGGTGACGTGGGACGCCCCGTTCGATTCCGCCTCCGGGCACCATTATTCAACGAGAAAGCCAGCCCCAGCGCTGGCTTTTTTTTGTCTGGAGAAAACCACCGACGGGCGCCAGCGGCCCACACACCCTACACACCGATCCAGTAAAGGGCGCAGCTGGTCACCACCATCAGGATCAGGTTCAGTGGTGCCCCCACCCGGGCGAAGTCGGTGAATTTGAGGGCGCCGGTGCCGTAGATCATGGTGTTGGTCTGGTAGCCGATGGGGGACAGGAAGCTGGTGGAAGCGGCGAACATGACCGCGAGCACCAGGGTCAGGGGCTCCAGGGCGAGCTTCTCCGACAGGGAGATGGCGATGGGCACCAGGATGACCGCCGAGGCGTTGTTGCTGACCATCTCCGTCAGCACGGTGGTGGTGGCGTAGAGCGCCATCAGGGTGAGCACCGGGTGCCAGCCCACGGCGTGCATGGCGATCAGGGAGCCAACCCAGTCGGCGGCGCCGGACTTGGTCATGGCAATGCCCAGGGGAATGACCCCCGCCAGCAGGAAAATCACGTCCCAGGACACATCCTCGTACATATCCCGGCTGGCGATGCAGCCGGTCACCACCATGGCGATAACGCCGCCCAGGGCGGTGAGCACGATGGGCAGCGGCGTGAGCGCCGCCAGCATCACCACGGCGACCACAATGCCGGCAGCCGTCAGCATTCGTCCGCTGCCGAAGTAATCCCGGTATTCGTCCAGAACCACCACGTCAAAACTGCGGTGCAGCCGGGTCAGCGCCTCCTTTGATAACGCCACCAGCACAACCTCGCCCACGTGAAGCTCCTCGTCCGCCAGCCGCCGGGCCCGAACCTTGCGGGTATCCAGGCCAATCAGGCGGGCCTCGTACTGTTTCCAGAAATCCACCTCCGGCGCCGTCCGGCCATCGAAAACCCGGCGGTTTCGCAACAGGATCGGCACCACCTGGCTGTCCATACGCGCCGCCTGGGTGCGGTCAAAGTCGGAAAGAACCTCCACCCGGTCGTCGGTCACCAGGTCCATGATCTGGCGCACGGTGGCGTGCACGATGAGAATGTCGCCGGCCTTGAGCTCGGTCGCTTTCGCCTCGTCAGTCCAGGACTTCCTGCCCCGGTTGAGTTTGAGGACATCGGCGCCGGTATCCTCCTCGAAATCGGTGTCCTCGATGCGCTGTCCGACCAGCTCGCTGTTGCGGCCGATCGCCAGCTCCACCACGAACTCCTCTTCCTTCTCATTGGCCACCGGCCGGGCATCACGCCTGGGCAGCAGCAGGCGACCAATGGTCAGAAAATAAAGCAGGCCGACGGCGAGGATGATCAGGCCGATGTGGGTGAACTCGAACATGCCGAGGGAACGCCCGAAATCGGCGCTGTCCTCGAGAATGGAGGAGGTCAGGATGTTGGTGGAGGTGCCGATGAGGGTCAGGGTGCCGCCCATCATGCCGAAGAAGCTCAGGGGAATGAGCACTCGGGAAGCGGTGAAATTCCGGCGCCGTGACATGTCCAGCATCAGCGGGATGGCGATGGCCACCGCCGCGGTGTTGTTAATAAAGCCGGAGATCAGACCGATCAGGGCGCCGATGATGATCAGCTCGCGGATTTCCGATTTGCCCACCAGCGGAATCAGTTTCTTGGCCAGCAGATGGATCATACCCGAGCGCTGGATGCCGCCGGACAGTATGAACATGCACAGCACCGTCACCGTGGCCGGGTTGGCCAGCCCGGAAAGGCCTTCCGAAATGTCGGGGAAAGCCGCTTTCAGGTTCACGCCCCGCTCCACCAGCCACTGGGAGTGGAAAATCAGCGGCACCGCCATGACCGTCACCATGATGCCAAGGGCGGTGATGTCGATGGGCAGTTTCTGAGTGGCAAACAGGTAGAGGGCGCAGGCGATGATCAGGAAGACGAGGGCAATTTCTACAGTCATGAAGTAGGGACTTGAGCTGGTCTTTAATTCCGAGGGTAACCCACAGGATTTAAAGCAACAAACGGGATACCGCCGGAACCGGCAAACCCGAAGGACCCTGGCCCAGTCAAAGGCTTCCGTCAGTACCCCAGATACCGGTAACCGATGGAATCCCGGTACTTGCCTACATGGCGGTGATTGATCTCATGGATATGGCCGAGCGAATCAAGCTGCCGGTAACAGCGCTCGAAGTCTTCCCGGTGCCGGCTGTTACGGAACACCATCTTGTAGGGGGTGGGCTGGAAGATGGGGGCGAAATCCAGGGGTTCGTCGAGATCAGCGCCCTTGAATATGGCCCGGTCTTCAGTTTCGAGGCGGCGGTTGATTTCCGCGAGGATCAGTCCGTCGGCCAGGACGGCATCGACACGCCCCAGAAACAGCAGGTGGGAGTGTACCCGCTGGTTGCTGATCTCGGTGATGGTGGCGAAGCGGTCAACGAAGTCTTCCAGTTCGAGGATGCTGATGCCGTTCTGGAAGGTAACCAGCCTCAGCCCAAAGAGGTCCTCCACCGAAGCAATATTGAGATCCCTGGACCTGAGGGTCGCGGCGCCGTTCTGATACCAGATGTAGGCCTGGCTGGAGGCGCCGGCGACGGTGGCGTTGAGCGGTACGGTCATGACGCCGTCAGCCACCGTGGTTTCGCTGAAGTTGCGGATATGCCGGCCGAAGGGCATGAGTCGGAATTCGACGGTATAGCCGCAATAACTCAGAACCGTACCGACGATCTCGCTGTCCCGGCCCTTCCCATCCGGTTCCGAAGCGGCAGGTGGATCGGGCCCGAAAATAACCAGATCCTCCGCCTGCAAGGGCTGAGCAAGGAAAATCATTACGCTAATGGCGAGGAGACGCAAGGGTGCCATAGTTTTCCTGTGGCTTGCGAAGCCAAAGACAAGGAACCTAGTTTCCCTGCGATGGACCGAACAAAAACCGATGCCGGACTGCCCGGTAAAGCGTTGCTCCCTGCACCTTGATCATTTTACGACCAATCAGACGCCACCGACCACTGTTTCCTTGCGTTTAACCGGATATCCGGACCAATCGGCCCCGTCGCTGGCGAGATCCGATCGTCGCCCAAACCGCATCAGGGTTGATTTGCCCCTAAGCGCTCCCACGTCTTCAATGATGTAGTGGCCTTTGAAAGCGGCCCGGCAACCCATCGGTTTCCAGAACGAGGACCCCAAGCCATGCCCGAGGGCAAGCAGGCGAACAAAGACACCCCCTGGCACGCATGCTCAGCCGAGGACACCTGCAAGCAACTGGACACATCGAAAGATGGCCTGAGCCGTACAGAGGCCAAGGAAAGGCTGCAGGAGCATGGCCCCAACCAGCTCCGCCAGACCCAGGGCCGGCCCTGGTGGCAGCGCCTGCTGGCGCAGTTCAACAACATTCTCATCATGATCCTGCTAATCGCCGGTGTCGCTGCCGCCCTGCTGGGCCGGTACGTGGACTCGGCCGCGATTTTTGCCGTGGTGTTGATCAACGCCGCCGTGGGCTTTATCCAGGAGGGCAAGGCCGAAAAAGCCCTTCAGAGCATCAAGGGCATGCTGTCGCCGGAGGCCCGGGTCCGACGGGACGGTGAGCAGGAGTCGGTACCCGCCGAAGATCTGGTACCGGGCGATGTGGTGCTGCTGGAAAGCGGTGACCGGGTACCGGCCGATCTGCGGCTGCTGTCCGCCACTCGCTGCCGGATGGAGGAAGCGCCATTGACCGGCGAGTCCGAACCGGTGAACAAGGGCACCGAAGCGGTGGACGAAGACACTGACCTGGCCGAACGCAGCAGCATGGCCTACGCCAGCACCCTGTGTGTGCACGGCGCCTGCGAGGGCGTGGTGGTGGCCACCGCCATGGACACCCAGATAGGTCATATCTCCGAGATGATCGAGCAGGTGGAAGAGATCCAGACCCCGCTCCAGAAGCAGCTGGACCAGTTTGGCAAGGTGCTGGCAGTGGGCATCCTGGGGGTTGCCGCTGCCATGGCAGCGTTCGGCGTGCTGGTGCACGGCCTGGGCCTGCAGGAGATGTTCATGGCCGCCGTGGGCCTGGCAGTGGCGGCCATTCCCCAGGGACTGCCGGCCATCGTAACCATCACCCTCGCCCTGGGTGTGCAGGCCATGGCCAAACGCAACGCCATCGTCCGCCAGCTGCCGGCGGTGGAGACCCTGGGTTCGGTGTCCACCATCTTCACCGACAAGACCGGCACCCTCACCCGTAACGAAATGACCGTCAGCGCCATCCAGCTGGCGGACGAGCGCATCAAGGTCAGCGGCGTCGGCTTCGAGCCTGACGGTGAGTTCACCGTGGAGGGTGATGGCGATGAGAGCTTTGACCCTAAGGACTCCAGCGTTCTCAGGCGCCTGCTCACCACCTGCGTCCTGTGCAACGACTCCGAGCTGCGCCAGGAGGATGACGACTGGACCATCGAGGGTGACCCCACCGAAGCGGCATTGCTGGTGGTGGCGGCCAAGGCCGGTTTCGAGCCCGGCGAGGTGCGGGATGACCACCAACGGGTGGACGAGATTCCCTTCGAATCCGAGCGCAAATACATGGCGACCCTGGATGAGCCCGCCGACGACGGCAAACGCATCATCCACATCAAGGGTGCGCCGGATGTGCTGCTGGACATGTGCGATCAGGTCGCCACTGCCGACGGCACCAGCGACATCGACCGTGAACAGTGGCGCGAACGGATCGAGACCCTGTCTTCCCGCGGCCTGCGTGTATTGGCACTGGCCTGTCGCGAGGCCGGTGACGGCGACAGCCTGGACGAGGATCAGGTAGAGCATGAGCTGGTGCTGCTGGGCCTGGTGGGCATCATGGACCCGCCCCGGGACACGGCCCGGGAGTCGGTCAGTGAGTGCCTGCAGGCCGGCATCCGGGTCAAGATGGTAACCGGGGATCATGCCCTAACCGCCGCCGCGGTGGCCGATGACATCGGCATGGAGGGTGACTCCGAAGCCATGACCGGCAAGGACATCGAAAAGGCCTCTGACGACGACCTCCAGGACCGGGTCATGGACGTCAATGTCTTCGCCCGGGCAGCGCCGGAGCACAAGCTGCGCCTGGTGGAAGCCATCCAGGCCCGGGACCAGGTCTGCGCCATGACCGGTGACGGCGTCAACGACGCCCCGGCGCTGAAGCGGGCGGACATCGGCGTGGCTATGGGCATCCAGGGCAGCGAGGCTTCCAAGGAAGCCGCCGAGATGGTGCTGGCGGACGACAATTTCTCCACCATCGTCAACGCCGTCAAGGAGGGCCGGCGGGTCTACGCCAATATCCGCAAGACCATCACCTTCCTGCTGCCCACCAACGGTGCCGAGAGTCTGGCCATCATGATTGCGGTGCTGGCCGGCACCCTGCTGCCCATCACGCCGGTGCAGATCCTCTGGGTCAATATGGTCACCGCCGTCACCCTGGGCCTGTCGCTGGCATTCGAGCCGGCGGAATCCGACATCATGCGCCGGCCGCCCAGGGACCCCAAGGAGCCCATTCTCAACCTGTTCCTGATCTGGCGGGTGGTGTTCGTCTCCACCCTGCTGGTGGCGCCGGTCTACGGCCTGTTCATCTGGCTGCAGCAGATTCAGGGCGCGCCGGTGGAGCTGGCCCGCTCGGTGGCGGTCAACATGCTGGTGGTGGGCGAGATCGTGTACCTGCTCAATACCCGCCGGCCGCTGGCCAATGCCCTGTCGTTCAAGGGTCTGTTCGGCAGCCGGGCAGTGCTGATTGCCATTGGCCTGGTGGTACTGGGGCAGCTGGCCTGGACCTACCTGCCGCCGATGCAGTTCCTGTTCTCCAGCCAGGGCCTGGAGCCGCTGCACTGGGGCCTGATCTTGCTGGCCGGGGCGGCCATTTTCCTGCTGGTGGAACTGGAGAAGCTGGTGCTGCGCTATCGCGGGGCGGCCGGGGCCGGTAACCGAGAGTCAGGCTCGCCACAGCCTCAGTCGGACTGATTGGAGCTGTCGGATTCGTCCTCCCCCATGCGCTCGGGGTTGAGTTCCTGTTCCAGCCAGCGCCGCACCACGTTGCGGTCGCGCTTGCGGATCAGCTGCTCACTGTAGATGTTGCGGGGGTATATCCGGGTGCCGGCCAGGTGCTTCAGCAGGAATCTGCGGCGCACGCCCACCGGGTACTTGCTGGGGCCGTGCACCACCGCGGCCCGCAGCTCCACTTCGGATATGTCTTCCAGCAGCTGCAGGGAATCCTCGTCTTCGCTCTTGTTACCGAGGATGATATTGCGGAACGAGCCCAGCACCAGATAACCGCCCGGGTCCAGTGGCCCCTGCCGGAGCGCGCGCTGGATATTCTGGTCATCGGCGTTGACCCGGCGGTACTCGGTCACCGTCATCACCTGCTCGGTACCGGACTGACTGACAGTGACAACCTGCACGCACTGCACGTGGACCGGCTCCTTGCCCATGTTGACCAGCAGGCACATGGCATCGGGGTTTTCGTTCTGGGCGTGATGAATCACCAGGTAGGGGCGGTTGTTGCGTTTGTACTGCACGAAGAAGACCTGAAAATAGATGACCCAGACCAGTGCCATCACCGCGCTGCTGATGGGAGTGAGATAGTCCAATGGGCCTCCTTGTCCTGTCGGTTGGGATGGTGATCGGTGTTGGTGACTGGCAGTCGGGCACCTTCGATCACTTCAGTCTAGTAAGATCCCGCAATGGCCTCAACGCCACCCCGCTAGGCAAGAGCGAGGCAATGCCGCTACCATGGTTGCACCTTCAAAACAGGCCAGCCCGACCCATGCCCGACGACAGCGCTCTGCGACTCGACAACCAGCTCTGCTTCTCGCTCTACTCCGCCTCCCTGGCGATGACCCAGCTCTACAAGCCCCACCTGGAGCCGCTGGGCCTGACCTATCCGCAGTACCTGGTGCTGCTGATCCTGTGGGAGCAGGACGGCATTGGCCTCAAGGATATCGGCGCGCGGCTGCGGCAGAAATCCGGCGCCCTGACCCCGGTGATCAAGCGCCTGGAACAGGATGGCCTGGTCAGGCGCGTCCGCCTGGCCGGTAACGAGCGCCAGCTGGACATCCGTCTGACCGAGCGCGGCCACGCCCTGAAGACGGAAGCCGCCCACATCAATCGGTGCGTGGCAGAAGAATGCGGCATGCCCACCTCGGATATGAAAGCCCTCAAGGACCGGCTCGATCAGTTGCGGGCCAACCTGCAGACCACCGACTCATAGCCTCTGCGTAAAACCGTTATTGCAATAATCTTTTGCAATTAGCCAGCACAGGCTCTATGCTAATGCCATTGTTATCGCAATAACCATTATCATTCGAGCGAAAGGAGTCTTTCCATGCAAGCCATTTACACCGCAACTGCAACCTCCACCGGAGGCCGAGAGGGTCGCTCCGTGACCTCCGACGGCAAACTCGACGTCAAACTGAGCACCCCGAAAGAACTGGGCGGCGCCGGTGGCGAGGGCACCAACCCCGAGCAGCTGTTCGCAGCCGGCTACTCCGCCTGCTTCATCGGCGCGCTGAAGCACGTGGCTGCCAGCAAGAAGGTCAAGCTGCCGAAAGAGCCGGAAATTACCGCTGACGTGGGCATCGGCGAGAATCCGGACGGTGCCGGCTTCGCCATCGCCGTGAAGATGACCATTCGCCTGCCGGAACTGGACGAAGCCACCAAACAGACCCTGGTGGAGACCGCTCACCAGGTCTGCCCCTACTCCAACGCCACCCGCGGCAATGTCGATGTGGAGCTGGTGATCGAATAAACCGGCCCGGCGGGAAAACCAGCGCCCCGTAGCTTGCTGCGGGGCGTTCTTTTATCGTCCGGACACTCCTCATGGGCCGTATATGCATGTATATTCATCGGATGATTGGTTGATTGGTTCTTTATCATGTCACTTGGCAAACTGAATCGCGGCTCCCTGGTGGACACCGCCATCACCAACCTCCGGGGCGAAATCGAGTCCGGGCGCTGGGGCGTGGGCGACCGCTTGCCGGTGGAGGCGGCGCTGGCGAAAACCCTTGGCGTCAGCCGTAACACCGTGCGGGAGGCGGTCAGGGTATTGGCTCACAGCGGTATGCTGGAAACCCGCCAGGGCGATGGTACCTACGTGCGGGCCCGGCGGGATTCCGGCGAGATTTTCCGCCGTATCCGCCGCACCGCGATTTTCGACCAGCTGGAAGTACGCCTGATGCTGGAGACCGAAGCCGCCCGCCTGGCGGCGCAGCGACGGAGCGAACAGGACCTGGCGGCGATGACAGAGGCATTGGCCGGCCGCGGCAGTGCCGGCGACCTGGACACCAAGGTGGACTGGGATGAACGTTTCCACCAGGCTGTGGTGCGGGCGTCCGGTAACCAGGCACTGATGGAACTCTACCGCTATTTCGCCGACAGCGTGCGGGAGACCATCCGCCGGACCGAACAGGACCAGCACCTGCCCGAACCCAGCCAGGCCGATCATGAACAACTGCTCGACGCCATTCGGCAGCAGGACCCCGCCGAGGCGCAACGACTCACCCGCCACCTGCTGCTCCCCAGCCTGAACGCCCTGGAGGCTCACCATGCGACTGCCGATTAACGGCTTTACACTTCTGATGCTGGCGGCCATCGTGGTGGCCACCCTGGCGCCGGTCACCGGCCGGGCCGCCGAGGTGCTGTCCACCACCGGCTCCCTGGCAGTGGCATTGCTGTTCTTCTTCCACGGCGCGGTGCTGTCCCGCAAGCAGATCATCGAGGGTGCGACCCACTGGCGCCTGCACATCATCATTACCGCCATGACCTTCGTGGTGTTTCCGATTCTGGTGCTGCCGCTGACCCTGGCGCCGAGCCAGTGGATGCCGGCGGACCTGGTGCTGGGTTTTCTCTATCTGGGGGTGCTGCCGTCGGCGGTGACCTCCTCCATTGCCTTCACCGCCATGGCCCGGGGCAACGTGCCGGCCGCCATCTGCAGTGCCGCCGCTTCCAATGTCTTCGGCATGATGCTGACACCCTTCCTGTTGCTGCTGCTGGCCAGCACCGCCGGCGGCGGCTTCAACGTGGCCGAGGCCCTGAAAGACATCGTGCTGCAGCTGCTGGCGCCCTTTTTCGTCGGCCACGCCATGCGGCCGCTGCTGATCACGCTGATCGACCGCTATCGCCCGCTGCTGGCGAAATACGACCAGGGTGTGATCCTGCTGATCGTCTACTCCGCCTTCTCCCACTCGGTGGCCAGTGGCCTCTGGCAGAAACTGCCGGTGGCCTCGGTGGTGCTGACGATCGTGCTGTGCTTTGTGCTGCTGTTCGTGGTGATCCTGCTGAGCCAGGTGGCGGTGCGGGTGATGGGACTGACGATCGCCGACGAAGCGGCGGTGGTGTTCTGCGGGTCAAAGAAAAGCCTGGCCTCGGGCCTGCCCATGGCCAAGGTGCTGTTTGCCGGCCACCCGGGCTTTGGCATGATCGTGTTGCCGATCATGTGCTACAACCAGATCCAGATTTTCGTGGGAGCCTTCCTGGCGAAATATTATGACCGGCGGATCCCGGCGGATCAGGGCTCGATCCCGCACTGAGCCGGCAGGCAGGACCGGCTCAGCGAATCACCAGCCCCGGCAGCCAGCGCTCATCCAGACTGGTTTCCGCCACATCGAACTCCCCGAAAGGCGGCACCGTCAGGTCCTCGGGCGGCGCTGCCAACTGGTTCAGATCCACCGCGTGGGCAAGACCCAGGATCTCGCCATCCTGCAGGCTTAGTCGGTAATACATGCCGTTCCAGAAATTGGCCCCGAACTCCCCCACCCGTTTGAACATGAACAGCAGATCGTGCTCGAGCCAGCGCAGGTCCGTGGCGCTCACGGTACGGGGGTTCTGGTAGGGATAGGGAATATGGCACCAGATTTCCCGACCCTCCAGGCACTTCATCTCCTTCATGGAGAGGAAGAAATCCTTGAAGCGCCGGTAATCCACGTCGAGCTGGTAAGCCGTCAGGCCGTCGCTGGCCGGGGAAAAGGTAATGGTGCCGATGGGGAACTCGGCGCCCGCCGCATCCACCAGGATGACGTCCCTCTGGCCGTCCAGGAGGGTCTCGGCCTGCGCTGGACCCAAGCCCGCCAGCCACAGCATGGCCAGCACAACGCCGTAAAGACTGCTGCGATGAACACACATGGGCCGTCCTCAGCTGCTGATGATCCTCTCATCAGTTTAGAAGAGGGCGGCCGGCGCACAATCATACTTGGGTAGCGGTTTCCCCGTCAGTGCGTGGCTCCGCGGCCGCTGGCCTGCGGGTCCAGCAGCTCGATCCAGTGCTGCACCGGAACCTCGGCCCTGGTGCCCAGGTGCAGCTGGCAGCCGATGTTGGCGGTAACGATCCGGTCCGGGCTGTCGATGGACAGGGCCTTGAGCTTGTTGGCCAGGAGCTTCTGGCTCATTTCCGGCTGGGTCACCGAATAGGTGCCGGCCGAGCCGCAGCACAGGTGCTTGTCACGGGTCTGGGTCAACTCCACACCGGCCTTGGTGAGTACCTGCTCCACCACGCCGTTCTGCTTCATGGCGTGCTGCAGGGTGCATGGGCAGTGGAAGGCCACCCGGCCAGTGCCCTGTGCCGGTTTCAGCCGTGTCAGGTCCTCGTTGATCAGGAAGCTGGCCAGATCCTGGGTCAGCTCACTGACCCGCGCTGCCTTGTCGGCGTATACCGGGTCGTGGCGCAGCAGATGGCCATAATCCTGCACCATGGCGCCGCAGCCAGATGCCGTCATGACGATTGCCTCGGCGCCGGCCTCGATGGATGGCCACCAGGCGTCGATGTTGCGGCGCATGTAGTCGAGACCTTCCTCGTGGGCAGAAAGGTGGTAGCTGACCGCGCCACAGCAGCCGGCATCCGGGGCTTCCACCAGGCTGATGCCGAGCTGGTCCAGCACCCGCGCGGCGGCGGCGTTGGTGTCGGGTGTGGCGGAGGACTGAACACAGCCCGCCAGCGCCAGCACCGTCCGGTTGTGGAAGGCCTGGGGACGGGGACCGGCACGGCGCCTCGGGGGTACCTTGGTGGCCAGCGCACCCGGCAGTACCGGTTTGAAAACCTGGCCCATCCGCAACAGGAAGCCGAACAGGCGCGGGCGCGGCAGCACCTTGCGCAGCCCCCAGCGCAGCCAGCGCTCCCGGGCCGGTCGCTCAAGGCGCTCCTCCAGCAGGCCCCGACTGATGTCCACCAGGCGACCATATTCCACACCGGACGGGCAGGTGGTCTCACAGGCCCGGCAGGTCAGGCAGCGGTCCAGGTGGGTGCGGGTCTTTTCGGTCACCTCGGCGCCCTCCAGGAACTCCTTCATCAGGTAGATGCGGCCCCGGGGGCCGTCGCGCTCGTCATTGAGCTCCTGATAGGTGGGGCAGGTGGCAGTGCAGAAGCCGCAATGCACGCAACTGCGCAGAATGGCTTCGGCTTCCTGGCCTTCCGAGGTATTGGCGAACTCTTTAACAAGATTGGTCTGCATGGGATTCCTGCTGTTACATCCAGGTGTATAGACGGCCCGGGTTGAAGATCCCCTCCGGATCGAAGGACCGTTTCAGGCGCTGCTGGATCGTCTTCAGGGCGGCCGGCTGGTGATGCATCACCTCACCACTGCGATCACCGCCGCGGAACAGGCTGACCTGACCGCCGGCGTGGGCCGCCAGGGTCTCCATGTCCGACAGCTGGGCCTCGCCGCGGTACCAGCGCTGGGCGCCGCCCCAGTCCACCAGCCAGTCACCGTCCAGATCCGGATTCGGTGCCGTGGGATTGACCGAGAAGCGCCACAATGGCCGGTCGCCGGCGAAGAAGTCGCTGCTGTGGTCCCGCAGCTGGGCCCAGAACCGGTCGGCGTCCTCCAGCGGCTCGCCCTGCCACTGGCTGGCGGTGGCATCCACCGCCGAGCGGGCGCCGGCCAGGCGCAGGTAGAGCTTGCCGTCGAGCCAGCAGGCGCCGGTGAGGGGCTTGGGTTCGGCGGCCCTGTTGTTCATCATGTGGATGGCTTCATCCAGCGGCAGCTCACGCACCAGGGTGGTGGTGGCGGCCGGCCGCGGCAGCACCTTGAGACTGATTTCGGTGATCACCCCCAGGGTGCCCATGGCGCCGGCCTGCAACCGGGAAACGTCGTAACCGGCAACGTTCTTCATCACCTGGCCGCCAAAACGCAGGTGCTCACCCTGGCCGTTGATCAGCCGGATGCCCAGCACCTGGTCCCGCACCGAGCCGGTCCAGGGCCGGCCGGGGCCGGACTGGTTGCAGGCCAGGGTACCGCCGATGGTGGCCTTGTCGGTGAATCTGGGCGGCTCGAAGGACAACATCTGGTTGTTCTCCGCCAGCGCCGCTTCCAGCTCGGCCAGCGGCGTGCCGGCCCGGGCAGTCATCACCAGCTCCACCGGCTGATATTCCACGATACCGCTGTGCTCGGCCACGCTGAGCTCGTCGGCCTCCACCGGCCGGCCCATGAACTGCTTGCTGCCACCACCGACTATCTTGAGACTGCGTTTTTCGTCACGCGCTGACAGGATCTGCTCCTCCAGGCGCTTGGCTATATCCGCCATGTCAGGCTTCCACCGTGTTGGATTCGGTTTCGGGTTTGCGCTCCAGGGCCCGGTACTCCTGGCACTGGCGCAAGGTGGGCACGCCCTTGCCCGGGTTCAGGGTGCCCTCCGGGTCGAAGGCGGCCTTGAGGGCATTGAACTGGGCCAGCTCCCGGTCATCGAACTGCACCGCCATCTGGCGGATCTTCTCCACCCCTACCCCATGCTCGCCGGTGATGCAGCCGCCCACCTCGACGCAGAGTTTGAGGATGTCGCCGCCGAAACTTTCAGTGCGCTCGAACTCGCCGGGCACATTGGCATCGAACAGGATCAGCGGATGCAGATTGCCATCGCCGGCGTGGAACACGTTGGCCACCCGCAGGCCGTAACGCTCGGACATCTTCTGCATTTCCAGCAGCACATGGGCCAGGTGCCGGCGGGGAATGGTGCCGTCCATGCAGTAGTAGTCCGGCGAGATCCGGCCCACCGCAGGGAACGCCGACTTGCGGCCCTTCCACAGCAGAGCCCTCTCATGCTCGCTCTGGGAGGTGCGGACGGAGGTGGCGCCGAACTTGCGGAACAGGCTCTCGGCCTGTTCGATGTGCTCCTGCACCTCCTCGGCGGTGCCGTCCACCTCACACAGCAGCAGCGCCTCGGCTTCGCGGGGGTAGCCGGCCTGGGCAAAGTCCTCGGCGGCGGTGATGGCGTAGCCGTCCATCATTTCCAGACCACCGGGGATGATGCCGTGGCCGATGATGCCGCCGACGGCGTCACCGGCCTTCTGGACACTGTCGAAACCGGCCATCACCACCTGGGCCTTCTCCGGCTTGGGCAGCAGCTTGACCTGCACCTCGGTGATGATACCCAGCAGGCCCTCGGAGCCGGTCATCAGTGCCAGCAGGTCCATGCCGCAGCTGTCCAGGCCGTCACTGCCGACGGTGACCCGGTCGCCCTCGACAGTGACCATCTCGACACTGAGGATGTTGTGGACCGTGAGTCCGTACTTCAGACAATGCACACCGCCGGAGTTTTCCGCCACATTGCCGCCGATGGTGCAGGCAATCTGGGACGACGGGTCTGGGCCGTAGTAGAGGCCGTACTGGGCCGCTTCCTCGCTGATGGCCAGGTTGCGCACCCCCGGCTGCAGCCGCGCCGAGCGGGCCTTGGGGTCGATACTGAGGATGCGGTTGAACTTGGCCAGGGACAGCACCACGCCCTGGGCGTGAGGCATGGCGCCGGCGCTCAGGCCGGTACCGGCGCCCCGGGCCACCACCGGTACGCGGTGGCGATGGCAGATGCGCATGACCTGCTGGACCTGGGCCACCGTCTCCGGCAACACCACCAGCATGGGCATCTCGCAGTACATGGACATGCCGTCGCATTCGTAGGGTTTCAGGGTTTCCTCATCCGAGATCACGTACTCCGGATGGATGAACTCCCTGAGTTTTTCAGCCAGCTCAGAGCGGCTGATGTCCGGGGCTGCGGTCTGGTTCATGACATGGCTCCGTCGCGGGCTGGTTGATGGGTCAATGGTTTGTGACAGCCATCAGGCCCGCTGGTTCAGAAAATGATCGATGCCGGCCTGGGCGCAGTCCATATCCTGCTGGGGGGTGCCGGAACTCAGGCCGATACCGCCGACCACGTGGCCGTCCACCGCTACCGGCAGACCGCCACCGACGACGCACAGACGCCCGCCCATGGAGGTGTGGATACCGAACACCAGGTTGCCGGGAATGCAGGCCTGGTTGTACTCGTGGGTGGCCTTGCGGGCTGCCGCCGCCGTATAGGCCTTGTCCTGGGCCACGGTGATGCTGGTGACCTTGCCACCGTTCATGCGCTCGAAGGCGATCAGGTTACCGGACTCGTCGGTGACCGCAATGCACATGGGAATGCCGATTTCCTCGGCCTTGCGGGCGGCGCCCTCGATCAGCAGCCGGGCATCGTCCAGGTCCAGTCGCTTGATGGTCAACATGTCGGGTTCTCCTTGCTTGGATGTTGTGGGTGTCCATGACAGTGGCCGGCGGAACCCTCGGGTCCCGCCGGCCGACGGTCAGCCGTACACCAGGGTTGGCAGCCAGGTAATGATGCCCGGGAACACCACACAGAGGGTCAGGCCGATGGCCTGCATGGCCAGGAACGCCAGTGACGACTTGAAAATGGTGCCCATGGTAATTTCCGGCGGGCACACACCGCGGATATAGAACAGGGCGTAACCGAACGGCGGACTTAGGAACGACATCTGCATGTTCACCAGGTAGAGCACGCCGAACCAGAGCACTACGTCTTCACCCGGGACCGGCGGCAGGCCGAACAGGCCGTCAAAGGTCAGCGCCTCCACGATGGGGATGAAGATGGGCACCGCCAGCAGCAGGATACCCACCCAGTCCAGGAACATGCCCAACACCACCAGCAGCAGCATCAGCAGCAGCAACACCATGTAGGGTGACAGGCCGATACCGAGGATGGATTCAGTGATGAAGTCCTGGCCGCCCTGGAGGATGTAGAAGCCCACGAAAACCGAGGCGCCGAACATGATCCAGAGCACCATAGCGGAGGCCTTGGCGGTAGTCACGGAGGCTTCACGCAGCGACTTGATGGAGAAGGCGCCGTGCTTCATGGCCACCAGGATGGCGCCGAAGGAGCCGATACCGGCCGCTTCCACCGGCGTGGCGATACCGCCGAACAACAGCCCCAGCACCAGACCCACCAGGATCAGCGGCGCGATCAGGTCTTTCAGCAGCAGGATCTTCTCTTTCAGGGAGATGCGGTCTTCCTTGGGGACCGGCGGTCCCATCTCGGGCTTGAGCCAGGTGCGGAAGAGCACGTAGGCGATGTACATGCCCGATAGCATCAGGCCCGGCACCAGCGAGCCCAGGTAAAGCTCACCCACCGACTGCTGGGCCACCACTGCGTAGAGAATGGCCAGGATCGAAGGCGGAATCAGGATACCGAGGGTGCCCCCGGCCATGATGGAGCCCAGGGCGATCTGATGGTCGTAATTGCGCTTGAGCATGGCCGGCAGCGCAATGATACCCATGGTGACAACCGCCGCCCCGATCACGCCCACCATGGCCGCCAGGATGGTGGAGGCCAGGATGGTGGCGGTGGCCAGGCCACCGGAGAGACCGCCCATCCACTTGTAGACCACCGTGAACATCTCCTCGATCAGGCCCGCCCGTTCCAGCATCGAGGCCATGAAGATGAACAGCGGTATGGCCGCCAGGTCGGAGTTGGTCATCATCGGGAAGATGCGGCTGGGCACGATGTTCAGCATCATGCTGTCGCCCACCAGGTAGATGAACACCACCCCCAGGCCGCCGGTGACGAACGCCAGCGGCAGACCCATCATCAGGGCCACCAGCAGGGAGCCGAACATCAGATAGGTCAGCGGCCCGATCTTGACGTCGGCGAGGCTGCCGGAGAGACGGAACAGGAACCTGTCGTCGCTCCAGGGGTCGTAGAACAGGATATTGATGACTTCGACAAGGATGATGAAACCCAGCGACACGGTGGCCAGGATCATCAGCCAGGTACCCAGCTTGCCCAGCATGGCTTTGGCTGCGCCGGTGTCGGCAGAAGAACTGACAGAATTGGTGGTCATTGCGCAGCCTCCTGACCCAGGCGGATAAACAGGGCGATGTCCTTGATCAGCTTGGACAGGCCCGACAGCAACAGCAGTGCCGAACCCAGCACCATCATGGCTTTCACCGGCCAGTACTGGATGCCCCAGGTCTCAACCGTGGTTTCACCCATGGAATAGGCATTCATGAAGAAGGTCCATGAGGTGATCAGCAGAGCCAGCGCGAAGATGAAGAAGAACATCGAGGTGAAGATGTCCATGCCGACCCGGCCACGCAGGGGCAGCATGTTGTACATCACATCAACCCGCACATGGGCGCCATGAAGCATGGCAAACGCACCCGCCAGCAGGTACTGCATGCCCAGCAGCAGGAAGCTGGCCTCATGCACCCAGATGGTGGGCATGTTGAAGATGTAGCGCATCACCACTTCGAAAAAATAGAAACAGACCGCGTTCACGGTCCAGAAGGCCACGAACAGACCGGATTTATCGCTCATCCAGTCGATCACACGGGTGAACCAGTTCACCCCTACATCCTTGTACCGCGCCAGCGGATCTTCTTCCTGGGCCTGCACCTCGCCGGGGGTGATCCCCTGCTCACCGTCATCCGCTGTCACGTTGCCCGACCGCCAGCGGTCGAGCGCCATCATGATCAGGGGCATCACTGCCAGCCAGCCCCAATAAGCCCAATGCGGCAGTACAAAGCCGAAGCCTTCGAGATCAGACATTTTATTTTACCTTTGCCATTTGAAAGGGAGAGCCGAAGCTCTCCCTGTTTTTTTGCTGCAATGGAGGCTTACATGCCTTCGACGTCGGCGGGCTCAACGTAGCCCACGGTCTCGTTCATCATGTAGTCCAGCTGCATGTCAAAAATGGCGCGGGCGTCCTCGTCCTTGTTGGCCCACTTGAACCAGATCGGGATCGCGGCCTTACGGAACGCTTCCAGGTCGCTCTGGCTCAGGCGGGTAACCTCATCACCGGCGTTCTTGAACTTCTCCATGGCCTCGATGTTACGGGCCTGGATGGTGAGGTAGTGCTTCTGGGAGAAGATCCGCACTTCGTCCTCAACCAGTTGCTGCAGCTCCGGCGACAGTGACTTCCAGGCCCGCATGTTGACGGTCAGGTCCATCAGGTCCACCGGCTGGTAGATGGACATCACGCCTGGAGGCCCGAACATGATGTAGTCGGTCACCTGGGAGAAGCCCAGCTCGTAGTTCACCGCCGGCCCCACATAGTCGGCCGCGTCGATGGTGCCCTTCTCCAGGGCCGGGAAAATGTCGGACCCCGGCAGCGAGACGGTGGAGACACCGAACTGCTGGAACACTTCGGCCACCATGCCGCCCGGCACCCGGATCTTCATGCCCTTGAGATCGTCCAGGCTGGTGACCGGCCTCTTGGAGTGGATGATGTTGGAGTCGTGCTGGATCGGGCCGACATAGAAGAGACCGAATTTCTCATAGATCTCCCGGGTCTTTTCCAGCATGCCCAGGGAATAGAACATGGTGTCCCACTGGTGGGGCTGGTCAGGACCGGCGGGGTAGGAAGACAGGAAGACCGACGCCGGAATCTTGCCGGACCAGTACAGGGTAAAGGGGTTCATGCCCTGCAGTACGCCGTTACGCACCGCATCGAACAGGGCGTTGTTGTCGGCTGCCACCGCCTTGGCGGGGAAGCAGCGGAACTTCAGCTCGCCGCCACTCTTTTTCTCGATGCTGTTGCACCATTCCTCGAACAGGTCATAACCAACGGTACCGGCGTCCCACACGGACTGGATCTTCCAGGTGGTGGCGGCGGTGGCCTGACCAGTTCCCAGCGCGAAGACTCCGGCCAGTGCCGTCGACATGGCCAGGGTTTTCAGGATGCCGCGCCGCGGGCGCGCTTTATCGATGTTGCTCTGCTTATTGTTCATCGATCAGTCTCCAGCTTCATTGTTTTTGTTCCGCTTTTCGTTTCAGGCGGGCTGAGTGGCCCGAAACGCCCTGCGGTGAAATAGCGATGCCCTTCAGCACCCCACGCACCAAGGACGTGTCCACGGATGATCGTAGTGGCATGGCTTCAAGTCCAGCAAAATGGCAACTGGTCAGACCAGTTTTTTGACCGGTTTCTATGGACGTTGAACCACTGATCCCCGATAGTTACGAG
Organism: Marinobacter sp.; assembly: GCF_033722195.1. Taxonomy (GTDB): domain Bacteria; phylum Pseudomonadota; class Gammaproteobacteria; order Pseudomonadales; family Oleiphilaceae; genus Marinobacter. Next base: position 32,515 of record NZ_JAWVZL010000017.1, read on the forward strand.
GATTACAGAAGAATAGACCTTGATTAGGAATTAACCAGCGCAAGACTGGTCCAACCAGCCCACAGCCATGACGCAAAAATCCGTGCCGGTGGCCAAGGCCATCGCCGACCGTATCGAACGCCTGATTCTGGATGGCGGCCTGGCGCCCGACGAAAAGATCCCGTCGGAGCGCCAGCTGTCGCTGCGGATGGGGGTGTCGCGGTCGATTGTCCGGGAAGCCCTGCATGAGCTGCACGGCCGGGGGGTGATCGAGACCCATCACGGCAGGGGCTCCTTTGTCGCCCATATCGTGCCGGAGCCGGGCCTGGAATCACCCCTGATGCGACTGTTCACCGGCCACCCCCGCACCCTCTATGACCTGCTGGAAGTGCGCGAGCAGCTGGAGGGCCAGGCCGCCCTGTTGGCGGCGCAGCGGGCCAATGCCCGGGACCTGCACCGGATCACCAAGGCCTACGACGCCATGCAGGCGGCCGACCCGCTCACCAACGCCGGTCTCGATCACGCTTTCCACCTGGCTATAGTGGAGGCTTCCCACAACCCGGTGCTGGTGCATGTGCTGGACAGCCTGAAGAGCCTGATGCTGATGTCGGTGCAGGCGTCGGTGGCCAACCTTAGTCCCCGGGAGGCGTTCAAGAAGCAGATCGACAAACACCACCGCAAGATCTACCAGGCCATCATGAAGGGCCAGCCCCTGGCGGCGCAGCGGGCGGCCTCCGCCCATGTCCGCCATGTCTGCGACTCGCTGCGGGAGATCGAACAGAGCGAGCACCATATCATCCGCACCGGCATCGCCACCACCTGACGGACACCCCGGCCGCGCACACCAAAATGGTTGATTTATGCCGGGCCTGTCCGTAAAACTGTGCACCGCAAAAGCTGGCCCGATATGTGTATGGCAATGACAGCATCGAGGATGTGCCGCCGTTGCCGGCCGCGGACTCGTGCCCACCGGCAAAGCCAGCTATCTTTACATCAGGCCAGCACGGTCAGAGACCCATGACGGTTCGCCGTCACCAGTTGCGGGAGCGTTACATGGCGGACAATGCGCCACTGATCTGCAAGGACATACACAAGACATTCGGGGATCTGGAAGTGCTCAAGGGCATTTCCCTGGAAACCCGCAAGGGCGACGTTGTCTCGCTGATCGGCAGCTCCGGCTCCGGCAAAAGCACGTTCCTGCGCTGCATCAACCTGCTGGAAACCCCCACTTCCGGCGAGGTGATCGTGCACGGCGACCCGATCCGGTTCAAAAACAACCGCAAGGGTGAGCGGGTGCCCGCCGACAACCGGCAGGTGGAGCTGATACGCGCCAAGCTTTCCATGGTATTCCAGAGTTTCAACCTCTGGTCCCACATGACCGTACTGGAAAACATCATCGAGGCGCCCATCCACGTGCTGGGCGTGCCGAAAAAGGAAGCCATCGAGCGGGCCGAGAGCTACCTCCACAAGGTGGGCATCTATGAGCGCAAGGATTACTACCCTGCCCAGATGTCCGGCGGCCAGCAGCAGCGGGCGGCCATTGCCCGGGCCCTGGCCATGGAGCCGGAGGTGATGCTGTTCGACGAGCCCACCTCGGCGCTGGACCCGGAGCTGGTGGGCGAGGTGCTTCGGGTCATGCAGAGCCTGGCGGAAGAGGGCCGCACCATGATCGTGGTGACCCATGAGATGGCCTTTGCCCGGGATGTGTCCAGCCAGGTGCTGTTCCTGCACCAGGGCGTGATCGAGGAGCAGGGTTCCCCCCAGAAGGTCTTCGACAACCCGGACTCCGAGCGCATGAAACAATTTCTCGCGCCCAACTTCTGATCGGCGCGACGGTCCGCGCCAGCAGTGCTATCTTGTTCGCAGGCCGGTGCGGGTGATCCCCGGCGCCGGCGCAGAGAATAAAACGCGGCCGGTATCAGCGGCCGGAATAAAGCCAACAGGCAAACCACTGGAGAAAGAGACGCATGAAAAAACTGATTGTTGCTGCCAGCTGTGCCCTGGCCCTGGTCGCCGGTACAGCCCAGGCCAAGGAATGGAATGAAATCCGCATCGCCTTCGACGTGCCCTACGAGCCCTTCGAGTACAAGACACCGGAAGGTGAGCTGACCGGCTTCGAAGTGGAACTGGCCGAAGCCATGTGCGAAGAGCTCAAGGCCGAGTGCACCTTCGTGATCCAGGCCTGGGACGGCATGATTCCCGGACTGCTGGCTCGCAAGTTCGACGCCATCATGTCCTCCATGTCCATCACCCCGGAGCGCGCCGAGCGGGTGCTCTTCTCCGAGCCCTACTACAACACCCCTGGCGCCTGGTTCGCCCGTGAGGACGTCAACGTGGATCCGACCGACATGAACGCCATGAAAGGCAAGATTGTTGGCGTCCAGCGCGGCACCACCATGGATGCCTACGTGACCGAGAACATGGGCGACATCGTTGAGATCAAGCGCTACACCACCGCCGACGACATGGTCCTGGACCTGGAAGGTGAGCGTCTGGACGCGGTCTTCGTGGACTATCCGGTGGGTGAGCAGACCATCCTGACCCGTGAAGGTTTCCAGCAGGTCGGTGAGCCGGTCAAGCTGGGCCAGGGTGTGGGTGTTGCCATGCGTCCCCGCGACGAGGACCTGGCTGAGAAGATCAACGCCGCTCTTGAGAAGCTCAAGAACGACGGCACCTACGACCGGATCATGAACAAGTACTTCTCCTACGACATCAAGATGTAAATCAAAGCAGCGGGCGCCGGGCAAGATCCGGCGCCCGCTGTCACCCTGGTATTACGCATGCTCGATCTCAAGGGTTACGGCCCGGCCCTTCTGGAAGGCGCGGCTGTCACCATCGAACTGGCTTTTCTGTCACTGGCGCTGGCACTGGTGCTGGGACTTCTGGGCGCTTCCGCCAAACTCTCCCACAACCGGGCGGCCAAGGGTGTGGCCACCACCTACACCACACTGATCCGGGGCGTTCCGGACCTGGTCATGATGCTGCTGTTCTACTACGGCGGCCAGGTGGCCGTGAACCAGATTTCCGACTACCTGTACGACCAGTACGAGGTGGACTTTTTCTTCCAGTTCAATCCGTTCATTGCCGGTGTCCTGACCATCGGCCTGATTTTCGGCGCCTATATGACCGAGACTTTCCGGGGCGCCTTCCTGGCTGTAGATTCCGGCCAGATCGAGGCGGCCCGCGCCTACGGCTTCACACGCTGGCACACCTTCCGCCGCATCATGATTCCCCAGATGCTGCGTCACGCCCTGCCCGGTATCGGCAATAACTGGCAGGTGCTGCTCAAGACCACGGCGCTGGTGTCCATCATCGGGCTCACCGACATGGTGCGGGTGGCCGAACAGGCCGCCAAGGCCGAGCGGGCCCCCTTCCTGTTCTTCATTCCGGTGGCGCTGGTCTACCTGGCCCTGACGGCCGGCTCCGAGCTGTTCATCAAGTGGCTGGACAAGCGGGCCAATGCCGGCGTGGTGCAGGGAGACTGATGTATGCCTGAATTCCTCGCCGACTGGCTCAACCAGAACGAGATCTTTACCGCCACCACCACGCTGCATTACTGGGATGGCCTGGTGACCACCGTGCAACTGGTCTTCCTGTCCCTGGTGCTGGGTCTGGTGGTGGCGGTTCCGCTGGCGGTGCTGCGCACTTCCCGCAACCGCTGGGTGTCGTCACCGGTGTGGGTCTACACCTACCTGTTCCGTGGCACGCCGCTGCTGATCCAGCTTTACGTGATCTACTACGGGGTCGCCCAGATTCCCGGCATCCAGGAAACCTTCTGGTGGGAAATCTTCAAGGAGCCCTTCTACCCGGCCCTGCTGGCTTTCACGCTCAACACCGCCGCCTACACCACCGAAATCATCCGCGGCGCGATCGTGGCCACCCCTGCCGGTGAAATCGAGGCCGCCAAGGCCTACGGCATGTCCTGGTTCCTGCGGATGCGGCGGATCATCCTGCCCAGCGCCGCGCGGCGGGCAGTGCAGGCCTACTCCAACGAGGTGATCTTCATGCTCCACGCCAGCGCCATCGCCAGCGTGGTGACCATTGTCGACCTGACCGGTGCGGCCCGCGACATCTACTCCCGGTTCTACGCCCCGTTTGATGCCTTTATCGCCGTGGCCCTGATCTACATGGCGCTGACTTTCGCCCTGGTATTCGTGTTCCGTAAGCTGGAGCAGCGTCTGCTCCGCCACCTCAAGCCCGCCAACGGCTGATGGGAGGCCCTGATGACGGCACGTCGGCAGCTCTTTGACGACTTTCCCGGCTGGCTCAGCCACACCCTGGCGCATCCTGACACCGCGCCGGCGGGCCGCAGCGCGATCCTGCCCGACGGCAGCCGCATCGAGCTCACCGGTGCCGGCATCCTGCGCCTGGTGCCGGCCACGCCGGTGCTGGGGCGCCGCCTGATGGTGTCGGCCGGCGTCCATGGCAATGAGACCGCCCCCATCGAGGTGCTGGACCGCCTGGTGGATCAGCTGCTGGACGGGGACTGGGCGCCGGCCACCGAGACCCTGCTGATCCTGGGCAATCCGCCGGCCATGGTGGCCGGGCGGCGGTTCCTCGATCACAACCTGAACCGCCTGTTCAATGGCGCCCACCACCAGCCGGTCTATGCCGGAGCTCCGGAAGCGGCCCGCGCGGCGCTGCTGGAGCAGACCTGCGAGCTGTTCGCCCAGGGTGCCGAGGGACTGCTCCACTACGATCTGCACACTGCCATCCGGCCCTCGAAGCGGGAGAAGTTCGCGCTCTACCCCTACCTGCCCGGCCGCCAGGTACCCGCTGACCAGATCCGTTTCCTGGCCGCCTCCGATGTTCATACGCTGCTGCTGCAGCACAAGCAGGGCACCACCTTCTCAGCCTTCTCTGCCAGTCGTCTCGGCGCCGAGAGCATGACCATCGAGCTGGGCCGGGTGCAGCCCTTCGGCCAGAACGACCTGGGCCGGTTTGCCGGCATCGAGCACAGCCTGCGCCAGCTCATCGCCGGCCAGGATCCCGGTCAGGACGCCCGCGCCGATGCGGTGGTGGTGTTCGAGGTGGTGGAGGAGATCCTCAATACCGGGGAACACTTCCGCTTTCACATACCGGACGATGTGGCGAACTTCACCGAGTACGGCCCCGGCGAGCTGATCTGGGAAGACCGGCAGCAGCAATACCGGGTGGGCGACCAGCCCGAGGCCATCGTGTTCCCCAACCGGGACGTGCCGGTGGGCCACCGGGTCGGACTCCTGGTCCGGCAACGCCCTCCCCTCCACTGAGCCCGGTCAGGGATTACCGGTTGCCGCCGCCTCCGGCAGTGGTTGGGCTTGCGGTGGGCGAATCACCAGCCGGCAGATGGCCGGCACCACCAGCAGCGTCAGCACCGTGGAGGCCAGCAGCCCCGAGATGATGGCCCAGGCCATGGGCGGCCACAGGGTGGAGCTGGAGAAAGCCAATGGCAGCAGCCCCGCCACGGTGGTGGCAGTGGTCAGCAGGATGGGCCGGGTACGCTGCTCCACCGCTTTACGCACCGCGTCCACCACCGCCTCGCCCCGGGCCAGCTGGCGGTCCATCACATCCAGCAGCACGATGGCGTTGTTCACCACGATTCCCACCAGGGCAATCACCCCCAGCAGGGACTGGAAACCGAAAGGCGAGCCCGACAGCACCAGGCCGGGAATGATGCCCACGGTGGCCAGCGGCACCGTCAGCAGTACGATGCCCACCCGCCGGAAGGAGTTGAACTGCACCAGCAGGAAGAACAGCAACAGCAGGATGCCGATGGGTGCGGTGGTGAGAATGGCGCTGTTGGCGTCGCTTGAGCCCTCGGCGTCACCGCCGTATTCCATGCGGCTGCCCTCGGGCAGCGGCTGGTCCGCCAGGGTGCTCTCCAGACCACCCAGCACGTCGCTGAAACTGAAACCCGCCGCCAGGTTGGCACTGACGGTGTTGACCCGCGTGCCGTTGCGCAGATAGCGCGCCGCCGGCTGCCAGCTGGTCTCGGTGGTGGCCAGCGCCGACAGGGGAACGGCGTCGCCCCGGGCGTTGTAAATGTTGATGGACATCAGCCGTGACAGCGACAGGGCGGTGCCCTCACGGGACCTGAGTACCATCGGGATGGGGTCGTCTTCCTGGCGATACTGCTCCGCCACCACGCCGAAACTCTGGCCATAGAGGCTGCGGGCCACATCGGCCCGATTGACGCCATAGCGGGCGGCGACGGCATCGTCCACGTTGACGTCGATGCTGGGCACCCCCAGGTCGATGTCATGCCGCACATCCACGGCACCGGGGGTGCGGCGCAGCTCGCTGAACACCCGTTCGGTGATCTGGGCACGGATGTGGTCGTTGGGGTGGTACAGCCGCACTTCCACCGGCGCCGACCGGGGCGGACCCTGGCCCAGCACCGACACCGTCAGGTCCAGTTCCGGCAGATCCCGGGCGGCATAGTCCCGCACCCAGCGGATCAATGGCCCGGTGTCCGCCAGGGTCGGAGTCCCCACCACCAGGCGGGCCCGATTGGGGGCCTGGGGATAGCGCAGCAGGTTGTAGTAGAAACTGGGCCCGGTAAATCCGACAAAGCGGTGCACCAGCAGGGTCTCAGGCCTGCTGCGGAGGGCCCGCTCGAGGCTTTCCGCCACCTCCGCGGTGCGAGCCTGGTCGGTGCCCTCGGGCATGTACATCTCGACAATGACCTGGGGCCGGTCGGCATCGGGAAAGAACTGCAGTTTCATCCATGGCGTCAGCGCCAGGCTGCCCGCCACCATCACCAGGCTGACGATCACCAGGGTCCTGGGCGCCCGCGCCACCAGGCCTCCGAGCACACCCGCCAGACCGGCGATGCGGTCCCGGCCCGGGCTGGTTCGGGGTCTGAGAAAGCGGGCCGCCAGCAGGGGCACCACGGAAATGGCCAGCAGGTAACTGACCGACAGGGTCAGCATGATCATGACCGGGATACCCCGGGTAAAATCCGCAGTGCCACCCTTGGACAGCAGCAGCGGCGCGAAGGCCGCCAGCGTGGTGCCGGTGGAGGCGCCCAGCGGTCCCGCCAGTTCGCGGATGGCGGACGCCAGGGCCGCCAGCCGGGCCGCGCCCCGATCGAGCTGGGTCTGGATGTTCTCCACCACCACGATGGCGTTGTCGATCAGGATGCCCAGTGAAATCACCATGCCGATGACGGCAATCTGATGCAGCACGCCGCCGCCCAGATCGTAGAGCCCGATACTGATCATGGTCACCATGGGCAGGATGGACGCCACCAGTATGCCCATCCGCAGGCCCATGCCCAGGAACACCACCGCGATGATGATGGCGACGCTGGCCAGCAGGCTCCAGGCCAGGTTGTCGAGACGGTCGGAGACCTGGTCCGGCTGGAAGAACATTTCCTTGACGGTGAAGGGCGCCACCTCCGCCCGCAGGCTGGCCAGGCGCTCCCGCACCCGCTCGCCGAACCGGATGGCGTCGGTGCTGTCCTCGGACATCACCAGCGACACCAGCACCACCCGCTCACCATCGAACCAGGTTTCCGGCTGCCGCGGCTCGGCCGGCCCGCGCCAGACCTCGGCGGCGGAGGCCAACGGCACCTGGCTGCCGTCCGGCAGGTCGATGGGAGTGGCCCGGATGGCGTCCAGGCTGGTGAATTCGCTGTTGGGCAGGATCGACAGGCGGCGGCCCTCGGTCACCACGAAACCGCCGGCACTGGTCTGGTTGCGGCTGGCCAGGGTGTCCAGCACCGCTGCCGGCGAGACCCCCAGGCGATAAAGCGCGGCATCGTCCAGGGCCAGGGTGATCTGCTCGGTGACGTCACCTTCCAGCTCGACCCGGGACATGCCGGGCAGGTCCGAGAGCGCCTCCTTGACCTTCTCCGCCACGTCTGTCAGCACCACGGTGGAACTGGAGCCCCCGACCGCCAGCACAATGGCGGGGATGTCGATGATGCGGTCGTCCAGGGCCATCTGGCCCACGTCCCCTGGGAACTCCCGGCGCGCCCGCTCCATGGCCTGGCGCACCCGGTCCCAGGCGGCGTCGGTGTCGTAGATAGTGTCATACAGCCGCACCCGCACCAGGGCCACGCCGGTACGGGCGGTGCCGGCAGCCACGTCCACTTCCTCCACCTGCAGGAGTTCATCCGCCAGGGGGCGCAGCACCAGGCGTTCCACCGCATCGGCGCTGGCGCCGGGATACTGCACCGTCAGCAGGCCGGCGCGATGGGGGAAGGAGGGGTCTTCCTGTCGGGGCATGGTGTTGTAGGCGGCCAGGCCCAGCAGGCAGAGCATCACCACCACCATGCCCAGCAGCCGGCGACAACCCAGCAGGTAGCCGATCATGGCAGGATCTCCACCCGGTCACCGTCCGCCAGCCGGGTCAACCCGGCGTAGACCACCTGGTCACCGGCGCTGAGCTGATCGGACGCCACCACCACCTGCTCGCCGATGATACGCTGCACCGTCACCGGCACCCGCCGGGCGGCGTCATCACGTACCCGGAACACACTGTTGCCATCGCTGGCGCGCATCACCGCCAGCACCGGTACCGTAAGCTGGCCGTTGATGCTGGGGGTCACACCCACTTCCACCGGCTCTCCCACTCCCAAGCCGGGCGCATCCGCCGGCAGCGCTACCAGCACCGGCTGCAGTTGGCCGCGCTCGGCGCCGGCCTGGGCCACTTCGATGACCCTGCCGGACACTGGCGCCAACTGGCGATCCTGCACCGGCCACACCGGTACCTGCTGGTCTACCTGCAACTGGTCGAGCAGGTAGGCCGGCATCCGGATCTCCACTTCCCGGGTATCCGGCTCCGCCAGCTTCACCACCGGCTGGCCGGGAGCCACGAATTCCTCCTGCTCCACCATCAACGCCACCACCCGGCCATCGAAAGGCGCCGTCAGCACGCTTTCCGCCAGCATCTGCTCAGCCTCCGCCAGGGCCGCGCGGGCCGTGGCCACGCTGGCCTTGAGACCATCCCTGCGGGCAGTAATCTGCTCCAGGGCCTGTTCTGAGACCACGCCCCGCTCCCGCAACTGACTGGAGCGCTGCCACTCCCGCTCGGCCTGCTCCAGTTGGGTACCCAGCTCCTGGAGCCGGGCCCCCGCTGAGGCCCGCGCCGGCTCCAGGCCCGGATTGTAGAGCCGGGCCAGTACATCGCCGGCCTCCACCCGCTGCCCCAGCTCAACCCGGCGCTCCTTCAGGTTGCCGCTGACCTGGAAAGTCAGGGTGGCGCGCTGGCTGGCCTGGACGATGCCCGCGAATCGAAGGGTAGGCGCCGCCCCCTCGCTGTTGGCGACGGTTGCAACCCGCACCGTCACCGGCTCCGCTTCGGCAGTCCGGGCGGGGTCATGACCGCGGCACCCAGTGACAATCATGAGCAGGGCAGGCACGAGCAGGGCAAGGTGCCACAGTCTGGCGAGGCGGAGAGCAGGTTTCATGACGGAACTCCTGGGCCAGACGGATCGCAATGGCGACCCTGCCTGGCGTGATCGATTCGGCGTTCCAGACATGATGTCATTCTTTGACAATTTGTCAACGGATCCGTTTTGTGGTTTCCTAACAGGGTGCAAAAAAGCTACGCCAGAATGACATCCACCAGCGCACGACCGATCGGCAGGAGTTCCGGCCCACGAATGGCAAATCAACTGAAATCAAGGCGGGAGCAGGAAAAGCAGGCCCGCTACGACAGCATCCTGGACGCGGCGGAAACCGTGTTTGCGGACAAGGGCTACGAGCGCACCTCGATGGACGACATCGCGCGGGCCGCCAGCCTGAGCCGGGCCCTGCTCTATGTCTACTTCAAGGACAAGGCCGCCATCCAGCGCGGCATCATGTTGCGGGCGGGGGAAAGCCTGCGGCAGCGTTTCCAGGCCGCCTGTGATTCGGCAGACACCGGCCTGGCCAGGATCAGCGCCATCGGCCATGCCTACTACCGCTTCTACCTGGAACAGCCCGACTACTTCCATGCCCTGACCCAGGCCACCACCGCCATGCAGGAGGCCGACCAGAACCAGGCCGAACAGATGTCCAGCTGCGAGTCCGCCACCATGGAGCTGATGGTGGCCGCCATCGAGACCGGGCTTGCCGACGGCTCGCTGAACCGCGAGCGCATCCGGTCCCCCCTCAATACCGCCCTTTACCTGAGGGGCTCCCTGCACGGCGTGATCATGCTGTGCCAGCAGGAGATGAATGACGCCGGCCCTCTGGCCAATTACCCCAGGGATGACCTCATCGAACACACCATGGTGATGCTGATGAGTTCCATCACCGCCTGATACCGGACCCTGCCCCGTCGGGCGGGGTGTAATGCGCTAGCGCTGGAAGTCGTAGATCGAACCCAGGCCCAGAATACCGCTGAGCTCGTCCAGGGCGTGGCGGCTCTCGTCCAGCAACATGGGGTCGGCCAGGTCGTCCTGACTGAGCTCATGGCGGTAATGCCCTTCCACCCAGATGGTCAGGCGCTCATAGAGCTGGTCCGTCAGCAGAACGCCCGCGTGCATGGCGGCCAGTTCCTGGTGGGTCAATGCCACCCGCAGGCGCAGGCAGGCCGGGCCGCCGCCATTGCGCATGGACTGCTTGACGTCGAACACCTCCACCGCCCGGATCGGGCCACCGGAGGCCACCAGGGCATCGAGGTAGGCGCTCACCGAGCGGATTTCCCGGCACTCCCCCGGCACCGCCAGCATCATGCCGCCGTCCGGCAGGTTCAGCAGCTGGCTGTTGAACAGGTAGGAGGCCACCGCATCCTCCAGCGGCACGTCCGCCTCAGCCACCCGGATGGGTACCAGCTCGGTGCCCTCGAGCCGGGCCCGGATCTCTGCCAGCACCCGGTCCTCGTCCAGGAACGCCAGCTGGTGATAAAACAGCACGTTGCCGTTCCCCACCGCGATGACGTCGTTGTGGAAGACGCCGGCATCGATGGCATTGGGATTCTGCTGGGCAAACACCGCGTGGCGGTCACTGAGACCATGCAGTCTGGCGATGGCCTGGGACGCCTCAAGGGTCTGCCTGGCCGGATACCGCACCGGCGCCGGCGCGGTTTCATCAAAGGCCGCCTGGCCGTAGACAAACAGTTCCACACCCGGGTCGCCGTAACCGGCACACAGCCGGGTATGGTTGGCGGCGCCCTCATCGCCAAACTGGCTCACTGACGGCAGCGCCGGATGATGGGCAAAGAAGGCCTCGTCCGCGAAGATGGACCGCAGTGCCCGGCCGGTCTCCACATGCTCGATGGAGCGGTGGAACTTGGCGCTGAGGTTGGCCGGGGTGAAGTGGACCCGATGGTCGGCGGTGTCGGCGCTGGGGGACACGGTGGCGGCGTTGGCGGTCCACATGCAGGACGCCGAGGCTGCCGCCGCCAGGATCACCGGGTTGGCCCTGGCCGCGGCCCGCAGCACATCGGCGTCGCTGCCGCTGAAACCCAGGCGTCGCAGGGTGGGAATGTGAGGCCGCTCCTGGGGTGGCAGTATGCCCTGGACATAGCCCCGGTCCGCCAGCCGCTTCATTTTCTGCAGCCCCTGCAGCGCCGCTTCACGGGGATTGGACACCGCGTGAACGTTGGATTTCGACGCCACGTTGCCCCAGGACAGGCCGGCGTAATTGTGGGTGGGCCCCACCAGACCGTCGAAATTCGCTTCTATTGCCTTGCTTGCCATGATGCATCCTGATTAGCGCAAGAGGGTCTGCCATCGGCCCCGGGGGTCCGATGGCAGCCGCGGTCAATCGAAAGACAGCCCCGGTGCCAGCGTATCCGGCAGTTCACTGCGGTCCGCCTCCAGGGAAGCCATGGGCCAGGCGCAATAGTCGGCGGCGTAGTAGGCGCTGGGCCGGTGATTGCCACTGGCACCGACCCCGCCAAAGGGCGCGGCGCTGCTGGCGCCGGTCAGCGGCCGGTTCCAGTTGACGATGCCGGCCCGGACCTCTTCCACCAGCCGCTCGTAAAGCTTGCGGTCACGGCTGAGGATGCCGGCGGAAAGACCGTAGCGGGTGTCGTTGGCCAGCTCCAGGGCCTGGTCGAAGTCATCGTAGCGGTAAACCTTCAGCAGCGGCCCGAAATATTCCTCGTCCCGGGTCTCGATGTCGGTGACATCCAGAATACCGGGGCTGAGCAGGGGTGTGTCCGCTTCCAGCCGGGTCATCTCCAGCAGTTGATTGGCGCCGGCACGGACCAGTTCTTCCTGCACCTCCAGTAGGCGGTCGGCAGCGGCTACCGAAATCACCGACCCCATGAACGGCTGGGGCTCGGCGTCGAAACGCCCTACCCTGATGTTGCCGGCCACTTCCACCAGGCGCGCCAGGAACTTGTCCCCCACCTTGCCGCGGGGAACCAGAAGCCTGCGGGCACAGGTGCAGCGCTGACCGGCGGACATGAACGCCGACTGGATGGTGTGGTGAACCGCGCCGTCCAGGTCTGACACGTCCTGCACGATCAAGGGGTTGTTGCCGCCCATCTCCAGGGCCAGGATCTTTTCCGGCTGGCCAGCGAACTGCTTGTGCAGGTGATGGCCCACGGTGGGGCTGCCGGTGAAGAACAGACCGTCGATCATCGGATGTTCCGAAAGGGCCACACCGGTATCCCGGGCACCCTGGATCAGGTTGATGACGCCACCGGGCAGGCCGGCGCGCTCCCACAGCCTGACCGTCAGCTCGGCCACGCCGGGGGTCAGCTCACTGGGTTTGAACACCACGGTGTTGCCCGCCAGCAGCGCCGGCACGATGTGTCCGTTGGGCAGGTGGCCAGGGAAATTGTAGGGGCCGAACACCGCTACCACGCCATGGGGCCGGTGCCTGAGCACGGCGCGCCCGGCTGCATTGTCGGTTTCAGAAGAGCCGGTACGATCCTCGTAGGCCTGCACGGAAATACCGATCTTGCCAGTCATGGCGGCCACCTCAGTGCGGGATTCCCACAGCGGCTTGCCGGTCTCCAGGCCGATCTGCCTGGCCAGGGCTTCCTTGTGCTCCTCCAGCTGGCGGCCAAAGGCCTCGATGATCTCCCGGCGCTCCGCCAGGGATCGCCGGCGCCAGGCCGGAAACGCCTTGCGGGCGGCCCTGACGGCGGCATCCACGTCGTCGATGCCGGCGGCCTCGCCCTGCCAGATGATGTCGCCGCTGACCGGCTGGTCGGACTCGATCAGCGGTCCCTGGCCCTCCAGCCAGAGTCCGTCAATCCAGAGATCGCCGCTCAATGTCAGTTCCATACCCTCTCCTCCCGGGCCCGCCGCTATGGCTGGCGAGCCGCTGTAGACCGTTGATATACCGAATGTATCGGGGAATGACCACCGTCTTTCAAGGGCGCCAGGCGAACCAGATCGCCGGACTCCACCTTCAGCACCTCCGCCACCTCCGGCGGCAGACTGACGGTGTCCACGTTCACGCACTGGATCGGCAGGGTGGTCACCCTGAAATCCCGGAACGAACGATTGGAGACCATAACCCGCTGCTCCGCCGGCACGTCCAGATCCATCGGCTTCCGGCTGATCAGGACATGGCGGTTCAGGCTCTCCCGCACCGTCCGTATGTTGTGGATGAAGGCCTCCACCAGGGGACCGCCATCAAAAATGTCCACCAGGCCGTTGAAGTTGAAACCCTCGGCCTGCAGCATGCGTAGCGCCGGCTCGGTATTGGCGTGAACCCGGCCCACCACGGCGCGGGCGCTCTCCGGCAGCAGCGGCAGATAGATGGGAAACTTCGGCATCAGCTCGGCAATGAAGGACTTGTTGCCCACCCCGGAGAGGTAGTCGGCCTTGCTGAACTCCATGTCGAAGAAGCGCTTGCCCAGGGCTTCCCAGAGCGGGCTGACCCCGTCGGCGTCGGACACCCCGCGCATCTCGGCAAAGATCTTGTCGGAGAAATGCCGTCGGAAATCGTCCAGGAACATGAACCGGCAGCGGGACAGCAACAGGCCGTTGCCGCCTTTCCGATGGGTGTCCGAGAGCAGCAGTGAACAGATCTCGGTAGTGTCGGTCATGTCGTTGGTGAGGTGCAGTGTCGGGGTCCTGACATACACACCCAGTTCCCGGGAGGCGTTCACCGTAGTGCTCAGGCGATAGTTCCAGAACACCTCCTCCCGCCCAACCCGGGCCTCGATGCCGCTGATACCGACACAGCGGGCCCGGGCGGTATCTTCCAGCGCGAACAGGTAGAGCCCCGCCTCCGGGGCGCTGCGCTGGCTGAAGGTGTCCCGGGCGCGCTGGATCTTGCGGCTGAGCAGGTCGTGATTGGCCGGCAGCGAGGTCAGGCCCTTGCCGGCACTCTCGGCCATGGCGTACAGGTCGCCCAGATCCTCCTCATGCAGCGGTCGGATCACCAGCATGCGTGCGCTCCTCCTGCAGCCGTCGGCGGGGCCGGCAGCCGCTTGATGAATTGGCCGGTCTGCATCACCCTCATAGCGGTGCCACCAGAATCGGTTGTCCGGCTTGCCAGCCCGGTAGCTTCTCCACATCGGCCGGCATCACGGCGGTGCCGTCCAGGTGCTCCGCCAGTGGCGACAGCACGGCCCGAAAAGCGTCCCCGGTGCCGGTGGCCACCAGATACCGGGGAGCGTCCCCGACCTCCCCCGGTACCGCTTCCAGACGCTGGCTGGTGACCACCGTCTTGAGGCTGTCGGTGCGGGCCTGCAGGACCGGGCCACCGTCGAAGATATCGATGTAGTTGCCACTCTGGAAACCCTCCCGCTCCAGCAGCGCCACGGTCTTGTGGGCCAGCGCGTGGGGCTGGCGGATGGCGGCCTGGGCGGCGTCGGTAAGCAGGGTCACGTAAATGGGATTGGGCGGCATCAACTCGGCGATGAAGGTCTTGCTGAGTTCACTGGAGTGCTGGTCGGCGGTGGCAAAATCCATGTTGAAGAAATGCCGTCCCAGGCTGTCCCAGAAAGGCACCTGGCCCTGGTCGTCCTGCACCCCCTGAATCTCCACCACGAGGCGGTCGGCAAAGCGCTCCCGGTGCTGGGCGATGAACAGCAGCCGGGAGCGCGACAGCAGGTCGAAAGCCTCGGTTTCCCGCAGCTCCCGGTCGATGGTGAACGAGCACAGCAGGCTGTTGTCGGTGAGCGCGTGGGAGGGGTAGAGCACGTCCACCCGGCTGGACACCCCCAGCTCATGGGAGGCGTGAATCAGGGCATCCTGGCGGTAGTTGTAGAAAGGCTGGCCACAGCCGGCGCGGGCGTCGATGCCGGCGGTACCACGGATGCGGCCACTGGCCAGGTCCTCCAGCACGAACAGGAAGCGTTCCTCACCATGCGTTCCGGCGGCGCCCTGAAACGAGCGCAGGGACTGGTCGAGCTTGTCGGCAAGTTTGTCCTCCGCCTGCGGCAGGGTCGAGACCCGGGCGGCCTGGCTGGCGGCCAGGCTCTGGATCTCGGCAAGGTCATCCGGTCTGGCGGGTCGTACCACCCACATGCAGTCTGCTCCTTGCGGTAATGGCCCGGACGGCCCATCGTGGCAGGCCGTCCGGTGGTGAAGGTCAGGCGTCTTGTCTTTGCTGCGGGTCCTAGCTGCAGACCTTGGCGACGGCGCGCTCGAACCGCAGCAGGGCCTCGTCGATGTCGTGCTCGGGAATGATCAGCGACGGCGCCAGGCGCACCACGTTGGCGCCGGCCACCAGCACCATCACACCCTCATCGATGCCAGCCGCCAGGAAGTCCTTGGCCCGGCCGGCCCAGGCTTCGGTCAGCACGCAACCCAGCAGCAGGCCGTGGCCACGCACCTCACTGAACACACCGTAGCGCTTGCCGATGGCCATCATGCCTTCCCTCAGGCGCTCGGCGCGGGCCTTGACGCCCTTGAGAATGTCCGGCTGGCTGACGGTGTCGATCACCTTCTGGGCCACGGCGCAGGCCAGCGGGTTGCCGCCGTAGGTGCTGCCGTGAGTGCCCACACCCAGGCTGGCAGCGATCTTGGCGGTGGTCAGCATGGCGCCCACCGGGAAGCCGCCACCCAGGGACTTGGCGGTGGACAGCACGTCCGGCGTCACGCCGTACATCTGGTAGGCGTACAGATGCCCGGTACGGCCAACGCCGCTCTGGACCTCATCGAACACCAGCAGGGCGTTGTGCTTGCTGCAGAGGGCTCGCAGGCCTTTGAGGAACTCGGGGTCACCGGGCATGATGCCGCCCTCACCCTGGATCGGCTCCACCACGATGGCACAGGTCTTGTCGGAGACCAGGGCCTCCACTGACGCCAGGTCGTTGAAGTCGGCGTGATGGATGCCGCCCGGAGCCGGCTCAAAACCCTCGAGGTACTTGGGCTGGCCGCCGACGCTGACCGTGAAGAGGGTGCGGCCATGAAAGCTGTTGCGGAATGCAATGATCTCGTTCTTCTCCGGCCCGTAGTGCTCCCAGGCATATCGGCGGGCAAGCTTGAAGGCGGCCTCGTTGGCCTCGGCTCCGGAGTTGGCGAAGAATACGCGCTCGGCGAAGGTCAGCTCGCACAGGGTCCGGGCCAGCCTCAGCGCCGGCTCGTTGGTGAGCACGTTGGACAGATGCCAGAGCTTGCCGGCCTGTTCGGTCAGGGCGCTGACCAGACCAGGGTGAGCATGGCCCAGGGAGGTGACCGCAATACCGCCCGCCAGATCCACGAATTCACGGCCCTGCTGGTCCCATACCCGGGAGCCCTCACCACGCACGGGAATCACCGCACCGGGGGCGTAGTTGGGGACCATGACGTCGTCAAAAAGGGCGCGCTCGACGGGCTGTCTGTTCATTCCTTCCTCTCTGAAGCTTGCGGGTTACCGGTAACGCCTGCCGGCGTTAAGAATAAATAACGTTACCTACAGTCTAGCCGGCCAGGACGGGAATGGGTATGCGGGATGTACGGACGCAGCTGCGCACCGGGGGCCGGCCCGGCGGGCTCATGGCATCAGCACCTCCGGCTGGGCCAATGCCGGCAGCCGGATGAGACGGTGCCGGCCGCCATCCAGACCCAGCAGGGCCTTGGCCACCAGCTTGTAGGAGTCCAGGTCGAAGGTGACCCGGGTATTGGCCAGGGCCAGGTTATCCAGTTCGGTCTCATCGTTGACGGTGGCCACGTGCATCCAGTTGTAGATCACCAGGATCTCCCGGCGTCCACTGCGCGGGTCCTGTTCCACCACTCCGACCGGGCCGTCCCAGGGCCAGGTTTTCAGCCGCAGACCATGAAAGGCGATCTGCGCCCGCAGGTTATAGCGCACGACATCCTCGCCCCCCTCGCATGCGCCCCTGCAGCGTCCCAGCGCCCGCTGGAAGCAGGGGCCCTGGCGAGCCGGCTCCAGCCCCAGAAGCTGATTGCAGAGGTCGTTCTTCTGGGCAATGCCGCTGAGGGCCCGCTCGGCGTCTTTCTTGCTGCGGAACAGACCGTAGTAGTCCCCCAGGCGATGGGGCTCGATCTCCCAGGCCAGGCGGGCCTGCAGATAACCCTCCTCGTTAGGCACCAGCTCGATGCTTACCAGGGTCTTGGCGGCCCTTGAGCGCCGATTGAACAGCGGGCTCAGGCGCTTGATCTGCTTCAGCTCCAGCAGCAGCGCCCCCAGTTCGCCGGCGGTCTCGGTCCATTCCACCCGCCGCAGGCTCTCGGAGATGCGCACACCGCGGCTGGTGTTGTGATCCCCGGAAAAATGCGAGGCCACCCGCTGGGCAATGTTGGTGCTCTTGCCCACGTACAGTAGCACGTCGTTCTCGCCGTAGAAGCGGTAGACGCCCGGGCCGCGCGGTAATTCGTCGAGCACATCCGCCGCCAGGTGGGAAGGCACGCTGGGGCGCTTGAGCAGGCCCGCCAGGGCGGTGCTGAACCTGACCCGGCCCTTGTCCTGCAGGGCGTGGGTAAAGAACTCGAACATGGCCGCCACATCCCCCATGGCCCGGTGGCGCTGGACCTCTGCCAGACCATGGCGGGCAATGATGGCATCCATGTTGTGGCGCCGATATTCCGGATAGAGCAGCCGGGAGAGCTTCACCGTGCAGAGTACGGGCGCGGAGAAGGCCTGCCCCAGACGCCGGAACTCGGATTTGACGAAGCCGTAGTCGAAGCGGGCGTTATGGGCCACAAAGACCGTGTCCTGCAGCTGTGCCCGCAGCTCGTCGGCCACCTGCTCGAAGGTGGGCGCCTCCGCCACCATGGCGTTGCTGATACCCGTGAGGCGCTCGATGAAGGATGAGATCCGGGTCTGGGGATTGACCAGGGTCTGCCAGTCCCCGATGACCTGGCCGGCACGCCAGAACCGGATACCGATTTCGGTGATCCGGTCGGAGCCGGCGCTGCCCCCGGTGGTCTCCAGATCGAGAAAGGCAAAGGTTGTGTCATCAAGCAAGGGAATGGTCTCGGTCATGGCCAGATTTACTGCTGGAGGCGGTACTCGGATCGCCTACGGGCGGGCATTTTTGTCCCTGCAATCGCCTGTTGGAGGCGATCTGATTAGACGATGGTCTAAATTTTATTCAGTTCCATTTGCTCTGTCACAGGTTTGTCACTACGTTGAAATAGATCCAACAATACGTATTCGTGAGGATGCGATTGGCTATCAACAACAATAATGCTTCTGGAGACAATAAAAGATGAAAAGCAAGACGCTGACACTCGCCATTCGAGCAACCACTTCCGCACTGGCTCTGACCCTGGCCAGCCAGGCCGGCGCCGTCGAGCTGTTCCCCAAGAGCCCCGGCGATCCTGCCGGCTACAGTGCCAGCATTTACGGCTATGCCCGTTTTGGCGCTTCCTACGACATTGAC
>NZ_JAWVZL010000018.1:0-50534 GCF_033722195.1 Marinobacter sp.
AATTCCATCAACTGGGCCCGCATCATGGCCCAGATCGTCTATTACTTCCACGCCGCCCTGGCCCTGGGCGGGCCGGACCGCAGTCTGGCCTTCTCGGTGCCCACCGGCAACTTCGGCGACATCTTCGCCGGCTACCTGGCGCGCCAGATGGGCCTGCCCATCAGCCAGCTGGTGATCGCCACCAACCGCAACGACATCCTGCACCGCTTCCTCAGCGGCAACCGCTACGAGCAGCACAAGCTGGAACACACCCTGTCCCCCAGCATGGACATCATGGTGTCCAGCAACTTCGAGCGTCTGCTGTTCGACCTTCACGGTCGCGACGGTGCCGCTGTCAAGAAGCTGCTGGAAGATGCCCAGAGCGGTCCGGTAAGCATTGAGGACTACCGCTGGCGCCACATGCGCAAGCTGTTCGACAGTGCCGCCGTGGATGACGACGCCACCTGCGGCATGATCCGGGAGATCTACCAGCAGAACGAGTACCTGCTGGATCCCCATACCGCGATCGGTGTGAAAGCGGCCCGTCAGTGCCGGCGTGATGCCGCGATCCCGATGGTCACCCTGGGCACGGCCCATCCGGCCAAGTTCCCGGATGCGGTGGAGCGCTCCGGTGTGAGCGTAAGACCGGAGCTGCCCAAGCACCTGGAAGACCTGTTCGAGCGGGAAGAGCGCTTCACGGTGCTGGACGACGACCTGAAAACCGTCCAGGGCTTTATTGCCAAGCACTGGAAACACGCCTGACAGCCCTCGAGGCATGATGACCCCCAAGAAGATCCTGCGTCGCGCCATGCCTGATTCCGGCCCCGACTGGGGCCGGGACCTGCCCGACCTGCTGCGGCGGCTCTATGCCGCCCGTGGCGTCACCTCCGAGAGTGAACTGGCCTACACCCTCCAGCACCTGGCGTCGCCCCTGGAGTTGCGGGGCATCGACCGGGCTGTGGAAATCCTGGCACAGGCTATTGCCGGCCGGCAGCGGGTGATGGTGTTGGGGGACTTTGACGCGGACGGCGCCACCAGTACCGCGGTGGCGGTGCTGGGGCTGACCATGCTGGGGCTGACGGATGTGGATTTTCGGGTGCCCAGCCGCTTTGCCGACGGCTACGGCCTGACGCCGGGCATCATCGAGCGGCTGGCGGCGGAGGGCAACCTGCCGGACCTGCTGGTCACGGTGGACAACGGTATCGCCGCGGTGGAAGGCGTCCGGGCGGCCCGCGAGCTGGGTATCCGGGTGCTGGTAACCGACCACCACCTGCCGGGTGAGGTGCTGCCGGAGGCCGATGCCATCGTCAATCCCAACCAGCCCGGCTGCCCCTTTCTCAGCAAGAACGCCGCCGGGGTCGGGGTGATGTTCTACGTGCTCACCGCCCTGCGGCGCCACCTCCGTGAGACCGGCCGGCTCGACCAGACCCGCCAGCCCAACCTGGGTTCGCTGCTGGACCTGGTGGCCCTGGGGACGGTGGCGGACGTTGTGCCGCTGGACCATAACAACCGGATCTTTGTCGAGCAGGGCCTGCGCCGTATCCGCCAGGGCGAGGCCCGGCCCGGGATTCTGGCCCTGCTGGAAGTGGCCGGCCGGGACTACCGCGAGATCAGTGCCACCGACCTGGGTTTCGTCGTCGGCCCCCGTCTCAATGCCGCCGGCCGGCTGGACGATATGGGCCTGGGCATTGCCTGCCTGCTGGCGGACAGCATGGATGAGGCGCGCCGGCTGGCGGGCGAGCTGGACAGCCTGAACCGCGCCCGGCGCAGCATCGAGACCGACATGAAGGCCCAGGCCCAGGAGCTGCTGGCCTCCCTGTCGCTGGATACCCAGGGCCTGCCCTGGGGTCTGGCGCTCTACGATCCGGACTGGCACCAGGGCGTGATCGGCATCCTGGCGGCGCGCATCCGGGAGCAGACCCATCGCCCCGTTGTGGCCTTTGCCCCGGGCGAGGGCGGCGGTGAGCTCAAGGGTTCGGCCCGCTCCATTCCCGGCCTGCACATCCGCGACGCCCTGGCGGCGGTGGACAGCCGCCACCCGGGCCTGCTGAAGAAATTCGGTGGTCACGCCATGGCGGCCGGCATGACCATCGCGCCGGAGCAGCTCGACACCTTCGCTGCGGCCTTCGACGAGGCGGTGCGGGCGGTGGTCAGGGCCGAGGATCTGGAGGCGGCCATCACCACCGACGGGCCGCTGGCGCCCTCCGAGCTCACCCTGGAGACCGCCTACCTGCTCAAACGCGCCGGCCCCTGGGGCCAGCACTTCCCGGAGCCGCTGTTTGACGGCCACTTCGAGGTGATCCGCCAGCGCATCGTTGGCGAGAACCATCTCAAGCTGGTGCTCAAGCCGGTTGACGGTGGCGACATCATCGACGGCATCGCCTTCAATACCGGGCCGCAGGTGCCGGACTTCACCCGTACCGGCGCCCGGGTGGTGTACAAGCCCGATGCCAACAGCTTCCGGGGCCGCACCAGCCTTCAGCTGCTGATCGACTACCTGGAGCCGGCCTGACGCACCGGCCGCAGCTGCACCACAACGGCTGATTTCAGCCGCCAACTCCGGTAAAATACCGCGTCTGATTCCAACGTGGGCAGCGTTTTCCTGCGCCCGCGCCATCCTTTTGAGCATGCGAGAAGCCGTTTCATGGAAATCAACCCGATCGTGATCACCATCAAGGACCTCCGCGAGCGCACCGATGCGCTTAGGGGGTATCTTTGACTACGATCAGCGCAGCGAACGCCTGGTCGAAGTAGAGCGGGAACTGGAGGACCCCAAGGTCTGGGAGGATCCGGAGCGGGCCCAGGCTCTGGGCAAGGAGCGCGCCGATCTGGAGGTGATCGTCAGCACCCTGGATAAACTCAGTTCCGGCCTGGACGACGCCGAAGGCCTGCTGGACATCGCCGCCGACGAGGAAGACCAGGCTACGGTCGACGACATAGTCGCGGACCTGGAGAGCCTCGACGAGGAGCTCCAGAAACTGGAATTCCGGCGCATGTTCTCCGGCGAAATGGACGGTAACAATGCCTACCTTGATATCCAGGCCGGCTCCGGCGGTACCGAGGCCCAGGACTGGGCCAACATGCTGCTGCGGATGTACCTGCGCTGGGCCGAGCGCCGGGGCTTCAAGGCCGAGATCACCGAGTTGCAGGAGGGTGAGGTGGCCGGCATCAAGAGTGCCACGGTGCATTTCCAGGGTGAGTATGCCTACGGCTGGCTGCGTACCGAGACCGGCGTGCACCGGCTGGTGCGCAAGTCCCCATTTGACTCCGGCAACCGCCGCCACACGTCTTTCTCCTCGGTGTTCGTCTCGCCGGAGGTGGACGACACCTTCGAGATCGAGATCAATCCCGCCGATTTGCGGGTGGACGTCTACCGGGCTTCCGGTGCCGGCGGCCAGCACGTCAACCGGACCGAATCCGCGGTGCGGCTGACCCACAACCCCACCGGCATCGTGGTCGCCTGCCAGGCCGGCCGCAGCCAGCACCAGAACAAAGACCAGGCCATGAAGCAGCTCAAGGCCAAGCTCTACGAGCTGGAGATGCAGAAGCGCAACGCCGAGAAGCAGCAGATGGAGGATTCCAAGTCCGACATCGGCTGGGGCAGCCAGATCCGCTCCTACGTGCTGGACGACAGCCGGGTCAAGGACCTGCGCACCAAGGTGGAAACCAGCAATACCCAGGCCGTGCTGGACGGTGACATCGACAAGTTCATCGAAGCCAGCCTGAAGATGGCCCTCTGATCCAACCCCTAAACGACTGACCTTTGCAGCGAGAGACCATGACCGACCAAACGCCGAATGCCGCCCAGCAGGACGACAACAAGCTGATCGCCGAACGCCGCGCCAAGCTGGCGGAGCTTCGGCAGCAGGGCAATCCCTTCCCCAACGACTTCCGCCGGGACGCCACCGCGGAGGCCCTGCAGGCGAAATACGGTGACAAGAGCAAGGAAGAGCTGGAAGCCCTGGGCCTGAAGGTTGCCATTGCCGGTCGCCTGATGCTGGACCGCAAGGCCTTCAAGGTGGTGCAGGACATGACCGGCCGGATCCAGGTCTACGCCTCCAAGGAGGTCCAGAAGGACACCCGCCTGTGGGACCTCGGCGACGTGGTGGGCGTCCGCGGCACCTTGAGCAAGTCCGGCAAGGGCGATCTCTACGTGGTCATGGAGGAGTATCTGCTCCTCACCAAGTCGCTGCGGCCGCTGCCGGAGAAGCACAAGGGTCTGACCGACACCGAGGCCCGCTATCGCCAGCGCTACGTCGACCTGATGGTGAACGAGGACACCCGGCGGGTGTTCCACGCCCGCTCCAAGATCATCAACTGCATCCGCAACTTCTTCACCCTGCGGGACTTCATGGAGGTGGAAACCCCCATGCTGCAGGTGATTCCGGGGGGCGCCACCGCGCGGCCCTTCGTTACCCACCACAACGCCCTGAACATCGACATGTACCTGCGCATCGCGCCGGAACTGTACCTCAAGCGCCTGGTGGTGGGCGGTTTCGAGCGGGTGTTCGAGATCAACCGCAACTTCCGTAACGAGGGTCTGTCCACCCGGCACAACCCCGAGTTCACCATGCTGGAGTTCTACCAGGCCTACGCTGACTACCATGACCTGATGGACCTGACCGAGGCCATGCTGCGGGAAACCGCCCAGACCGTACTGGGTAAGACCCTGGTGACCAACACCCGGCCGCGGCCGGATGGCGGCGTGGATATCATCGAGTACGATTTCGGCCAGCCCTTTGCCCGGCTGACGGTGGTGGAGTCCATCCTCAAGTTCAATCCGGACCTGACCGCCGCCCAGGTCAACGATGACGCCGGCGCCCGCAAGGTGGCCCAGGACCTGGGCATCACCGTCAAGGACGGCTGGGGCCTGGGCAGGGTGCAGGTGGAGATCTTCGACAAGACCGTCGAGCATCGCCTGATGCAGCCCACGTTCATTACCGAATACCCCACCGAGGTATCGCCTTTGGCCCGGCGCAAGGACAGCAACCCCTTTGTCACCGAGCGCTTCGAGTTCTTCGTCGGCGGCCGTGAGATCGCCAACGGCTTCTCCGAGCTCAACGACGCCGAGGACCAGGCCGAGCGTTTCCGGGAGCAGGTGGCGGAGAAGGAAGCCGGCGACGACGAGGCCATGTTCTACGACGAGGACTACGTCACCGCGCTGGAGTACGGGCTGCCGCCCACCGCCGGCGAGGGTATCGGCATCGACCGCCTGGCCATGCTGCTGACCGACTCCCAGTCGATCCGGGACGTGATCCTGTTCCCGGCGATGCGCCCCGAGCACCGCTAGGCCATGCATCCTGCCGAAGTTCTGGCGGCCGAGCTCAAACCCGGCAGGGGCTGGCAGGAGCACCTGGGAGCCGAGTTCCGCCAGCCCTACATGCGGGCGCTGGCAGAGTTTCTGGCCGCCGAGGAGCAGGCCGGCAAGGTCGTCTACCCGCCCCGGCCGCTGTGCTTCAACGCCCTCAACAGCACACCCCTGGACCGGGTGGCGGTGGTGATCCTGGGCCAGGACCCCTACCACGGCCCGGGCCAGGCCCACGGCCTGTGCTTCAGCGTCCGACCCGGCGTGGCGCCACCGCCCTCGCTGGTGAATATCTTCAAGGAGCTGGCGTCAGACGTGGGCTTCGACACCCCGGACCATGGCTGCCTGCAACCCTGGGCGGATCGGGGCGTACTCCTGCTCAACAGTGTGTTGACGGTGGTGGAGGGACAAGCCGGCGCCCATCAGGGCAAGGGCTGGGAGACCTTTACCGACCGGGTGATCGAGACCGTGAATCGGGAGCGCCAGGGGGTGGTGTTCATTCTCTGGGGCAGCTACGCCCGCAAGAAGGGACAGGCTATCGACCGCAAGCGTCACCACGTCCTGGAGGGGCCGCACCCGTCGCCATTGTCCGCCTACCGGGGCTTTTTCGGCTGCCGGCATTTCTCCCGCGCCAACCAGTGGCTCAGTGCCGAGGGCCTGCCCACCGTGAACTGGCAACTGCCCGACCGGGAAACGCTGGTGGCGCAATACCGCAAACAGAAAAGCCGGCCCTAGGGCCGGCTTCTTTGTCATCGGACTCTGGGAATCAAGCCTATTTCAGTAGCGCCATGGCCGCTTCCATCTGGGCGTTGAGGTCTTCCTCCTCGCTCATGTCGATGTCGGGATCCAGGCCGAGCCGGTCGAAGGCGGAGATGCTGTTCCAGTCCATTTCTGTCAGCGGATGGTCACTGCCGGCCACCAGCTGCAGGTTGGCCACCATCACCAGGTCGGCGTAATCGGCCTTGGGCACCTCCCGGTGCCAGTTGCTGTACTCCAGAGGTACCTGCTGGAGTTCTGTCGGAAAGTCCCATTTTTTCAGGATTCGTGCGCCGATCTGCGGATGCAGCTCATCGATGACGTTGTCCAGCAGGATGCTGCTGATCTGGATGTCCTGGTCCTCCACGTAGCGCAGGATGGGCAGCACGCCGATCAGGTGTACCAGGCCGGCCAGGGTGGCCTGGTCGGGCTTGAGCTTGGTGTAGTGCTGGGCCAGTACGTGGCAGATACCCGCCACCTCGGTGCTGGTCTGCCAGGTGGCCCGCAGACGCTTGTCGATCATGTCGGAGGTGGCCTGGAACATCTGCTCCATGGCCAGACCCATGGCCAGGTTGCTGGTGTAGGCCATGCCCAGGCGGCTGACGGCCATGTTGAGGTTCTCGATCTGGCGCGAGCCCCGGAACAGCGGACTGTTGCAGACCCGGATCAGGCGCGCCGACAGGGCGGTGTCATTGCTGATGACCTTGACCAGATCCTGGATCGCGGAGTCCTCGGACTCGGCAATCTCCCGCACTTTGAGCGCCGCTTCCGGCAGGGTGGGCAGCACAAGCTTGTCGTTCTCGATCGCGGTAATCAGGTCGTCTTTAATCTGGTCAGCAATGGTCGGCATAGTCTGAAAGAACCCGTAGGCAATGATGGATCAGAAATGTATGTGTACTTATAGCAAAAACTGCCGCAACTGCCTGTCAACTTATGTATCTGCGGCTGGCCGGTTTTCCCGTTCCGGTACCCGGTAGGGCAGTGGCAGCACCCGGGCCCGGCTGGCGCCCACGGTGAGTTCGGCATCGGCGCTGTCGTGACGGAGCACCGCCAGGCACTCCACCCGGCCATCCTCGTAACGCACGGCATTGACCAGCTCCCCGGCATTGCGCTCGCCGCCGTGCACCGGCTCACCAGGCTGTGGCGGCACATCCGCGCTGTCGAGGCCAAGCCGGTAGAGGCTCTTCTTGAGCTGACCGAGGAAGTGCATGCGGGCAATGACCTCCTGGCCGGTGTAGCAGCCCTTCTTGAAGTGGATGCCCTGCAGGTGCTGCCAGTTGAGCATCTGGGGCACGAAGTGGTCCCGGGTTTCCGGGGTCAGGGCCGGCACCCCGGCGGCGATTTCCGATGCCCGCCAGTCGATGAGATCCAGCTCGGGTGCCGCTGACAGCACCTGCTCCAGTTCGCCGCTCAGCGGGCCGATTTGCCAGAGCTCGTAGCGGGCCAGGCCCTCGGCGGTGTCCTCGGTCCGCACCAGGCGGTGGCGTCCGATGCCGGCGGTGGCGCCGGGCCGGTCCAGGCTCTGGCTGGCGCCCCGGCAGAGGGACTCCGCCAGCTCCTGGCCCAGGATGCCCAGAATCCGCGCCTCTGGTTCAACCGCCATGGTGGTGCCACGGAACAGCATCCGGTACTTGTTGAGATGCGCCAAGGTCTCATCAGCCATGGTGGCGGACAGGTCGAAGAGGAGGTCGTCACCATCGCGCACCAGTCGTACCAGCGCATAGGCCCGGCCCTTTGGGTTGCAGGCGGCGGCACGGGGGGAGTACGCGGCGGTCACGTCCGACAGGTTCTGGCTGAACTGACCGTGGAGAAACTTGTCGGCGCCGGTCCCGCTGACCCGGACCAGTTGCCGGTCCCCGATAACCGTCCAGCCGCTGGCCGCCAGTGGCGATCGGGCATTGGCTTGTTGGGCTGACGACATGATGATCTCCCAGTGCGCAACGGTGGTGCCGCAACTGCGTCACCGTGATTCAGAATGAGTGGCGCTCAGGCCCGCCTGTTTGGCGCCGGCGCGTCCGGGACGGCCCTGGCGGGCGCCAGTCTCAGCCAGACCCGCAGGCGCCGGAAGGCATCGGCGTCCACGTTGCCGCGGGATGGACCGGCGAGGCTGACCAGAACCACCAGCGGTGGTCTCAGCTTGGTGGTGTGCAGGCGCAGTTTCAAGAGCGCCAGGCCGCTGAAAAGGCGACTCTCGGTGGCGGCCGTTGCCTCGAAGCAACGGCCGTCCGCAAGTTCCGCCTGCAGCCGGCCGCCGCTCACCCGCAATCGCACCACCGAATCTCGGCTCGCCAGCAGGCCGCTGGCGTGAAACTGCCACCAGGCCCCGGCCAGCCCCAAGGCGCAGAAGACCAGCAGGTAGCCCGGACCGTAGGCGGCCAGCGCCAGCACCGCCAGGGATAATACCAGCCAGGGCGCGGCGGCAATCACTCCCGCTGCCCGGCAGGGTGTCAGAGTGACGTCAATCCGGCTGGACACGGTTCAGGATCATGTCGACGATACGCTGCAGGTCCGGGTCTTCCGGTCGTCCCCGCTGCATGAACCATTGCCACATGTCGGCATCCTCGCAGGCCAGCAGCTTGCGGTAGCGGGCCTGGTCTTCCGGATCCAGGCTACGGTAGGCCTGCTCCAGGAAGGGCAGCAGCAGTACGTCCAGCTCCAGCATGCCGCGACGGCTGTGCCACCAGAGGCGATTGAATTCGGTGTTGTCTTCCATCTGGATCTCGCTTGTTCTGTCGAATGGGCTGACCCCGGCCTGGCGCTGTCAGGCCGAGGGTTGCCGGTAGCTGGTGGGTATCAATACGGTATCACGGGCCTCATTGAGCAGGCCGGGATAGTCCAGGGTGTAGTGCAGGCCCCGGCTTTCGCGGCGCTGCAGCGCCGAACAGATGATCAGGTCCGACACCGTCACCAGGTTGCGCAGCTCCAGCAGGTCGTTGGACACCCGGTAGTTGCTATAGAACTCGCCGATTTCCCGGGCCAGCAGGTCCACCCGGTGTTTGGCCCGCTGCAGGCGTTTGGTGGTCCGGACGATGCCGACGTAGTCCCACATGAAGTGCCGCAATTCGTCCCAGTTGTGGGAGATCACCACGTCCTCGTCGGAGTCCCGCACCTGGGATTCGTCCCAGTCCGGGGCCGGCGGCGGTGGTGGCACTTCATCGGCCTTGCGGCTGATGTCCAGGGCGGCGGCGCGGCCATAGACCAGGCATTCCAGCAGGGAGTTGCTGGCCATGCGGTTGGCCCCGTGCAGGCCGGTGAAGGCAGCTTCTCCCACCACGTAGAGCTGGTTGACGTCACTACGGGCGCGGTTGTCGGTCATGACGCCGCCGCAGGTGTAGTGAGCCGCGGGCACCACCGGGATCGGGTCACGGGTGACGTCGATGCCAAAGGCCAGGCACTTCTCGTAGATGGTGGGAAAGTGCTGCTGGATGAAGTCCGCCGGTTTGTGGCTGATGTCCAGGAACAGGTGGTCTGCCCCCAGCCGCTTCATCTCATGGTCGATGGCACGTGCCACCACGTCCCGTGGCGCCAGTTCGGCACGCTCATCGAAACGGTCCATGAAGCGGCTGCCGTCCGGCAGCAACAGGCGCCCGCCCTCGCCACGCAGGGCCTCGGTAATCAGGAACGACTTCGCGTGAGGGTGGTAGAGACAGGTGGGATGGAACTGGTTGAACTCCATGTTCGCCACCCGGCAGCCGGCGCGCCAGGCCATGGCGATACCGTCGCCGGAGGCGCCATCCGGGTTGCTGGTATAGCGGTAGGCCTTGCTGGCGCCGCCGGTGGCGATCACCACGAAGCGGGCCCGGAACAGCTCTACATGGCTGTCCTTCAGATTGAGGATGTAGGCGCCAACACAGCGGTTGCCGGGCAGGGACAGCTTGCGGTTGGTGATCAGATCCACCGCCACCCGGGCTTCCATCAGGTCGATGTTGGGTCTCGCCGCCGCCTGCTCGGAAAGCGTCGTGGATACCGCCTGGCCGGTGGCGTCGGCGGCGTGAATGATACGCCGGTGGCTGTGGCCGCCTTCGCGGGTCAGGTGCAGCTGGGCGTTCTCGTCACGGGTAAAGGCTACGCCCCGGTCCACCAGCCAGTCGATGCTCTCCCGGCCGTGTTCCACGGTAAAACGGACGGCGTCCTCATGGCAGAGCCCGGCGCCGGAGGCCAGGGTGTCGCGGATGTGGTCTTCGGTGGAGTCGGCGCTGTCCAGCACCGCGGCGATACCGCCCTGGGCCCAGAGAGTGGCTCCGCTGGCGATCCTGCCCTTGCTGATGACTGCAACACTGAGATGTTCGGGAAGATTTAGCGCAACGGTGAGGCCTGCCGCACCACTGCCAATTATTAAGACATCGTACTCGTAGGACTGTGGCATCAGGTCGTTATCGCGGGCCATAATGTGGCTGTGTATTGAACTAAACTTTGTGCCTGCTGTCTATTTGGCCGAATGCAGCACCTGGCGTAGCGTGCCGGTGGCAATCTGGTCAAAACGGAAATGGCAGCGCAATGACACAACTGAATCGTCAAATGCCCGGGTTCGAAACCCGCATTTCCGAAAGGCCTGGCACTCCATCCATGACCGCCGACACCAAACAACGCCCGGACGCAGGCGCCGAGAGCCAGACCGACCTGCAGCTCGTGCGCAAGGTCCGTCGTGGCGACCGCTCCGCTTTTGATCTGCTGGTCATCAAGTACCAGTCACGGGTGGGCGCCATCATCAGCCGGTATGTGTACGACAGCCAGGAAGTCATGGACCTGACCCAGGAAACCTTCGTCAAGGCCTACCGGGCCATCGACCGCTTCCGGGGTGACAGTGCCTTCTACACCTGGCTCTACCGGATTGCCGTCAACACCGCCAAGAACTTTCTGGAGGCCCGCAACCGCCGGCCCCAGCCCACCGCCGACGCGGAAGAGGCCGAGGGCTTCGACGAGGGTATCAGGCTGCGTGACAACGCCAGTCCGGAGCGGCTGATGCAGCGTGAGCAGGTCCAGAAGGCGCTGCAGACAGCCATTGGCGCGCTGCCGGAAGAACTGCGCTCGGCCTTCCTGCTCAGGGAGTACGATGGTCTGAGTTACGAAGACATTGCCCAGATCCTGGAGTGCCCCATCGGCACCGTGCGATCCAGGATCTTCCGGGCCCGGGACTCGGTTGATAAGCACCTGGGTCCGTTGCTGGATACCATGTAACCGACAAGATGCCCGGCCGACGGAACTCACGGCGGGCCAGTGAGGTCGAATAGGGATGGACGAAAGACTGAAAGAAACCCTGTCCGCCATGATGGACGACCAGGCCGACGAGCTCTCCGTCCGGCGCCTGTTCTCGCATCCTGATCAACAGGAAGTGCGGGCGCAGTGGCAGCGCTGGCAACAGGTTCGGGACCTGATGCACGAGCCCGGTCTGGAGCCGGTGGACGTCAGCGCCGGTGTGCGGGATACCCTGGCGGGCCGGCCGGTCGCGGCGGCAGCCACGGCCTCTGCCGCAGCGGCGGGCCGGCGGCTGCCGGTCTGGCGCTGGCCCATAGCGGCCATGGTGGTCATGGCCCTGGTGGTGGGCTTTGGCGCGGGCGCCGGCTGGGATGACGATGGCACCGGCCAGGTGCCACTGGTCCGGACCGGTACCGGTGTCGATACCGGCGCCGCCGCCATTCCCGAGGTGGCCCTGCAGGGGCTCAACCAGGACCAGTGGGAGCACCTCAGCCGCTATCTGCTTGAACATGCCCAGCACAGCAGTCTTGGGGCCGGTCCCGGCTCCGTCAGCTACGCCCGTTTAACCAGTGTGTCCGGACCGGCGGGACCGGATTACTGAACCAGGATGAGGTCTTGATGAAGGTATTGCGGTTGTCGGCCCTTGCTGCCGTGTTCTGGGCCACCCTGCTGGCCCTGGCGCCGGTGCCGGTGCTGGCGGAATCCCCCAGCCGGGCCGATCTCTGGCTGCAGAAGCTGGGGCCGGCCATGAACCTCACCACCTACCGGGGCGTCTTCGTCTACGCCCGGGGCGAGCAGGTCCACTCCATGCAGATTGCCCACCGTTACCACGAGGGTCAGGTCCAGGAGCGGCTGGTGCAGCAGGACGGCGCCGGCGGTGAGATTCTGCGCAAGGGCGAGCGCGTGCTCTGCGTACTGCCGGACCATGGCCGGGTCCAGCTGGACCAGGTGATCCCCTCCGGTCCCTTCGCCGAGGCCATGGCATCGCAATGGGTGCCTGACAGCCGCTGGTACCAGTCGGTGCTGCTTGAAGATGATCGGGTGGCCGGTCACACCACCGTGCAGGTGGCGCTGGAAGCCCGGGATGCGCACCGTTACAGCTATCGTCTGTGGCTTGAAAAGAACACCGGCCTGCTGGTCAAAAGCCATGTCCGCACGGCCTCCGGTGAGGTGCTGGAGCGCTTCCAGTTCACCAGTCTGGAAATCATCGACAGCCTGCCTGACAGCGAGTTTGAACTCCAGACGGAGGGAAGGATCATCAAGAACCGTGCCCTGGCCGGCGAGCCTGCACCCGCTGAAAGCCGTATGTCCGGCTGGCGCCTGGGCTGGCGGCCGGATGGTTTTGTCCCGGCGGTGGCCCCCAGAAGCGGCGGCAAGCCGGCGGTGGCCTTCTCCGACGGCCTGGCGACCTTCTCCGTGTTCGTCGAGTCCACCGGCGCCATGGCGATGCCCACCGGCGTGTCCAGAATCGGCGCTACCACCGCTTACATGCGCCATGTGGAAGCCGGAGACGCGGGTTATCTGATCACCGTGATCGGCGAGATACCGCCCGCCACCGCCATGCGCCTGGCGGAATCGGTGGAAGTGGACGCCCCCGTTCTGGGCGGGACAACCACACAATGATTACCGAGCGCGGCCGGGTAATTGCGGTGACCGACGGTAAGGCCTGGATTCAGACCATCCGTCTGAGCGCCTGCCAGAGCTGCAGCGCCCGCGCCGGATGCGGCCAACGGGCCCTGGCCGGGGTGTCCGGCGGCCGGGCCAACCAGGTGCTGGTGGCCAATACCCTGGGAGCCGCGGTTGGGGATGAGGTGTCCCTGGCCATCGCCGAGTCTGCGCTGTTGCGGGCCTCGCTGCTGGTCTACGCGCTGCCGCTGCTGTTGATGGTGGTGGGAGCCATGGCCGGGCATCAGTGGGCGCCGGGCTCCGATGCCGCCGCCATGATGGCGGCTGTGGTCGGGCTGGGTCTTGGTTTCTGGCTGGCGCGTCTGGCGCAGCGTGGTTTGGGGCCGGCCTGTACCCCCCAGCTGGTTCGCATCGAACAGGCCGCGATCCCGGCTCCGGAATCCGTTTCCGGGCCCTGTTGAAAAGCCGTCGCCAGGTCACCAGATACGAGGAATGTATCCAGTTCAGGGACGGCGGGCTCGGGCCCGTTCGTCTGAGACAAAGCCAGTAGTCAGGGTTTGATCAAAAGGGGAACATTGAATGTCCAATTCGATACCACAACGTTCGGCAACGACACAAAAGGCCGCGGGATTCACCAGCCTGCTGGTCGGCGTTCTCGCCCTTATGCTGACCGCCACGGCGCAAGCCGCCAACCTGCCGGATTTCACCGAGCTGGTGAAAGACAATTCGGCGGCGGTGGTCAACATCAGCACCACCCAAGAGCGCGGTAATGCCGGCGGCAATATGCCGTTCGACGAGCGCCAGCTGGAGCAGCTGCCGGAGTTCTTCCAGGATTTCTTCCGGGGACCCAACTCCCCCTACGGTCGCGGTGCGCCCGGTGGCCAGCCTCCGGCCCGCTCCATGGGCTCCGGTTTCATCGTGTCCAAGGATGGCTACGTGCTGACCAACAACCACGTGGTGGAAGGCGCCGATGAAATCATCGTGCGGCTCAGCGACCGCCGTGAAATGAAGGCCGAGCTGGTGGGTACCGACCCGCGCTCGGACATGGCGGTGTTGAAGATCACCGACGATGAGGACCTGCCGGTGGTGAGTATCGGTAAATCCTCGGAGCTGGAGCCTGGTGAATGGGTCTTCGCCATCGGCTCACCCTTCGGCTTTGACTACACCGTTACCGCCGGCATCGTGAGCGCAGTGGGCCGTTCATTACCCAGCGAAAACTACGTGCCGTTCATCCAGACCGACGTGGCCATCAACCCCGGCAACTCCGGTGGTCCGCTGTTCAACCTGGACGGTGATGTGGTGGGCATCAACTCCCAGATCTACACCCGCTCCGGCGGTTTCATGGGGGTTTCCTTTGCCATCCCCATCGACCAGGCCATGAACGTGTTCAAGCAGATCCGGGATCAGGGCTCGGTGGCCCGGGGCTGGCTTGGCGTGCTCATCCAGGAGGTCAACCGCGACCTGGCGGAATCCTTCGGTCTGAAGCGCCCGCGGGGTGCCCTGGTGGCGGAAGTGATGCCGGATTCGCCGGCCCAGAAAGCGGGTCTGCAGGCCGGTGACATCGTACTGGAGTACAACGGCGAGCCCATTACCCTGTCTTCCGACCTGCCGCCCATGGTGGGCAGCACCCCGGTCGGCGAAACCGCCACCCTCGAGGTGCTGCGCGGTGGTGACCGTCAGGAGATCAAGGTGGAGATCGGTCGTCTGCCCGGCGATGAGACGGCGCAGGCACCGACGCCGGCCACACCGGACACCAATGGCGGTGCCCTGGGGCTGATGGTGGAGCCGCTGGCCGAGAAGGCGCGTAAGGCCGCCGGTGTGGATCATGGCGTGCTGGTGAGTAACGTCACCCAGGGGCCTGCGGTGAACGCCGGTATCCGTCCCGGTGACATCATCACCGAGCTCAACCGCAAGCCCATCACCTCGGTGGAGGAGTTCCGGCAGGTGGCCTCCCAGCTGCCTGAGGACAAGGCCGTTTCGGTCCGTGTGGTCCGTCAGGGTCGTGCCACCTACCTGGTGATGAAGCCCTAGCGCCTGGCCTCCGGAGCGCCCCGCGCCGGCCCTGGCCGGTGCCGCAAGGACCCACCCCTCGCAGCGAATGCGACGGGTGGGTTTTTTGCTATACTGGTCGATCAAAAAACTCCCAAAGGCCATGGATTGGACCGGAAAATCAGCGATGATCAACAGAAAGGATGTGCCCCTGCGGCAACTGTTCCGGTTTCGACATGGCCGCATGGCCTGGCTGCTTCTGGCGGTCGGGCTTGGCATCACCGCCGCGCTCTGGCACTTCTCGGTACAACTGGTCGCTGACCGCACCGAGGCGCTTTTCAAGACCCAGTCCCTGCAACTCAAAACCGCGGTTGAACAGCGCCTGCTCAATTACGAACAGGTGCTGGCGGGCAGTGCCGGCCTGTTTGCGGTGGCCGGCGAGGTCAGTCGCGAGGCCTGGCGACTCTACGTCAACCGGGTGGATATCGACCGCTACTACCCCGGCATCCAGGGTATCGGTTACGCCAAGCGGGTCCTCGCCGACGGCGTCGACCGTCACATTGCCGAGATCCGCGCCGACGGCCTGGATGACTACCTGATCTATCCGGTCAGTGAGCGCAGCGAGTATTACCCGGTGGTCTACCTGGAGCCGGGCAACGCCCGTAACCGCCGCGCTTTCGGTTTTGACGCCTTCGCCGAGCCCCGCCACCGCCTGGCCATGGAGCGGGCCGCCCGGACCGGCGAACCCACCATGACCCCCCGAGTCGTGCTGGTACAGGAAACCGAAGACTACGAGCAGGTGGGCTTTTTGATGTACATGCCGGTTTTCCGGGGCAATGAAGTGCCGGAGACGCCGACGCTCAGGCAGCAGCGGCTGGAGGGTTTTGTGTTCAGTGCCTTTCGCATGAACAACCTGTTTGACGGAATCGTCGGGCTGATTGCGCCTTTCCTGGACGTGCGCATCTACGACGGTGGTGAAGTGAACCGGCAGGCGCTGATGTATGGCTCCAACCTGGGGTCGCTGGACGAAGAGTTCACCTTCACCATGAGTCAGACCCTGGAGCATGGCGGCCGCAGCTGGCTGCTGCAGACCCGCTCCACGCCGGCGTTCGATTACCGCGCCTCGGACCCCCGGCCGCTGATCGTCCTGGTGGCAGGCACCCTGATGAGCCTGCTGCTGTTTGCCTTCGCGCTGGTGCTGATCCGCTCCCGCCTGCTGGCCCAGGCCAGCGCCGGTCGCTACCGCGCCATCACCGAAGGCGCCAGCAACATTACCCTGGTCCTGGATCGCCAGGGCCAGCCGCTCTACGCCAGCCCTTCCTGCGAAGCCATTCTCGGCTTCGCCCCGGAACGGATCCGGGAGCTGGAGCTGGAAACCCTGGTCCACGGTGACGACAGGGCCCAACTGCAGGCCAGTTTCGAGCAGGCGCTCATGGAACCGGGCCGGCAAGTGCCGGTGATGCACGCCAGGATCCGCGATGTGGCCGGGGAGTGGCGAGACATGGAGGGCAGCTACACCGCCATGCTGGACGAGCCCGGGGTGCACGGTGTGGTGCTGAGCCTGCGGGACCTGACCGAACTCAAGGCGGCCCAGTCCGAACTGCACCGGCTGGCGTTCTACGACCCCCTCACCGGTCTGGCCAACCGCCAGCTGTTCCGGGACCGGCTGGCCCATACCGTCCGCCGCAGTCGCCGCACCGGCGAGCCGGCGGCGCTGATGTTCCTGGATCTGGATGGTTTCAAGCGCATCAACGACACCCTCGGCCACGACGCCGGCGACACCCTGCTTGAGAACGTGGCACGGTGGCTCACCGGCTGTGTCCGGGAGGAGGACTCGGTGGCAAGGCTGGGGGGTGACGAGTTCGTGGTGCTGCTGTCCAGCATCAGCGGCCCGGAGGCCGCCGCCCGGGTTGCGGATACCATCCTGCGCCGGCTGCGCCAGCGGGTGCGACTGAGCGAGCATGAGGTGGGGGTTACCGTCAGTATCGGCATCACCATGATCCCCCACGACAGCGAGGACCCCGGTGTCCTCATGAAATACGCCGACCTGGCCATGTACCAGGCCAAGGAGCGCGGTCGCAACAACGTCCAGTTTTTCACTCCGGCCATGAACATCCATGCCGCCCGGCGCCTGCTGCAGCAGGAGGAGTTGGCGGAGGCCCTGGACGCGGAACGGTTTGTGCTGCACTACCAGCCCAAGTTCGACCTGCAGGAGGAGCGGGTAGTGGGGGTGGAGGCTTTCCTGCGCTGGCAGCATCCGGAAAAGGGTCTGCTGCCGGCCCAGCAGTTCATCGGCCTGGCGGAGGAGTCGGGGCTGATCATCCGGTTGGGTGAACTGGCCCTGCGCCAGGCCTGCATCCAGATCCAGGCCCTGGAAAGGGCCGGCTTCGAAGCCCTGCGGGTGTCGGTGAATTTCTCCGTCAAGCAGCTCATGGAGCCGGGCTTCCTGGACATGTTCCGTCAGGTGGTGACCGAGACCGGCGTCTCGCCGGACCGGCTGGAGATGGAGATGCCGGCCGAGCTGCTGAATCGCAACCCGAGGCAGTTGCGGGAGGTGCTGGGCAGTCTCCACGACCTGGGGGTCTGGCTGGTGCTGGATGATTTCGGTTCCGGGGCCTGCTCCATGGCTTCGCTGCAGAAGCTGCCGCTGGACGCGGTCAAGATTGATCACTGCTTTATCCGCGATATCCCCTACAACAGTCACGCCACCGATGTAACCTCCGCCGTCATCGCGCTGGCCCACAAGCTGCGCCTGACGGTGATCGCCGAAGGTGTCGAGACCACGCAGCAGCTTGGCTTCCTGCGGGCCGCCGGCTGTGCCCAGTGCCAGGGCAACCTGTTCAGCCATCCCCTGGACGAGGACGCGCTGATCGGCTTTCTGGTGCGCCAGCACGAGAGGGCGCTGATCTCGTGAGCATGGCAATAGCCGCGGGTAACCGGTAAAATCACGCCGTTCAAGTGTACGCCCGATCTGCCGCCCTGCCGGCCTTTCTGGAAACGTCCCTAGTCTTACGCGAGTAACCTTTTTCTGTGACCGAACTGAGCCGCATCCGCAATTTTTCCATCATTGCCCACATCGACCATGGCAAATCCACGCTGGCGGACCGCTTTATCCAGATCTGCGGTGGCCTGAGCGATCGTGAAATGGCCGAACAGGTGCTCGACTCCATGGACCTGGAACGGGAGCGGGGCATCACCATCAAGGCCCAGAGCGTCACCCTGATGTATAAGTCCCGGGACGGCCACGAGTACAAGCTCAACCTCATCGACACCCCCGGCCACGTGGATTTCTCCTACGAAGTATCCCGTTCCCTGTACGCCTGCGAGGGTGCCCTGCTGGTGGTGGACGCCGGCCAGGGTGTTGAGGCCCAGTCCGTGGCCAACTGCTACACCGCCATCGAGCAGGGTCTGGAAGTGGTGCCGGTGCTCAACAAGATGGACCTGCCCCAGGCCGAGCCGGACCGGGTGGCCCAGGAGATCGAGGACATCATCGGCATCGAGGCCACCGGCGCCGTGCGCTGCAGCGCCAAGAGCGGCATGGGCGTGGAAGACGTGCTGGAAGACCTGATCCGCCGCGTGCCGCCGCCCGCCGGTGAGGTGGACGCGCCACTGCAGGCGCTGATCATCGACTCCTGGTTCGACAACTACCTCGGGGTGGTGTCGCTGGTTCGGGTCAAGCAGGGCAGCCTACGCAAGGGCGACAAGATCGTGATCAAGTCCACCGGCCGGGCCTGGAACGCCGACAAGGTGGGTATCTTTGCGCCCAAACCCACCGAGACCGAGGTGCTGGGCACCGGCGAGGTGGGTTTCATGGTGGCCGGCATCAAGGACATCCACGGCGCGCCGGTGGGCGACACCATCGTGCACCAGAAGTTCGCCGCCGAAACCTCGATGCTGCCGGGCTTCAAGAAGGTCAAGCCCCAGGTCTACGCCGGCCTGTTCCCGGTGCTGGCGGACGACTACAACGATTTCCGCGATGCCCTGGAAAAGCTCACCCTCAACGACGCCTCGCTGTTCTTCGAGCCGGAAACCTCCGACGCCCTGGGCTTCGGTTTCCGCTGTGGCTTTCTGGGCATGCTCCATATGGAGATCATCCAGGAGCGGCTGGAGCGGGAATACGACATCGACCTGATCACCACCGCTCCGACCGTTATCTATGAAGTGGTCACCAAGCAGGGTGAGACCCTGTCGGTGGACAACCCGTCCCGTTTGCCGGATGTTGGTTCCATCGAGGAAATGCGCGAGCCCATCGTGGAGGCCAACATCCTGGTGCCCCAGGAGCACCTGGGCAACGTCATCGCCCTGTGTGAGGAGAAGCGCGGGGTCCAGCAGAACATGCTGTTCCTGGCCAACCAGGTGCAGCTCACCTATGAGCTGCCGATGGCGGAAGTGGTGCTGGACTTCTTTGACCGGATCAAGTCGGCCAGTCGTGGTTTCGCCTCCCTGGATTATCATTTCAAGCGCTTCCAGACCGCCAACCTGGTGCGCCTGGACGTGTTGATCAACGGTGAGCGGGTGGATGCCCTGGCGCTGATCGTCCACCGGGAGCAGGCCCACTATCGTGGCCGGGCCCTGGTGGAAAAGATGAAAGAACTGATCCCGCGCCAGATGTTCGACATCGCCATCCAGGCCGCCATCGGCAATCAGGTGGTATCCCGGGTAACGGTGAAGGCACTGCGCAAGAACGTGACCGCCAAGTGTTACGGCGGGGACGTCAGCCGCAAGAAGAAACTGTTGCAGAAGCAGAAGGAAGGTAAAAAACGCATGAAGCAGCTGGGCAATGTCGAGGTGCCTCAGGAAGCGTTCCTTGCCGTACTCAAAGTGGATAACTAGGGCACCCCGATGGACATTGATTTCCCACTGATTCTTGTGGTCCTGACTTTCGCGACCGGGGTCATCTGGCTGGCGGACCTGCTGTTCCTGCGGGCCCGGCGCCAGGCCCAGGTGGTTGAGGGCGGCCCGTCCGCGAGCGCCTCCGCTGGTGCCGTCGACGAGGACGCGGAGGCCCCCAAGGAGCCCTACCTGGTGGACCTGAGCCGGTCCTTTTTCCCGGTTCTGCTGATTGTGCTGGTGCTGCGCTCGTTCCTGGTGGAGCCCTTCCAGATTCCGTCCGGCTCCATGCTGCCGACTCTGGAAGTGGGGGATTTCATCCTGGTAAACAAGTACGCCTACGGCCTCAGGCTGCCTGTGGCGGGCAACAAGGTACTGGCTGTGGATGACCCGCAGCGGGGCGACGTCATGGTGTTCAAATTCCCCAATGACGGCCGCACCAACTACATCAAGCGGGTGGTGGGTGTCCCCGGAGACCACATCCGCTACCGCGACAAGGCGCTCTACATCAACGGTGAGCGGGTGCCCACCGAGTTCATCGCCAGCCTGCCGCCGGTGGAGCTGCACCGGGAGTACCTGAATGACGTGGCCCACGAGATTTTCCTCACCATGGGTAATCGCGGCGGCGTGGGGGAAGGCGAGTGGCTGGTGCCGGAGGGGGCCTATTTCGTCATGGGCGACAACCGGGACAACAGCAACGACAGCCGCTTCTGGGGGTTCGTGCCCGATGAGCTGGTGGTCGGCAAGGCCTTTGCGATCTGGATGCACTGGGAGTCGCTGACCAGTCTGCCGAGTTTCGGCAGGGTCGGCACGATTGAGTAACGCTGGCCGGCGCCACTAGCGGCGCGGCCGAATTGAGGGAAGTCCATTCGATGAACAACAACACTCCTGTCCGCGGCAGCCTGCGGTCTCAGCGCGGTGCCTCCACCCTGACGATCCTGGTGATGGTGCTGTTCTTTGGCAGCCTGCTGACCCTGGCCATCAAGCTGGGCCCGATCTACCTGGACGACATCACCATCCAGGAAGCCCTGGAAGGCCTTGAAGGCACAGAGAACCTGGGCAACATGACCCCCGGCGATGTCCGCAGCCTGATTAACAAGCGCCTGAGCGTGAACAACGTCCGTGGTTTCGATGCCAAGAACATCACCGTCACCAAGGACGGCGACAAGGTCCTGATCGCGGTGGACTACGAAGTGCGCACCGACATCTTCAGCAATGTGGATGCCGTGGTGCACTTCCAGCACAACTACGAGATGGCGGGCCGGTGACCAACAACCCTGACCTGGACCAGCTCCAGCGCCGGCTCGGCTATCAGTTCCGCGAACCGGAACGGCTGCTGCTGGCGCTGACCCACCGCAGTTTTGGCAACCAGAACAACGAACGCCTGGAATTTCTCGGCGACTCCATCGTCAATATGGTGATTGCCGAGCATCTCTACCACAGCTTCGAGCGCGCCCGTGAAGGCCAGCTCAGCCGCCTGCGGGCCCGTATGGTCAAGGGCGTGACCCTGGCGGAGATTGGCCGGGAGTTCGAGCTTGGCCAATATCTCAGGCTGGGTTCCGGTGAACTCAAGAGCGGCGGTTTCCGCCGTGATTCCATTCTGGCGGATGCGGTGGAGTCCATCATCGGTGCCCTCTATCTGGACAGTGATTTCGATACCTGCCGCGCCCAGGTGCTACGCTGGTTCGACCAGCGCCTGCAGAACCTGGACATCCAGGACACCCAGAAAGACCCCAAGACCCGGCTGCAGGAGTACCTGCAGTCCCGGCAGTACCCGCTGCCCCAGTACGAGGTGATCTCGGTGGAGGGCGAGGC
Organism: Marinobacter sp.; assembly: GCF_033722195.1. Taxonomy (GTDB): domain Bacteria; phylum Pseudomonadota; class Gammaproteobacteria; order Pseudomonadales; family Oleiphilaceae; genus Marinobacter. Next base: position 21,497 of record NZ_JAWVZL010000018.1, read on the forward strand.
CCATGCCCAGACCTTTCACGTGGCCTGTGCCCTGCCGTCGCTGGACCGCAAGACCACGGGTGTGGGCAGCAGCCGCCGTATTGCCGAGCAGCAGGCCGCCCGCAGTGCCCTCAAGGCCCTTGGCGTGGAGAGTGTGTAATGACTGACATCACCCGACCGGACGACCCCAACAGCCGTTGTGGCTTCGTGGCCATTGTAGGCCGGCCCAATGTGGGCAAATCCACCCTGCTCAACCACATCCTGGGCCAGAAGGTCAGTATTACCTCCCGCAAGCCCCAGACCACCCGGCACCAGGTGCTGGGCATCAAGACCGAGGGGCCGGTGCAGGCGGTATACGTGGACACTCCCGGCATGCACGAGGAAGAGCCCCGGGCGCTGAACCGCTACATGAACCGGGCCGCCACCTCGGCCCTCAAGGGCGTGGACGTGGTGATCTTCGTGGTGGACCAGACCCACTGGACCACTGCCGATGAAATGGTGCTGGAGAAGCTCCAGGGCCTGCCTTGCCCGGTCATCCTGGCCATCAACAAGGTGGACCGGGTCGAAAAGCGCGAGATGCTGCTGCCGCATCTGGACATGCTGGCCAAAAAGCGCGACTTCGCCGAAGTGATCCCGCTGTCCGCCCTCAAAGGCCATAATCTGGAGCCGCTGGAGCAGGCGGTGAACCGGTTTCTGCCCCAGAGCGTGCACTTCTACCCGGACGACCAGATCACCGATCGCAGCGAGCGTTTCCTGGCGGCCGAGCTGGTGCGGGAGAAGATCACCCGTCAGCTGGGCGCTGAGCTGCCTTACTCGGTGGCGGTGGAGATCGAGGAGTTCCGCCGTGACGGCAAGACCCTGCACATTTCCGCGCTGATCCTGGTGGAGCGGGAAGGCCAGAAGAAAATCGTGATCGGCGAGCGGGGCGACCGGCTGCGGAGCATCGGCCAGGAAGCCCGCACCGACATGGAGACCCTGTTCGACAGCAAGGTCATGCTGCGGCTCTGGGTCAAGGTCAAGCGGGGCTGGGCCGACAGTGAGCGTGCCCTGAAGAGTCTCGGGATGCACGACCTCTGAGATGAAAACCGCGGTCCAGCAGCAGCCGGCCTATGTGCTGCACCGGCGACCCTACCGCGAGACCAGCCTGCTGGTGGAGGTGTTCTCCCTGGACGCCGGCCGCATGACCCTGGTGGCCCGCGGTGCCAATGCCGCTCGCAGTCCCCTCAAGGCCCAGCTGCAGCCGTTCCAGCCGCTGCTGCTGGACTGGCAGGGCCGGGGCGACCTCAAGACCCTGACCCAGACCGAGGTCCGACCGGGGCCGGTACTGGCCCGGACCCAGGCCCTCTACAGCGGGCTCTACATCAACGAGCTGCTGCAGCGCCTGCTGCCGGTGGCCGACCCCCAGCCCGAACTCTTTGCCGCCTATATCGAAACCCTGGCCCAGCTGGCGCAGACCCAGGACCTGGAGCCGGTGCTGCGGCGCTTCGAGGCGGCGTTCGCCGACGCCATGGGGCTGTCGTTCGACTGGGCCTGGGCCACCGATGTGGGGGAGGCGGTCGCAGCCGGCGGCGTCTATGGCTATGATCCGGAACAGGGCATCGTGTCCGGCGCTGCCGCCGGTGTCAGGCTCCAGGGCCTGCCTGGGGAGGTTCTGCTGGCGCTGGCGGACGGCGACCTGGCATCCCCCGACTGCCGGCGTCTGGCCAAGCGGGTGATGCGTACACTGATTGATCACTTATTACAGGGCCGCACGCTCAACAGCCGGGCCCTGTTCAGTCAAGGCCGAGGAGATCGCCGATGAATTCCCGAGTACTGCTTGGTGTCAACATCGACCACGTCGCCACCCTGCGCCAGGCCCGGGGTACCCGCTATCCCGACCCGGTCCACGCCGCGCTGCTGGCGGAGGAAGCGGGTGCGGACGGCATCACCATCCACCCGCGGGAAGACCGCCGCCACATCCAGGACCGCGATGTGCTGCTGCTGCGGGAGATGCTCAACACCAAGATGAACCTGGAAATGGCCGTCACCGACGCCATGCTGGCGTTCGCTGAACAGGTCAGACCCCAGTGCGTCTGCCTGGTGCCGGAGAAGCGGGAAGAGCTCACCACCGAGGGCGGCCTCGATGTGGAGGGCCAGGAGGCCCGGGTGGCCAAGGCCTGTGAACGCCTGGCCCGGATTGGCGCCGAAGTGTCCCTGTTCATCGACCCCAACAACGCCCAGATCGACGCCGCTGTGCGGTGCGGTGCGCCGGTGATCGAGCTCCACACCGGCGAGTACGCCGAGGCCGCCAGCCCGGAGGCTGCGGACGAGGCCTTCGAGGCCATCGCCAGTGCCGTCCGATACGCCCGCCGCAAGGGCCTGATCGTCAACGCCGGTCACGGGCTGCACTATCACAATACCGAAAGGGTGGCGGCCATTGCCGGCATCAATGAGCTCAACATCGGCCACGCCATCATTGCCAGGGCAGTCTTCACCGGTCTGAAGGAGGCGGTCCGGGACATGCGGGCGATCCTCGATCGGGCGCGGCCGCCGGCGCCTGAAAACAGCGCCTGAGTTCAGGGCGCCGAGTCCTCCCGGCTGGCGGTCTGGCCGTGCTCACGGAACAGACGCTGCCAGTCGGTCTCCTCGCTCCAGAGCTCCAGCCGGTCCAGGGCCTTCTGCAGCCGCTCATGGCGGCTGACCAGGTCCGTGGCCTGATGCTTGAGCCCGGTCTCCAGTTCCTCCGCGGCCTGACGCAATTCCGGCACGCCACAGTAACGGGTGGCGCCGTGGAGCTTGTGCACGGTTTCCAGCAACGCTTCCCGGTCGCCGGCCTGCCACAGCGAGGCCAGGTGTGGCCGGTCACTTTGCAGCTGCTCCAGCAGCATGCTGAATAGCTCCTCGGCCAGGTCGGTCTTGCCGGCCGCCAGCCGGACACTCTCGCCAATGTCCACGCAGTTGCGCTGCTGTTGCCGGGTGGAGGGCCGCAGCGCCCGCCGGGTATCGCGGATCTCCGCCATGGGGGCAACATTTGCGTGACCGGGCCGGCAGCTGTAACCGGTGTACTCCCGGATGGTTTCCATCAGCTGACGGGTGTCGATGGGCTTGGCCAGGTAGCCATTGAAGCCCTGGCGCAGCAGGCGGTCCTGCTCGTCAGCCAGGGCATGGGCGGTGAGGGCGATGACCGGTGTGCTGCGCTCGTGGCCGTCCAGGCTGTGCAGGCGCTCGGTGGTCTCGACGCCGTCCATGCCGGGCATCTGCAGATCCATGAAGACCAGGTCAAAGCCCTGTTGGCGGGCCTTGCTGAGGGCCTCGAAGCCACTGGCGGCGCCCTCGGCCTGGACGTTGCAGTCCCGCAGCAGGGTCAGCACCAGTTTCAGGTTGGCTTCGTTGTCATCCACCGCCAATACCCGCGGGGCATTGGTCAGCTGCGGCACCTGCGGGCGCGGGGGCAGTCGCGATGGCGTGATCGGGGCGGCAATGCCATGCACCAGCATCAGCAGTTCGTCGTACAGGGTCTCCCGGCACACCGGTTTGGCAATGTGGCCACTGGCCAGCCCGGACAGCGCCGCGTCCTGGCTTTCCAGGGTGGGGGTCAGCAGCAGGGTGCGGCAGTCCCGCTCGATTTCCAGATGGTGCAGCAGCTCCCGGTACTGGTTCGAGTTCATCAGGTGGCGGGTGATGCCGATGATGGCGACGGCATAACCCTGCTGGTTCTGCTGGGCCGCCTCCACCCGCTCCATCAGTTCCGCCGGCGAGCCGGCCCGGTCCAGCCGGATGCCCCATTCCTCCAGCAGGTGTTCCACCGCAAGGCCGGTGGTCTTCTGGTGTTCCAGATAGATCACCCGCTCACCCTGGAGGGCATCCCTTGGGGCCGGGGCTTCCGCGGACGAGGACAGCTCCGAGGTCAGGGTGAACCAGAAGGTGGAGCCCTTGCCCAGTTCGCTCTCGAGACCGATCTTGCCGCCCATTTCCTCCACCAGCCGTTTCGAGATCACCAGCCCCAGGCCGGTGCCGCCGTACTGGCGGGCGGTGGAGGCGTCGGCCTGGCTGAAGGCATTGAACAGCGACTGCTGTTGGGCCCGGGACAGACCCACACCGGAGTCGGAAATGCTGATCTTGAGGGTGACCCGGTGGGACTCGGGATCGTCCGCCTCCAGGCTGGCCCGCAGCACCACTTCACCGGTCTGGGTGAACTTGATGGCGTTGTTGACCAGGTTGGTGATCACCTGTTTCACCCGCAGCGGGTCTCCCACCAGGTTGTCGGGCACGTCGTTGTAGACCAGCGGCACCAGGTCCAGGTTCTTGCCATGGGCCGCCGGTGCCAGCATCACCATGACCTCCTCCACGATGTCCCGGAGCTGGAAGGGCACCCGGTCGAGGATCAGCTTGCCGGCCTCGATCTTGGAGAAGTCCAGGATGTCGTTGATGATGGTGAGCAGGATTTCGGAGGACTTGCGGATGGTGTTGAGGTGGTCCCGCTGCTGCTTGGGTTGGGGGCTTTTCAGCAGCAGCTCGGTGAAGCCGATGATGCCGTTGAGCGGGGTGCGGATCTCGTGGGACATGTTGGCCAGGAACTCGGACTTGATGCGGCTGGCCTCCAGCGCCTCCTTGCGGGCGAAGTCCAGCTCGATGTTCTGGATCTCGATGGTTTCCAGGGTCTCCCGCAGGTCCTCGGTGGCCTGGTCGATGTTCTGCTGCATCTCGGCCTGGGCGTTGCTGAGCTCCTCCGCCATGGCGTTCAGGCCGGATTCCAGCTGCTCGAACTCCGGTCCGGCGCCGGTGTAGACCCGGGTGTCCAGTTTGCCTTCCTTGAGCTTGGCCACCGCGCCATTGAGTTCGAACACCGGGTCGGTGAAGGTGCGGCTCATGCGCAGGGCGATCAGCAGGTTGAGGCCGACACCGGCCAGCACGAGCAAAAGGCTGATCAGCAGGGCCTTGTAGGTTTCCTTGTCGGTGCGCAGATGGGACATTTCCACCGCCACCCAGCCAATGGGGTCGACGGCGCTGGGCGCCGTGGCCCGGGATTCCATCTCCAGCATGCTGTCCAGCATCAGGTCCCGCAGGTAGACCGGGGCCACGAACTGGGTGCTGTCACTGGCGCGCAGCTGCAGGGTGCGCTGCGGGTCGAGCTGGTCGCGCTGGATGTCGAGGTTGTTGCGGGGGCCGGTGTGAAGCAGACGCTCCCCGCTGGCGTTATAGAAGGTGAGCGAGCGCACGTCCTTCTCTTCCAGCAGAGAGTTGGACAGGCTGTTGAGCAGGCTGCGGTTGGCGGTGAACATGCCGTACTCGGCGGCGGCCGCCAGCTGCCGGGACAGGGATTCGCCGCGGTCCCGCAGCAGGTGTTCGATATTGCCCACCCAGCTGTAGGTGAAGAAAAGCCCGAGCATCAGGGTCGTCAGCAGGGTAGGGACCAGGGTCACCACCAGGACTTTCTTACGGATACCCCAACGACGCATGATGTGTTTCCCGAGCCCGTCTGCCGATTCACCAAACCCACGTTGCCGCCACGGCGTTATAGCCCCCGGTCATGTAAATAGCGACAAGCTGTATTGGGAGACCCGGCGGGTTACGCGTATGATGCGATGCCAGAGTGTACCATAGGGCATGACACGGGGATTTGACGTGTCACACGCCGCTGTCGGTTGTCAGGAGCAAACATCATTATGCATTTTCCCACCATTGAGGACTATGTTGGCCACACTCCGCTGGTGCGTCTGCAGCGTCTGCCCGGCGAAACCAGCAACGTGATTCTGGCCAAGCTGGAAGGCAACAACCCGGCCGGCTCGGTGAAGGACCGGCCGGCGGTCAGCATGATCCAGCAGGCCGAGGCCCGGGGCGATATCAAGCCCGGTGACACCCTGATCGAGGCCACCAGCGGCAATACCGGCATCGCCCTGGCCATGGCGGCCGCCATCAAAGGCTACCGCATGGTGTTGATCATGCCCGCCAACATGAGCGAGGAGCGCCGCGCCTCCATGCGCGCCTACGGCGCCGAGATCATCACGGTGAGCCGGGAAGAAAGCATGGAGGGCGCCCGCGACCTGGCCGCCCGGATGCAGGCCGAGGGCAAGGGGTACGTACTGGATCAGTTCGCCAACCAGGACAACCCGCTGGCCCATTACCGCACCACCGGCCCGGAGATCTGGGAGCAGACCGCCGGGCGGGTCACCCATTTTGTCAGCTCCATGGGTACCACCGGCACCATCATGGGAGTGTCCCGCTACCTGAAGGAGCGCAACCCGGACATCCGAATCATCGGCCTGCAGCCGAAAGAGGGCGCGTCCATTCCCGGTATCCGGCGCTGGCCGGAGGCCTACCTGCCCAAGATCTATGACGCCGCCCGGGTGGACCAGGTCCTGGATATCGGCCAGCAGGAGGCGGAAGAAACCATGCGGGCCCTGGCCCGGCGCGAGGGGATCTTCTGCGGGGTTTCCTCCGGTGGTTCCATTGCCGCTGCCCTGCGCCTGTCCGAGCAGGTTGAAAACGCCGTGATTGTGGCCATCATCTGTGACCGGGGTGACCGCTACCTGTCCACCGGGGTCTTCCCGGCGGCCTGACGGTTGCCGTCAGTGAGCCGTTTGAGACCCCGATCCCGCTTTGTTGAAGAGTCCGAATCTATGAGCAGACGACGCAGGAAGAGCCTGCCGGCCGAGCCGGTGCGGTGCGTCATTGAAAGACTGAGCCACGATGGTCGCGGCATTGCCCACCAGAACGGCAAGACCCAGTTCGTCGACGGTGCCCTGCCGGGGGAAACGGTGATGGCGAAGGTGGTGGGGTCCCGCAGCAAGTTCGACGAGCTGCGCACCCTTGAGGTGCTGGAGCCGGTGGCGGAGCGGGTGACGCCCCCCTGCGAATTTGCCGACCTGTGTGGGGGCTGCAGCCTGCAGCACATGGCAGGCGATGCCCAGATTGCGTTCAAGGAGAAGACCCTGCGGGAGCATTTTGCCCACTTTGGGGGCATCGAGCCGGAGCACTGGGAGCCCCCGATGCGGTCGCCGGACCTGGGCTACCGCCGTAAGGCACGCCTGGGGGTGCGTTTCGTGCCCAAGCGGGATTCGGTGCTGGTGGGTTTCCGGGAGAAGCGCAACAGCTTTCTCACCGATATCGACCGCTGCGTGGTGATGGATCCCCGGATCGGCGATCGCATCACGGATTTGCGGGCCATGCTCTATACACTGCAGGCCCATGACAGCATCGCCCAGGTGGAGGTGGCCTGTGGTGATGACGCCGCCGCGCTGGTGTTCCGCAACATGGAGCCCCTGGGCAGCGCCGACTACGAGCGCCTGGTGGCGTTCGGAAAGGCCCACGACTTGCATATCTATCTGCAGCCGAAGGGACCTGACACGGTACACCGGATCTGGCCGGAGCAGGGCGAGGAGCGGCTGAGCTACCGCCTGGATGACTTCGACCTGACCCTGAAATTCCATCCCATGGACTTTACCCAGGTTAACGCCGGCATCAATCACAAGATGGTAGCCTTGGCGGTGGAGTGGCTGGATGTGCAGCCCGGTGAGAGGGTGCTGGACCTGTTCTGCGGCCTGGGCAACTTCACCCTGCCCCTGGCCCGGCGGGCCGGGCAGGTGGTGGGGGTGGAAGGCGACGACGCCATGGTGGTGCGGGGCCGCGAGAATGCCCGCCTGAACGACCTGGACAACGTCAGCTTCCACGGCGCCAACCTGCAGGGCGATTTCACCGGTGAGTCCTGGGCGAGGGAGGGCTTCGACAAGATCCTGATCGACCCGCCCCGGTCCGGCGCCGAAGAGGTCTGCGAGTATCTGACCGCCTTTGGCGCCCGCCGTATTGTCTATGTGTCCTGCAATCCCGCCACCCTGGCGCGGGATGCCGGGGTATTGGTGGCCAAGGGCTACCGGCTGGTGCGGGCAGGGGTGATGGACATGTTCCCCCATACCACCCACGTGGAATCCATTGCCCTGTTTGAGCGTAAGTAGGAGCCGGGAACCAACCGGCGTGGCGGGTGTCAGCCTGTGGTGCACAGAACAATGGAAATGGCATGGTAAAAGTCCGTGAAGATTACGCCCTGAACCAGGACGGTCACATCGACATCGAACGCTGGATTGCCGAAATCCAGAGCCAGACCACCCTGGAGGATGTGGACCAGTTTCGCCGCGCCTGCGTCAAGAGTGCCGAAATCGACCGCGAGGCCTTCCGCGAGGACCGGCTCTGGGCGCCTGGCGCCAGTAGTTTCCGCACCGGCGTGGAGATGGCTCAGGTGCTGGTGGAGCTGCACCTGGACCAGGCCAGCCTGGTGGCCGCCATTCTCTACCGGGCGGTGCGTGAGGAACGGGTGCCGCTGGAGGAGATCCGCAAGGAGTTTGGCGACGAAGTGGCCAAGCTGATCGACGGCGTCCAGCAGATGGCGGCCATTTCCGCCATTCACCATCCCCTCAAGGGCAACGTGCTGGGCCAGAGTCAGGGCCAGCTGGACAACGTCCGCAAGATGCTGGTGACCATGATCGACGATGTCCGGGTCGCCCTGATCAAGCTGGCGGAGCGGACCTGCGCCATCCGCGCGGTCAAGGACGTCTCCCCCGACAAGCGCATGCGGGTGGCGCGGGAGGTGTTCGACATCTATGCCCCGCTGGCCCATCGCCTGGGCATCGGCCATATCAAGTGGGAGCTGGAGGACCTGTCCTTCCGTTACCTGCACGAGACCGCCTACAAGAAAATCGCCAAGCTGCTGGATGAGAAGCGTCTCGACCGGGATGGCTACATCCGCCGGGTGCTGGAAACCCTGGAAAGCGAGCTCAAGGCCGCCGGTATCGAGGGCGAGCTGGCGGGCCGGGCGAAACACATCTACAGCATCTGGCGCAAGATGCGCCGCAAGGGTATCGATTTCTCCCAGGTCTATGACGTGCGGGCGGTGCGAATCCTGGTGCCCGCGGTGCGGGACTGCTATGCCGCCCTCGGCATCGTCCATACGCTCTGGCGCCATATCCCGAACGAATTCGATGACTACGTGGCCAACCCCAAGGAGAACGGCTACCAGTCCCTGCATACCGCCGTGATCGGCCCCGAGGGCAAGGTCATGGAGGTGCAGATCCGGACCCACAAGATGCACCAGGAGGCGGAACTGGGGGTCTGTGCCCACTGGGCCTACAAGGGCATGGACCAGGGCAACCGCTCCACCGGCTACGAAGCCAAGATCAACTGGCTGCGCCAGGTGCTGGAATGGCAGGAGGAACTGGGTGACCTGTCCGGCCTGATGGACCAGCTCAAGAACGATGTAACTTCCGACCGGGTCTATGTATTCACCCCGGAGGGCCACGTGGTGGACCTGCCCCAGGGCGCGACGCCGGTGGATTTCGCCTACCGTGTCCACACCGAGGTGGGGCACGCCTGCCGCGGTGCCCGGCTGAACGGCCGCATCGTGCCGCTGACCTATCCGCTGAAAACCGGTGACCAGGTCTTCATCCTGACCTCCAACAATCCAGCCCCCAGCCGGGACTGGCTCAATCCCAGCCTGGGCTACATCCAGACCTCCCGGGCCCGGGCCAAGGTCACCCACTGGTTCAAGGAGCAGAACCGGGACCGTAATATCATCGACGGCCGCGCCATCCTGGAGGATGAGTTCAAGCGCCTGTCGATCTACGATGTGGATCTCAACCTGCTGGCCAACAAGGTCAACTACCAGAACGCCGAAGACCTGTTCGCCGCCGTAGGGGCAGGGGACCTCAAGCCCACCCACGTGGCCAACATCGCCCAGCAGATGGTCGAGCCCCGTACCCAGCAGCTGGATCTGAAACTTAGCGGCAACCGGCGGCGGCCCTACGACACCGAGTCCGACATCCAGATTCGCGGCGTCGGCAAACTCAAGACCCAGGTGGCCAAGTGCTGCAAGCCCCTGCCCGGTGACCCCATTGGTGGCTATATCACCGTCGGCCGTGGCGTCACCGTGCACCGGCAGGACTGCCTGACCTTCCTGCACCTGCGGGAATACGAGCCCAACCGCATCATCGAGGTCAGCTGGGGCGGCAAGCCGGAGGCCACCTACCCGGTGGACATCGAGATCCTGGCCTACGACCGTTCCGGCCTGCTGCGGGACATCACCCAGGTGCTGTCCAACTCCCGCAGCGACGTGCTGGCGCTGAACACCCAGTCCAACGCCGACGACAACACCGCCACCATGACGGTGACGGTGGAGATTTCCAGTCTCGAGCAACTGGCCCGACTGCTGGCGCAGATCCGCAACCTGCCCAACATCGTGGAAGTTCGCCGCAAACGCAGGTGATGCATGAGTTACAGCATTGAAGACCTGAAGACACTCATGGCCCGGCTCCGGGACCCGGAAACCGGATGCCCCTGGGATCTCAAGCAGACGTACCGCAGCATCGTGCCCCACACCCTGGAGGAAGCCCACGAGGTGGCGGACGCCATCGAGCGGGCGGACTATCCCCACCTCAAGGACGAGCTGGGGGACCTGCTGTTCCAGGTCATTTTCTACAGCCAGCTGGGGCGGGAGGATGGCCACTTCGATTTCGACTCGGTGGTGGACCATCTGGTGCGCAAGCTGGTGCGGCGGCACCCCCATGTGTTCCCGGACGGCACCCTGGCCAGCCGTATCGATCCGGACAACCGCCCCGGGGAGGATGAGATCAAGGCCAGCTGGGAGCAGATAAAGGCCGAAGAGCGTGCAGCTGCACCGGAATCAGGCGCCGAAGCAGGCCCCGCCAGCCGTCTGGATGGCATTGCCCGCACCCTGCCGGCCATGGCGCGGGCCGAGAAACTGCAGCGACGGGCCTCCAGTCACGGTTTCGACTGGCCGGACGTGGCGCCGGTGTTCGACAAGCTCCACGAGGAAATCGAGGAGCTGCGCCAGGCCTGGCAGCGGGCCCGGTCCGAACCGGAGGGTCAGGATGCGGTGGAGGACGAGCTGGGGGATCTGCTGTTTGTCTGCGTCAACCTGGCACGCTTCATGAAGGTCAACCCGGATCAGGCATTGCGCCGCACCAACCACAAGTTCGAGGCCCGCTTTCGTGCTATCGAAGAGCGCCTGGAGGCCGAGGGCCGCGTCATGGAGTCTGAGGACCTGGAGGCACTGGATAAGATCTGGCAGTCGGTCAAGGGTGTGGAGAAACAGTGATTACAGGCGGCCCGCCAGCGGTCGCAGACCGAAACATGCGTCGCGATGATAGGTACAATCCGTAACCATATAAAAGCGTTGGGGTTGTTTTTTTGGCGCTACACTTCGGGTGAGAATAGTCAGTGAAACGCGCTGCTCCACGGTCACAAGCCGGCAGCGCTGGCAAACCGGGTATCCCCGGGGCAACAGGCAGGAGTCGCACGATATGAAGATTAAGGATCTGGTGAAATACTGGGACAAGCATGCTCGCGGACGTCTTGCGAAGGATGCCTATTTTCTGCAGCTTTCCGATCAGCATCACAGCCGACTGGAAAAGCTCGCCGCTCTCTACCCGATGAAGTCTTCCCAGGACCTGATCCGCGACCTGGTCTCCGCCGCCCTGGATGAACTGGAAACCAGCTTTCCCTACGAGCAGGGCTCCAAGGTGGTGGCCTTCGATGAGGACGGCTTCGAGATCTATGAGGACAAGGGCCTGACGCCCCGCTTCGTGAGCCTCAGCCAGAAGCACATCCAGCGCCTCAAGGCCCGTCAGCTCGAATCCGTGGCCTGAACCACTCGGCCGGGCCTGCGGGCCCGGCGCCTGAACTGCCTTCCTAGTTACCGCCTTCCTTGCCGCCGGTCAGCTTGTCCTTGAGCGGGCTCTGGCGCACCAGGTCATCCAGTGCCGCCGCCACCATGTCGTTGAGAATGTCGCTCTCGCTGCGGTCCGGGTACAGCTCCGCCAGGGCCGCCACACGCGCGGCGTCTTCCAGGGGCAACCGCAGGTTGTAGTCGTGGGTGCGCTCCACGTGCTCTTTCTTCTTTTCCCAGTGCTTGGGCAGATCCGTAACTTTCATGATGTCTCCTCGTGACCTGGCGCCTGTGGCGGCCGGCTCCCGGCTCGGCCGAATGGCGCATGGACTTGCTCCGACGTTCCTTAGTATCGTTACACGCCTTGCTACTCGTCAATTTAAAAGGACGTCACGTGACAGAGCTCCACCCCGATCTTCGAGAAAATGTTCGCCTGCTGGGTGAGTTGTTGGGCCAGAGTATTCGCCAGTACCCCGGCCAGGACTGCTTTGATCTGATTGAGGAAATCCGCGCTGCCGCCAAGGCCGACCGGCGCCAGGAGAGCGGCTCGGGTCAGCGCCTGATACAGCTGCTCAGCCAGCTTCAGGACGACCAGCTGTTGCCGGTCACCCGAGCCTTCAACCAGTTTCTCAACCTGGCCAACCTGGCCGAGCAGTATCACGGGGTGCGGCGCAAGCGCGGGCACCAGTCCGATCTGATGGTGGAGTCACTGGGGGAGGTGTTCGAACGTCTGCAGGGCAAGGGCATTTCCGCGGCGGAACTGCATCAGCGGGTGCGGGAACTGCGCATCGAGTTCGTGCTCACCGCCCATCCCACGGAGGTGACCCGCCGTACCCTGATCCTGAAATACGACGAGATGTCCGATTGCATCGCCCGGCTGGACCACGACGACCTGCTGCCGGCGGAGCGGGAAGAAATCATCCAGCGCCTGCGCCAGCTCATTACCGAAGCCTGGCATACCGATGAGATCCGCTACGAGCGACCCACCGCCGTGGACGAGGCCAAGTGGGGCTTCGCGGTGATCGAGAACAGTCTGTGGCAGGCGCTGCCCCGGTTCCTGCGCAGCCTCGACCAGGCCCTGGTGGCCGCCACCGGCGACGGTCTGCCCATGGACGCCGCCCCCATCCGGATGGCGTCCTGGATGGGCGGCGACCGGGACGGCAACCCCAACGTCACCCACGAAGTCAGCCAGCAGGTCTTCCTGCTGGGCCGGTGGATGGCGGCGGATCTCTACTTGCGTGATATCCAGGCGCTGCGAGCGGAGCTGTCCATGTGGCAGGCCAGCGATGAACTGAGGGCACAGGTGGGTGACAGCCGGGAGCCCTACCGCACGGTGCTGGCGGGTCTGCGGGAGCGGCTGGTGAAAACCCGCGACTGGGCCGAGGCCCGGATCAACGGCGAGCCCGCCGACGCCACCGGCATCCTGTTCGAGAACAGTGACCTGACCGAACCGCTGGAGCTGTGCTACCGGTCGCTGGTGGATTGCGGCCTGGAAACCGTGGCCAACGGGCCGCTGCTGGATACCCTGCGCCGGGCCCATACCTTCGGCCTGCCGCTGATCCGCCTGGACATCCGCCAGGAGGCCAGCCGCCACGCCGAGGCGGTGGCGGAAATGGTGGATTACCTGGAGCTGGGGGACTACCTGGCCTGGACCGAGGAAGAGCGTCAGCGCTTCCTGATTCGCGAGCTGCAGAGCCGCCGGCCGCTGATCCCACGGGACTGGCAGCCGTCGGAGGCGGTGCGGGAAGTCCTGGCCACCTGCGAGGTGGTGGCGGGCCAGACCCCGGAGGCTCTGGGTTCCTACGTCATCTCCATGGCCAGCAAACCTTCCGATGTGCTCAATGTCATCCTGCTGCTGCGGGAGTCCGGCATGAAGCACCCCATGCGGGTGGTGCCGCTCTTCGAGACCCTGGACGACCTCACCGGTGCGCCGGACGCCATGGCCGCCCTGTTCGCGCTGGACTGGTACCGGGGCTACTGCCGCGATCATCAGGAAGTCATGATTGGCTATTCCGATTCCGCCAAGGACGCCGGCCAGATGATGGCGGCCTGGGCCCAGTACCAGGCCCAGGAGCAGCTCACCGAGGTGGCTGGCCGCTACGGCATTCACCTGACCCTGTTCCACGGGCGCGGTGGCACCGTGGGTCGGGGCGGCGGGCCGGCCAACCGCGCCATCCTGTCCCAGCCCCCGGGCTCGGTGAACGGCAGCTTCCGCATCACCGAGCAGGGCGAGATGATCCGCTTCAAGTTCGGCCTGCCGCGGCTGGCGGAGCAGAGCCTCACCCTTTATACCACCGCGGTGATCGAGGCCACCCTGTCGCCGCCGCCGGCGCCTGAGCCGGAATGGCGCGAAGCCATGGACTGGCTCACCGAACGCTCCCTCAAGGCGTACCGGGAAGTGGTTCGGGAGCACCCGGATTTCGTACCCTATTTCCGTCAGGCCACGCCGGAGCAGGCCCTGGGCAAGCTGGCCCTGGGCAGCCGGCCGGCCCGGCGCAAGCCCAGCGGCGGTGTGGAGAGCTTGCGGGCCATTCCCTGGATCTTCGCCTGGACCCAGATGCGGATGATGCTGCCCAGCTGGCTGGGCAGCGACGTGGCGCTGGCGCAGGCCGCCGAGGCGGGCCGCCTGCCGTTGCTGAAGGACATGAGGGCACGGTGGCCGTTTTTCCGCACCTACGTGGACATGCTGGAGATGGTGCTGGCCAAGTCCGACCTGCGCATCGCCAGCTACTACGAGAAGACCCTGGTGGAGCCGGGGCTCAGACCCCTGGGGGAGGACCTGCGCCAGCGGCTGGCCGGCTGTATCGAGCAGGTCAAGGCACTGAAGGAGCGGGACACCCTGCTGCAGGATGAGCCGGTATTCGCCCATTCCCTGCGGGTGCGCAATCCCTACACCGACCCGCTGCACTATCTGCAGGCGGAACTGCTGCGCCGGGACCGGGAAAGCGGCGAAGGTGGCCAGGTGCCGGAAATGGTGGAGCGGGCCCTCAAGGTCACCATGGCGGGGATTGCGGCGGGCATGCGCAATACCGGCTAGAATCAGGGTCAGGGTTCGGCCAGAAACCCCACAGGACAGCAGGATTAAGGAGAACACCGTGCCATTGTCTGCGCGGCTTGAGCAGTACCTGAACCGAAAGGGCATTGTCTTTGACGAAGTTGCGCTGTCCCCCGCCCCCGGGTTTGACGCCGCCATCCTGCATTCGGGGTTGGCCAGGGAGGACGTGATCCAGGCCACGATGCTGATCGACCTCAAGGGGGTGGTCATGGCGGTCCATCCGTTCGATACCGTACTGGATCCCGACGCCATCAGGCAGCTGACCGGCCGCAGCCTGCAGCCGCTGACACCGCGCCAGGCGGACCGGCTGTTCGGCGACTGCGAGCCGGGCTTTCATCCTCCCATCGGCGGTGCTTACGAGCTGCCGGTGCTGGTGGACAGCTCGGTGATGACCATGGCCACCGCCTACATGGCCGCCGGCAGCGACCGGACCCTGCTGCGGCTGGAGGCCCGGTCCCTGCGTCTGACCATGGCCGGGGCCCGGCAGGGCAGGCTGGTGATGAATGGCTCCGGCCAGGGCGCCCTGGCCGGTCAGCGCTCACTCACCCTGGAGGAGGTGGCGGAACAGCTCCAGAAGCTCTACCGGCTGCCCCCCATGCCAGCCCTGGCGTTGCGGATCATGCGGCTCACTGCCAACCCGGACGCCAGCGCCCGGGAGCTGGCGGAATTGATCGAGTTCGACCCCAGCCTCACGGCCCAGGTCATGCGCTACGCCCGTTCGGCGCTGTTCAATTACCCCGGCCAGATCGATTCGGTGCAGGACGCCGTCACCCGCGTGCTGGGTTTCGATCGGGTCGCTCACATCGCCCTGGGTATTGCGTCGGTCCGCGCGTTTGACGTGCCCCGCCAGGGCATGCTCGGCATGGACGAGTTCTGGCGCCATTCGCTCTATTGCGCCTTCCTGTGCCAGCGCATGGCGGCGCAGTGCAAGGCCGACAAGGGCCTGGCGTATTTGTGCGGCCTGCTCCACAACTTCGGCCTGCTGCTGATCGGCCACCTGTTCCCCACCGAGTTCGACCAGCTCAACCGCCTGCGGGAGGATAACCCCGAGCACAGCATGCGGGCGCTGGAACGTCAGGTGTTCGGCGCCGGCAACGGCCAGGATCTGCTGGCGGTGGGTCACGGGGCCATCGGCGGCATCCTGCACAAGCTCTGGCAACTGCCGGAAGCGGTGATCAAATCCGCTGGAGTCCATCAGAACGGCGATTATCACGGTGACCACGAGACCTATGTGCTCATGGTGCAGTTGGCCAATGAGCTGCTGAAGGAAAAGGGCGTTGGCGATGAGTTCAACGTCCCGGAACCGGATCTGCCAGCACAACGTCTTGGCCTGGCCAGCGAGGACCTGGACGAGCTGCGGGAATCCATCGACACGGTGGCCCCCGACCTGGACGCCCTGGCCCGGTCACTGACCGGCTGAGCCGGCGGGCTGCGACCTAGGTATGAGGAACCGCTACCGAGGTCGACTTTCTCTTGCAGGCCCGAGTTCGTATAATGCGCGATCTTCAGAATTAAGGGTCTCCTGGCACGCGCGCTTCGCGGCAGGGTGGAGGGTCCCGGAAGTCGTGGTGCAGATCGCTGCTCAGTCTCCGCGCTTCTACAACAATTTTCATTAAACGGGAGCAGAACCACTATGAGAGTCATCATGTTAGGCGCGCCGGGCGCGGGTAAGGGTACCCAGGCCCAGTACATCACTGAGCGCTTCAAGATTCCCCAGATTTCCACCGGCGACATGCTGCGGGCCGCGGTCAAGGCGGAGTCGGAACTGGGCAAGCAGGTCAAGGAAGTGATGGCCTCCGGTGGTCTGGTGTCGGACGACATCATCATCGCACTGATCGAGGAGCGGGTGCAGCAGGACGACTGCCGTAACGGCTTCCTGCTGGACGGCTTTCCCCGCACCATTCCCCAGGCGGAAGCGCTCAAGGACCAGGGTATCGACATCGACTACGTGGTGGAGATCGCGGTTCCCGATGAGGAAATCGTCAAGCGTCTGTCCGGTCGCCGTGTTCATGAGCCCAGCGGCCGTATCTATCACGTCGAGTACGATCCGCCCAAGGAGCCCGGCAAGGATGATGAAACCGGTGAGCCCCTGGTGCAGCGCACCGATGACAAGGAAGAGACCGTGCGCAAGCGCCTGAGCATCTACCACACCCAGACCGCACCGCTGGTGGATTACTACCGCGAATGGGAAGCCCAGGATCCCGAGCGGGCGCCCCGCTACATCCGGGTCGACGGCGTGGGTTCGCTGGACCATATCCGCAATCAGATCCTCGAGCAGCTGGGCTGATCATCGGAGCCATAGCGTGAACCTGCTGGCACTGGATACCTCCTCCGAGGGTTGTTCTGCCGCGCTCTGGGCCGGTGATCGCCTCACCGACCGCTTCAGCCTGGCCCCCCGGGGCCATACCCGGCTTTTGATGCCGATGGTGCGGGAGCTGCTGGCGGAGAGGGAACTGGCGCCTGCCGCCTTGAATGCTCTGGCTTTTGCCTGTGGTCCGGGGTCGTTCACCGGTCTTCGGATTGCCACCGGCGTGGTCCAGGGCCTGGCCTACGGTCTGGGCATACCGGTGGTGCCGGTATCCTCCCTGGCGGCGGTGGCCCAGCAGGTGATCGACGCCGAGGCCCTGGAAGAAGGCACCGGGGTGGCAGTGGCCTTTGACGCCCGCATGGACGAAGTCTACTGGGGCTGTTTTCAGGTCCGGGACGGCTGGGCCACGCCGCTGGCCGCCGAACAGGTGAGGGCGCCGGAGGCGGTGAGTCTGGTTGACGGTGTCGCCCGGTGGGTGGGTGCCGGCTCCGGCTGGCGCTTCCAAAGCCGAATGCCGGCCGAGGTCGGCGCAAGTGTCCCGGCACCCGACACCGAGCCGGTGCCCCGGGCCCGGGAAGTGGCCCTGCTGGGGCGGCAGGCCTGGCAGCGGGGGGAAACCGTGCCGGCGGCCATGGCCCGGCCGGTCTACCTGCGCGATGAAGTCACCTGGCAGAAGCTGCCTGGTCGTTAAATCACCCTCCCATTCCAGATTCAGGAAGTGCCGCCATGGACCTCTGGCATATCATCGTGCTGTCCATTATCCAGGGCCTCACCGAGTTTCTGCCTATCAGCAGTTCGGCCCATCTGATCCTGCCCTCGCAGTTGCTGGGCTGGCCCGACCAGGGCCTGGCGTTCGACGTGGCGGTTCATGTGGGCACCCTTGCGGCGGTGGTCTGGTACTTCCGTCGGCAGGTTTTCCAGCTGGGCCGGGCCTGGGTGGTGGACAGCTGCCAGCGCCGGGTGGGTCCGGACAGCTATTTGGCCTGGGCCATCATACTGGGTACGGTGCCGGCCGGCCTGGCGGGCCTGCTGCTGGATGACTGGATTGCCGGCCACCTGCGTTCGGGGCTGGTGATCGCCATCACCACCATCGTTTTTGGCCTGGTACTCTGGTGGTCCGACGCGGTCGGACGGCGCCAGCGCGGCCTCGCCGGACTGTCGATGCGGGATGCCCTGATCATCGGAGTGGCCCAGGCGCTGGCACTGATTCCCGGCACCTCCCGTTCCGGTATCACCATGACCGCGGCGCTGTTCCTGGGCTTCGACCGGGAGTCGGCGGCGCGGTTCTCGTTCCTGCTGTCGATCCCGCTGATCGCCGCCGCGGGCCTGCTCAAGGTACTGGAACTGGTGGAGCTGGGTGAGGCCGCGGACTGGACCTCCATCGCGCTGGGGGCCGTCATGTCGTTTGTCAGCGCGGTGATCTGTATTCACCTGTTCCTGGCCTTTCTGGAGCGTCTTGGCCTGATGCCTTACGTGATCTACCGGCTGGTGCTGGGCGCGGTGTTGCTGCTGGTGCTCTGGTAGGGGTTTTATTTCTCCGGCGCCGGCCTCATAATTGAGGTTCTTGCCAAAACTGCCTGGAATTTGATCAATGGTCGCCGGCCTGAATCCAAACGCTCCGTTTCCCGCCCAGTCGGAAGCCACTGCCGCCCGCAGCCGGCCCGATGTGGCGCGCAATCCGGCGGCCACCGGCCCCAACGCCACCACCGATTCGGTGCGCCAGTCCTTCCTCGGTCCCCAGGCGGAACGCAGCAACACCCGTCAGCCGGATATCATCGACACGGTTGCCATCGAGCGTCGGGTTGAAGCCCGCCAGGCCGCCGAAGACACCCGCCTTGAGCGTTTTCGCGCCGACGAACTGCCATTTGCCAGTGCCCGCGCGCTCGACGTGTTCGCCTCGGTGGCGGGTCAGCGCGACGGCTCTGACGTGGAACTGGCGGGCATCGATATCCGCGTCTGATGCCTCCCGATCCTGCCGCCACCCTTGCCGTGGCCGGTTCTCCCCTGGCGGATTTACGGGCTCTGGAAGAGCTCGCCCGTCGCCTCGAACTGCAATTCCTTGGCAGCCGCGACCCGCGCCGGGTGAGCGATTTTCCTTACCTGCTGTTTGGCGATGAGCACGGCCTGGGTCTGCAGATGACGGGCAAAGGCGCGCCCGGTCCAGTTCGGGTGGAGTTCGCCACCGGTAAGGCTGGGTATCGTCTTGAGCATGGCGGCGGCACAGGTCAGTTGGTGGCCAGGGCGGTGGGGTTGAAGAAAACCCGGCAGCCGCTGCATGTACTGGACGCCACCGCGGGCCTGGGCCAGGACGCCTTTGTGCTTGCCGGCCTGGGTTGCCGGGTCACTATGCTCGAGCGCTCCGCTATCGTCCACGCCTTACTGGCGGATGGCCTGGCCCGGGGCCGCCTGAACCCGGCGACTGCCGGGGTGATGGCGCAGATGACGCTGATCCACGCCGAGAGCACCTCCTGGCTTCAGGCCGGCGAGTCGGATCTGGCGGATGTGATTTACCTGGACCCCATGTTTCCGCACCGGGACAAATCGGCCCTGGTGAAAAAGGAAATGCGGATCTTCCGCGACCTGGTGGGCGCCGACGAGGATGCCGGCGGCTTGCTGGCGGCGGCCCTGACCCGCGCCCGCTACCGGGTGGTGGTCAAGCGCCCCCGCAAGGCCCCGGCAGTGGAAGGACCGGAGCCGGCGGCCCGGGTCGAGGGCAAGACCAGCCGCTACGATATCTACCCCCTCCGGGCCCTGCCCAACGCCTGAGGCGGCACTCAGGCCCCCAGCATGGTGACCTGCTGGATGGCCTGGCGCTTCTCCACATTGAGCACCAGCCGGGCATCCTCGGCCACCTCGTCCAGACCCTCGCTGTAGCAGAGCTGGCCATTGGCGTCGGTGGTGATGACTTCGTTTTTCTGCAGGTTGGCGATGAAGTTCCGGAACAGGCTCTTGTCGAAGAATTCCGGGGCGTTGAGGCCAAACAGGATGGCCATGCGTTCCGCCAGCAGGGTGCTCTGCTCTTCCAGCTCGGCGGCGCTGATCTTGCCGGAGCCGTGCTTGCGCAGGATGGCAATGGCAATGTGGTAGCGCTCCAGGGTCTGGATGATAAAGCGTGAAAGCACCCGCAGCCGCAGCATGGCATCGGTGCCTTCCTCCGGCCGGCAGAGGCGGTTGCCGTCCACCCGCAGCAGGCCCTGTGCCACCAGCACGTCCAGCCACTGGTCCACCACCTGTTCGGCCTGGTCGGCCTGGTACTTCAGGAACAGCTCCGACTGCAGGTAGGGATAGACCACACTGGCCAGGAACACCACCTTCTCCCGGGCCAGGGAGGCGTTGTTCTCGAACAGACAGGCAATCAGTGACGGCAGCGCGAACAGGTGCTGGATGTTGTTGCGGTAGTAGGTCATCAGGATGGCGTTGTTGCCCTCCAGGGCAATGATGTCCCCCAGCTTCTGGTGCTGGCGGTTGACCAGGCCCATGCCCTCGCAGTAATCGATCCAGTCCTTGCCATGGCCCTCCGGCAGGGTGACGGTGCTGGCGTAGGGGAAGGCCCGCAGCAGTTCCGCGAACTGGTCCATCAGGCGGCTGAGCTGGCCCTCGTCCATGCTCAGTCGTTCGGTGCTGAGCAGCACCGTGGCGGTCATGCCGATGGGGTTGACCGCTACCGAGGCGTTGATGCGGGTGGCCACCTCCGTGGCCAGGGTGTCCACCGCCTGGTTCAGCCAGGCCGGCCGGTAATCCTGGTCATAGGCTTCCTGGCGCCAGCTGGGATGAACCTCGTCCAGCAGGCCCGCCAACGGGATGGCCTCGCCGAAGTTGACCGCGACCCGGCCAAAGGAGCTGCGCAGGCGGCGCAGGGTGCGCACCAGCGAGAAAATGCTCTCCTTCTGTTTCTTCTTGCCCCTCAGCTCACCCAGGTAGGACCGGCCTTCCATGACCTTTTCATAACCGATGTAGACCGGAATGAACACGATCGGCTTGTGGTGATCCCTGAGGAAACTACGCACCGTCATCGCCAGCATGCCCGGCCGGGGCTGCAGCATCCGCCCGGTGCGGCTGCGGCCACCCTCGACAAAGTATTCCACCGAGTAGCCGCGGGTGAACATCACGTGCATGTACTCGTTGAACACAGTGCTGTAGAGCGGGTTGTCCTTGAAGCTGCGGCGCATGAAGAAGGCCCCGCCCCGGCGCAGGATGGGGCCCACGATGGGCATGTTCAGGTTGATGCCGGCGGCGATGTGGGGCGGCATCAGGCCGTTACGGTAGAGCACGTAGGAGAGCAGCAGGTAATCAATGTGGGAGCGGTGGCAGGGCACGTAGACCACCGCATTGTCCTGGGCCACATCCTGCGCCACCTGGATGTTGTTGACGGCGATGCCGTTGTAGATCCGGTTCCACAGCCGGCTGAGCAGCACCTCGAGGAACCGGATGGTGGCAATGGACATGCTGGCGGCGATTTCGTCGGCGTATTTGCGTGCCTTGATCCGCACTTTTTCCGGCGGAATGTCGTCCTTGCGGGCGGTCTCCCGGATGGCGTCCTTGACCGCCGGCGTGCGCACCAGGCCTTCCACCAGGGTCCGGCGGTGGGACAGGTCGGGTCCCAGTACCGCCTGGCGGACCCGGCGGAAATGGGTGCGCAGGATACGGGCCAACTTGCGCTCGGCTTTCTCCTCGCTGTCCCGGTACTCGTCGATGACGGCGCTCAGTGACAGCGGCCGGCTGAACTGCACGTAGGTATTGCGGCCGTGCACCAGGATGATCAGGAACTTCTGCAGCCGGCCCGCCACCGACCAGGTGTCCGAGAGGATCATCTTGATCAGGGACTTGGCCTTGTCCGGGGAGCGGCCCCAGAACAGCGAAACCGGAACCACCTGGACATCCAGGGTGGGGTCCTGCTGGCACAATCTGACGTATTCCCGCATGCGGGCGGTGGTCACCGGGGTCTGGCGGGGGCGGAACAGGCCGCCGGTGCGATGGTATAGGAAGAAGAACGAGCGGTCCGGGCCGTTATGGACCGGCAGCGGCCGATTGGCGGGGGGCAGTCCGGCCCGCCGCACCTCCTGCTCCAGCACCAGGCGGCTGGACAGGGAACTGTACTGCAGCACGTAGCAGACCGGCTTGTTGGGATCCAGCTCAAGGGCCTCGCGGCTGGCCCCCATGACGTCGGTCCGGACCCAAAGGTACAGCATCTTGCGCAAAAGGGTCAGGAAAAAGCCGCTCAGGCCCGGAATCAGTCGCATACAGGTTCGCTCTGTTAACAAAACTGGCGCTAAGTGTACTTGCTCCCCCGGTTTGCGCAAAGCGGGCGCCGTCTTATGGCGCAAGCGGCTATGTGCTACATTCTGCCCAACAGAAATGGCGGGGGTGGTGCAATGACTCAGTGGGCTGCCGGTTGGCGTCGCGAGGGTCCGTCCGTTGAGGACGGCGTGGTGGCACTGTGCGACCAGGCCGTGGTATCCCGCAACGGCCAGTGGCTGCTGCCCTGGTCGGAGGCCGGCAACTGGCTCGACGGCGACAGCGAGCCGGTCTATGTGGGGCGCTTCGAGGGCCGCAACGTCTACGTCGCCGAGATGTCCGCCGACGCGCCTTTCAGCGCCAGCGAGCGGGTCCCGCTGCGGGACGCAGTCTTGACCACCGCCAGTGCCACCGCCGCCATGCTCAGCACCGCCATCCAGGTCCAGCAGGGGTGGCGGGATCACCGTTACTGCGGTCGCTGCGGCCGCGCCACCGGCTATCATCCCGCCGAACGGGCGCGCTGGTGCGAGCATTGCCGGATTCCCTGGTACGCCCGACTGGCGCCCTGTGTGATCGTGGTGATCCGCCGGGGTGACCGTTTCCTGCTGGCCCGCTCGTCACGCACCCGGCGCTATTACTACAGCCTGATCGCCGGTTTCGTGGAGCCCGGCGAGAGCGCGGAAGAGGCGGTGATTCGGGAGGTTCTAGAAGAGACCGGCCTGGAGGTCACCAACGTCCGTTATCGGGCGTCCCAGCCCTGGCCTTTCCCACATCAGCTGATGCTGGGCTACTTTGCCGACTACGCCGGCGGCGACCTGGTGCTGCAGGAGGACGAGCTGGCGGATGCCGGCTGGTTCGAGCCCGGCGCCCTGCCACCGGTGCCCCCGGACACCACCATCGCCGGCCGGCTGATTCAGGCCATGGAGCGGGAAATCGCCGCCCAGGAGGGACTGGGGTGAAGCAGCCGCAGGTGCTGGTGTTCGATTCCGGTGTCGGCGGCTTCAGCATCGCCGCCGGCATCCGTGCCGAGCTGCCCGGCGTGGAGTTGCGCTACCTGGCGGACAACGCCGGTTTCCCCTATGGCGACAAGCCGGAGGCGGTGGTCACCGGGCGGGTGGTGAGCCTCGTGAGGCAGGCGTTGGCGGAACAGCCGGTGGATCTGGTGGTGATTGCCTGCAACACCGCCAGTACCGTGGCACTACCAAGCCTGCGGGAAGCCATTGCCACGCCGGTGGTGGGGGTGGTACCGGCCATCAAGCCGGCCGCGGCCCTGTCTGCCAACCGCCGCATCGGTCTGCTGGCCACGCCCGCCACCGTGCGGCGGCCCTACCTGGACGGGCTGGTGCGGGAATTTGCCGCCGACTGCCAACTGACCCGCATCGGCCAGCCGGATCTGGTGCACTGGATCGAGGCCTGGGTTTCCGATCCCAAGGCGCTGCCGGAGTCCGCGCTGGCGGCGGCATTGGTGCCGTTCCGGGAAGCCGGGGTGGATACGGTGGTGCTCGGCTGCACCCACTATCCGCTGATCCGGGCGCAACTGCAGATGTGCCTGCCGGAGGTGCGGCATTGGGTGGATTCGGGTTCTGCCATCGCCCGGCGTACCCGACATCTGCTTGAGCAGGCCGGTTATGCCGCTCTGACCGCGGCAACGGCAGGGCCGGTGTCGGCCGGGTTCACTGACGCCTTGCCCCTGGGGCTGGAAGGTTTCATGACCCGGCTGGGCCTGGCGCCGGGTTCGCTGACCGGCGGCTGGCCGCTGGCGGCTCCGGTTACAGGAGCCGAGTCAGCTTGAACATGGCGAGGAATTCCAGCGCCGGCAGGGCACGGCGGTGGCAGCAGTAGGTCTTGAAGGCGCTGCCGCGGAAGCGGGATTTGGTGAACTCCAGCCCCTGGAAGTTGTAAAGGAAGGTGCCATGGTCGTAGAGGCCATGCAGAATGCGTTTCAGCAGCCGGCTTTCCTGACGTTCGGTGGCCGGGTCCAGGGATAGCGGGATCAGGCCCAGATCCAGGTAGGGCACGCCCTCGCTCTGGAAAACTTCCATGGCGTGAGCCATCAGGGTATAGAAGATGCCCTGCCGGAAATCGGCGTTGGCCCGTGAGATATTGGGCACGTAGCTGATGATCCGGTTGTTGCGGTAGACCGGGTCGAAGTAGATGAAACCCACCGCCTTGCCGTCCTGGTAGGCGTAGAAATGTCGCTCGTTTTCCCGATAGTCCATTTCCATGGGCCGGATCAGGAAACGGATCTCGTTGCTCTTGCACTTGCGGGTGCGGATCCAGGCCTCGGAAATCTCCCGGGTATTGTCGTCGCTGAACCGCTCCTTGACGGTGATGCCGTTCTTCTCGGCCTGGTTGAGGGCGGTCCGGATGATCTGCTTTTTCTTCCCCTTCAGGGACCACTCCGCCAGATCGATGCGGGATTCGCTGCCGAACTGGGTGCCGTAGAGGCCAAAACGCCGATGCAGGTAGTCCACCACCGGTTTGGACACCTGGATATAGGACGCGTTGGGATAGCGGCAGTGAAAGCGCTCCAGGATCAGTTCGAAATGCTCGGGCGCGGTAACCGGATCCGACAGCACGAAGGTCATGCCCCACTTGCGCATGAAGCCGATATAGCCCACCCCGGGCAGATCGAAATAGTCCATGCCCGGCTGCAGGGTGGAAAACGACTGGGAATGGGTGCCGTATTGCTTCAGGTAGTCCACCCGCTCGGCGAAGGTGAAGGCACCTTCCGCGGCCAGGGTGCCTTGGCGGTCCAGCAGCAGCGTTTGGTCGGTCATCGGGTGTCTCCCCAGGTTATGGCCATCTTGTTGTTGGGTATCGGGACTGTCAGCGCGCCTGTTTCTGGCCGAGGATCGACCAGTAGCAGTTCATGTTCAGCAGCTTGAAGTGCTTTTTCTCGGTGACCTGCAGCCCCAGCCGCTGCATGTGTTCGGGGTAGTTGTAGATCTTGTGGAAGGCGTTGTTGGCGAACAGCCAGAAGATGAAGACCGCCATGTACCAGTAGAGCTTCTTGAACTGGCGGGCGAGTATATTGCCGGTGGGGTAGCAGAAGTCTCCCACCACCACCCGGGCGTCCGGTTTGCCCAGTCGGATCAGGTGCTCCAGCACCCGCACCATCATGTTCTCGTCGAACACGTTGAGGAAGAAGTTGGCCACCACCATGTCGTACTGCTCGTACTCGGTGACCTGCATGATGTCGCTGTGGATACGACGGATCCGAAGTTGCGGCGCCTCCCTCTGCTGGGCATCGGCAAACTTGCGCAGCATGGTTTCCGACAGGTCCACCACCGTCACCTCGGCGCCCAGTTCGGCGGCCCGGATGGCGTCGCGGCCATGACCGACCCCGGCGAACAGGACCCGGGTACCGGGTTTGATGGTTTCCACATCCAGCATGGCGGTCTTGCAGCGATGGATGTTCTTGCCGCTGTAGAGATTGCTGAGAAAGTCGTAAACCGGGCCGATGTACTTGTATTTGTCGCGCATTGTTGTGGCAGCCTTCCCATGTCAAGTGAACCCGCCGCGATTGTTGTGGTTGTCAGGGCCGGCCCGGTTTGGGGACCGGAGCCTGTGCCCGCGGGGGCCTGTGGAAAAAAGCTTAGAGAGTCGAGGGGGCCATTTATGTGCAGTAGCGCGCATTTCCGGATACATTGCGTTACGTACCGCAACACTTTGCAAACCGCGTCATAATTTAAAATCAGAGTGTTCTACAATCCGTTTTAAATATTTTGCTGCCTGTTCGGCCCATTGCGAGCCGCTCGAAAAGTGGTGACCGAAAAATCACCGGCGTTCTATACTCCCCCTCAGTTCCTCGTTGAAGAGGTGGTCAATTGGCTGTCTGCAAGCGCAAGGGTCTGTTCGCCGGGTTGGCGGCCGTACTATGCCTGGCCGGTGCCCTGCGGGCTGATGAAACGGTCACGGTGCGTTACCTGGTGGTGGACGCGAAGACCCGACCGTTCCAGATTGTGGAAGACAACCAGAGCCGTGGCGGTATTGTGTCGGACATGGTGGACGCCATCTTCGCCGGCACCGACTATGAGGTCACCCATCAGGTGTTGCCGGTCAACCGGTTGCGTGTTCAGGTGCACGAGAACCGGATAAACCACTGGGTGGCATTCGATGCTCCGGTGTGGAACTCTTTCGGTGTCGAAGGTGAGATGCTGGCCCAGCCCCTGTTCACCACCCGCCACATCCTGCTGACCTGCCGTACGGATCTGCCCGCCCGGATTACCTCGATCGACCAGCTGAAAGACCTGTCGGTGGTGATGCTGCGCCACTTCGACTACCTGGCGATTTCGGAGGCGGGGGAGAGGGGATACCTGCAGGCGGTACCAGTCGACCGCTTCGAGGCCGGGCTGAGTCTGGTGCAGTTGGGTCGGGCCGACGGTTTCGTGGAGATGGTGTCCCGCCTGCGGCATCACCTGAAGGCTTTCCCCGGCAACGGTGACTGCTTTCGCGAGGTGGACCTTGGCCCCATCATACCGGACTACCCTATTCACCTGAGTGTGGACCGGGACTGGTCCGACGCATTCAAGAATCGGGTGAGCAAGCGCCTGGAGGAACTGGCCGACGCCGGTGAGCTTGACCGTATCTACCGCCGGTACGTCCCCGAATCGCTGCCCTGATACCGGCTCAGACCACGGCCCGCAGGGATTTGTGGTCCAGCATCCGCGAGATGGCCTCGGCCGGCTGGGCGGGGCCGTAGAAGAAGCCCTGAACCTGATGGCAGCCCAGATTCTGCAAGTAGGCCAGTTGGGCGTCGGTTTCCACGCCCTCGGCAACGATGTCCAGCTTCAGGCCGTGGGCCATGGCCACGATGGCATTGACGATGCAAGCGCCGTCTTCCCCCGAACGGATGCCCCGGACAAAGGACTGGTCCACCTTGAGGGTATGGATCGGCAGCCGGTGCAGGTAGTTGAGGGAGGAATAGCCGGTACCGAAGTCATCGATGGCAATCCGTACCCCCATTCCTGCCAGTTCCCGGAGTTTCTGACTGATCTGCTCCAGGTCGTTCATGATGGTGTTTTCGGTAATCTCGATCTCGAGATTGCTGGCCGGGAACTTGTGGTTGTGCAGCTGCTGCACCAGGTTCTCCACGAATCGGGGATGATCCACCTGGATCGGCGACAGGTTGACGGCCAGCCGGAGCTTGTCGTGACCGGCCAGGATCCACTGTCGGACCTGGCGGCAGGCGATGGCCAGCACCTGTTCGCTGAGATCCACGATCAGCTTGGTTTCCTCCGCCAGGGCCAGGAAATCCCGGGGGTAGAGCAGGCCCCGCTCCGGATGCTGCCAGCGCACCAGGGCCTCCAGACCGACAATCCGGCCGCTGCGGGCGCACACCTGGGGCTGGTAGAACACCCGCAGCTCGTTGTTGTCCAGAGCCTGGCGCAGATCCCGCTCCAGCGACAGCCGGTTGGCGGTATCAATGCTCATGGTATCGCTGAAGAAGCGGTAACCGTCCTTGCCTCGGGCCTTGACGTGGTACATGGCGATATCGGCGTTCTGGATCAACTGGTCCATGTTTTCGCCGGCGTCGGGAAAGAGAGCGATACCGATGCTGACCCCCACGAAGACCTCGTGCTCGCCCAACTGGAAGGGCGCCTTAAGGGCCTGGATCAGCTTCTTGGCAATGCGACGGGCGTCGTCGTGGTGGGCAATCTCTGGCAACAGCAGGGTGAACTCGTCGCCGCCGAAGCGGGACAGGGTGTCGCCCTTGCGCAGGCAGTTCTCCAGGCGCTGGGTGACAGCCTGGAGCAGCCGGTCCCCCATGGCGTGACCAAGGGTGTCGTTGATGATCTTGAAACGGTCCAGGTCCAGGAACATCACCGCCAGTTTCTGGTCGCTGCGCCTGGCCTGGGTGATGGCCAGGTTGAGCCGGTCCTTGAATAGGGCCCGGTTGGGGAGGCGGGTCAGCAGGTCATGATAGGCCTGGAAATTGATAAAGGCTTCCGCCTCCTTGCGTTCGGTCACGTCCCGGGCGGTGCCGTAGAAACGGGCTTTGCGGCCGGCCTCCCGGACATTGGCGTCCACCGCCAGGGGCCAGGTTTCGTGGTCGATAGGGAAGGCGGTGATCTCGAAGTAGCGATTGGCCTTGCGGCTGCCCCGGGTCTTGAGCCGGACCTCCAGAGTGCGCGGGTTGTCGGCGTTGATGCCGGGATCCTGCAAGGCGTAGGTACCCCGAACCACATCCTGCTCATCGAGGATATTGCGGAAATGTTTGCCGTTGAGTTCCGTGGCCTGATAACCCAGCAGGGCCTCGACCTTGTTGTTGACGAAGCAGAAGCGGCCATCGTGGTCCAGCATGAAGACGATGTCCGGTGAGCTGTTGACGATGTAGCGATGCAGCGCCTCGGACTTTTCCAGCCGCAGCTGGATGTCGGCGTGGGCCCGCACCAAGGACTGTTTACCCAGGACCGCCTCCAGGGTGGCAAGCAGTTCGTCCGGATCGAAGGGTTTCTTGATGTAGTCCTGGGCACCCCGCCGCAGGGCGCGGCTGACAGCGCTGAATGAACTCTCGCCACTGACCACGATGATGCCGCAATTGGCCTGGACGCCGGCGGCGTGGGCCATGACGTCGAAGCCGTCCACCTCCGGCATCCTCAGGTCCAGCATGGCCAGGTCAAAACGCTTGCGCTCCAGGGCATCGCAGGCGGCCCGGCCACCCAATGCGGAGGTTACGTCGTAGCCCTGCTGCTCAAGCAGCCCGGCCAGGCTTTTTAACAGTCTTGGATCATCGTCTGCCACCAGAATACTGGCCGGGGCAGGCTCCGGCCCGGAGGGTTCGCTGAATTCCCTTCTCATCTCG